>CAYVFM010000155.1:0-3585 GCA_964450995.1 uncultured Gemmatimonadota bacterium | reverse complement strand
AGGAGACCCGGGCCACCAGCTCGCGGGTCCGGAAGTGGGAGGACGGCACCTTCCTCATCGTCCGCGACATGGACGAGGCCGAGCGGGTCTGCGACTACATCCGGGGCGAGGGCGACCGCGAGGCCTTCCTCGACTTCTTCGAGGGGAAGCACTCGGAGGGCTTCGACCCGGACGAGGACCTCCGGCGGATCGGCGTCGCCAACCAGACCACCATGGTGGCCTCCGAGTCGCTGGCCATCGCCGACCGGGTCCGCGAGGCGATGGAGGACCGCTGGGGCGAGGAGGCCGGGGAGCGCTTCCGGAGCTTCGACACCATCTGCTCGGCCACCCAGGACCGCCAGGACGCCGTCCACGAGCTGCTCGAGGACGCGCCGGACCTGATGGTGGTCATCGGCGGCTACAACTCGAGCAACACCAACCACCTGGCCCATCTCTGCTCCCAGCGGATCCCCACCTACCACATCGAGGACGCCACCTGCGTCGACCCCGGCTCCGGGGTGATCTCGCACAAGGAGATCATGGGGGAGGAGATCCTGGAGACCGCCGGCTGGCTGCCCGACGGCGAGGTGGAGATCGGGCTCACCGCCGGGGCGTCCACCCCGGACAACAAGATCGGCGAGACCGTGGAGCGGATCCTCCGGCAGGTGGGACGGGACCCGGGCCGGGTGCTGTCCGAGGCCCGGGGCCGGGAGCTGCCCCAGGCCGCCGGCTGAGGGCGAGGGCCCGTCCGGGCTCAACCGCCGTCCTCCTCCACGTCGACCCGACGCTCGTCCTCCAGGGTCAGCCGCAGCCCCCCCGTGACGGCCGCCGCCAGGTTGTAGAGCGCCGCCCCCACCAGGCCGGCGACCCCGCCCACCACCCCGTACAGGACAGGGAAGAGGACCAGCGACCAGGCCCCGAGCCGGTCCAGGGCCGTCATCCCCACCGTCTCGGTGAGGCCGGGGTCCACGATCCCGGCCCCCGCCAGGAGGTAGAGCCCAACGCCCACGGCGAGGCCCACGCTCCCGTAGAGGACCAGGAAGAGCAGGAAGATCGAGCGGAGGCCGATCCGTCGCAGCCGCACGCGCCTCATGCCTTCGCCTCCCGGGTCGTGGTTCATCCGGCGTCCTCGCGGAACTCGACGAGCGCCTCGACGGCCCGCCGGTTGTCCTCGACGGTGTTGTAGAAGTGGGGTGAGAGCCGGACCACGCCCGGCCGGGCGTCGCAGATCACGTCCCGCCGCTCCAGGTGCTCCACGGCGGCCTCCGGCGCGGGGTGGCGGGCCAGGACGATGGCGGAGCGGCGCTCCTCCGGCGCCACGCGCAGCTCGAAGCCGGCCCCCCGGAGCCGCTCCACCAGGTCCGCGGTCAGGGTCCGGTTCCGGGCGCGGATGGCCGGGACGCCGATCTCCTCGACGATCTCGAGCCCGCCCGACGCCGTGAAGGCCGCCCCGACGGCCGGGGTGCCCAGCTCGTAGCGGCGGGCGTCGTCCCGGGGTTCGGCCCCGCGCGCCCGGAAGGCGAACTGGTCCTCGACCCCGAACCAGCTCAGCGCCACCGGCTCCAGCTCACGGGCCAGCTCGCGGCGGACCCACAGGAAGGCCAGCCCGGGCCCGCCCATGAGCCACTTCAGGGCGCCGGAGACCAGGAAGTCGGCCCCGACGGCCCGGGCGTCCACCGGGAGCTGGCCGTGGGACTGGTAGGCGTCCACCAGGTAACGGGCGCCGGCCTCCCGGGCCAGCTCCCCCAGGGCGGCCACGTCCTGGATCGCGCCGGTGGCGAAGAAGACGTGGGAGGTGGCCACCAGGTCGGCCCCGCCGGCGAGCGCCTCCCGCCAGGCCTCCAGCGGGACCTCGACCCCGTCCGGGCTCTCGACGACCTCCACCTCCAGGCCCAGCCGCCGGCGGGCCAGGAACTGGTAGAGGAGGGTGGGGAAGTCGAGCTCGGAGACCACCACGCGGGCGCCCTCGCGCAGGTCCAGGGCGTCGGCCACCGCGGTGAGCCCGGCGGAGATGCTGGGCATCAGGGCGATCTCGCCCTCCTCCGCGCCCACGGTGCGGCCGAAGGCCGCCCGGACCTCCCCGAGCTTCGCGGTCCAGCCGTCGTCGCCGTACCAGGAGGCGGCGCCCTTCCCCGCCCAGTCCCGCTCGAAGGCCCGGCGGGCCTCCAGCGAGCGGCGGGAGAGGGCCCCCAGCGAGTTGGAGTTCAGGTACGCCTTTTCCTCGAGGATGGGGAACTCGTCCCGCCAGCGGTCGGCCAGCCGGTCGGGGTCGACCCCGGTGGCGGCGGCTCCGCTGCTCGCCCTATCCTGCATGCGACTCCTTCCCGCCTTCACCTGGCCCCGCGGACGGCGGGGAGGCCGCACGCGAGCCCGGAGGCCGACGCGTCATGGTCATGGACGACAATCTCGGCCCGCTCCTGGACCCGGAGCAAGCGCGGTCGCTGGAGGAAGCCGACCGGGAGAGCCCGATCCCCGGCGGCGCCCCCGACTGCCCGGCCTGCGGCGCCGGGATGGTGCGCTCGGTGGAGGACCATCCCGCCCCCCGGGCCGGGGATTCGCCCTTCCGCGTGCGGTTGATCTGCTCGGCCGCGGAGTGCCGGCGCTGGACCGTCTACGACTGGTAGGGCCGGGCGTCAGGCCGCCTCGAACTCCTGGGCCCGGATCCGCCGGCCGGTGACGTCGGCGGCCCGGTCGGAGGCCAGCCAGACGAAGGCGTCGGTCACCTCGTAGGGCGTGGGCAGGGTCTCCGGGTCCTCCTCGGGGTAGGCCGTGGCCCGCATCTCCGTGCGCATGGCGCCGGGGTCCACGGCGTGGACCCGGACCCCGTCCTCTTCCAGCTCGCCCGCCATCATCTCGGCGAGCGCCTCGAGCCCGTTCTTCGAGACGCAGTAGGCGCCCCACTCGGGCCGGCCGTGGTCGCCCACGCCCGAGGAGACGTGGATCATCGTCCCGCCGCTCTCGCGCAGGGGCCCGACGGCCGCCCGGGCGCAGAGGAAGGCGCCGGTGAGGTTCACCTCCAGCACGTCCCGCCAGGCGTCCCCGGGGAACTCCTCGATCGGCACCAGCGGCCCGAGGAGCGAGGCGTTGTTCACCAGCACGTCGACGCCCCCGAGCTCCTCGACGGTGGCCTCCATCCACCGCTCCACGTCGCCGGCGTCGGCGACGTCGGCGGGGACGGCCACGCACCGGCGTCCGAGCGCCCGGACCTCCTCGGCCACCGCCGCCAGCTCGTCGGCGCCCCGGGCGCAGATCGAGACGTCGGCGCCCTCCTCGGCGAACCGGCGGGCGAGCGCCGCGCCCAGGCCCCGCGACCCGCCGCTGACCATCGCGACCTTGCCTTCCAGCTCCATCCGGCCCTCTCCCTTCGGTCGGCTCTCGGATCCTCGCTCCGCGGCCCCGGACGGGCCGCCCGGCGGCCACACACCACAAGATGCGCGCCAGCGCCGCTCCCCCTATCCTGAACCGCCCCGCCGGCCCGGCGTCCGCCGCCGGCGGAACCGAGCGGAGACGCGCGTCCCCCCGCCGACGGAGGTCGACGACGTGAGCGGACCCGAGGACGGCCAGCTCCCCCCGGAGATCGTCGCCGAGCCGCCGGCCGCGGCCAGC
>CAYVFM010000154.1:0-3592 GCA_964450995.1 uncultured Gemmatimonadota bacterium | reverse complement strand
GGGACCCGGCCCGGGCGGAGCTCGTCGTTCCGCCGCACCGAATCGGTGCGGCCGGAGCCCTCCCTGCACCGTTCTGGTGCGAAAGGACGGTCGCCTTTAGCGGCATCTAATAGCTAAGAAGTTTCTATATATAGTCTTAGCCTTGCAGCCACCCCGGCACGGGGATTGCCGTTAGAGGGGGCGACGGCCGGCGCGCCGCGCGCCGGCGTCCCCTCCCGTCCGACATCGCAGCGCTCACCACCATCTCCGAGAGGAACCGAGACCCCATGCTTCACGCCCCGGGCCCCGAGGCCCCCGACACCGATTTCCGCTCCCGCCCCATCTCCTCCGTGCCGCGGATCGCCGCCCGTTCCGTCGCCGTCCTGGCCGCGGCCGCCGCCCTGGCCCTCTCCGCCCCGGCGCCGGCCGCCGCGCAGTCGTCCCAGGGGACGTCGGCCGAGGCCGGGCATGCCCTCGAGATCGTGCGCGAGGGGATCCGCGTGGAGCTCGACCTGGTGCCCACCGGCGAGGACGCCGACGCGACGCTCCGGGAACGGGAGCCGTTCCGGCTCACGGTCCGGATGACCGACGCCGAGAGCGGCGAGCCGGTGACCGAGAGGATCCCCGCCCTCTGGGTCGACCACCGGGACCAGGCGGGGGACACCCCGACCGAGGCCTGCCGCGACCGGATCGCCGGCTACATCCAGGAGCGGATGAAGCGCCAGCCCGTGGTCGACCTGAACAGCTACCTGGTCGTCACCCTGAACCGGGGCAACAACCTCACGGTGCTGAACCCCTTCTTCGGGATGGGCGTCACCCAGACCGAGACCACCGTGCGCCTCCCGGGCGAAGGGGCCGACTGGGTCCTCTCGCCCGACGAGTCGCGGCTCTTCGTCACCATCCCCCTCCGGAACCTGGTGGCCGAGGTCGACACCGACACGTGGGACGTCGTCCGCCGGATCCCCGTCGACACGAAGCCCGTGCGGATGATCCGATCGCCCGACGGCGAGCGCCTCTGGGTCTCCGTCCAGGGCGGCGAGGCGCCCGGCGTGGCCGTCCTGGACATGGCCACCGGCGAGGAGCTGGGCCGGATCGAGGCGGGTCCGGGGACGCACCGGGTCGCCTTCCGGGACGACGGCGAGCTGGCCTACGTCGTCGGCGAGGAGGCAGGCCTCGTCCGGGCCGTGGACGCCGCCACCCTGGAGACGGTGGCCGAGCCGGAGACCGGCCCGTCCCCGGCCGCGGTCGACCACTCCGCCGTGAGCGGGCGCTTCTACGTGGTGGACCGGGAAGAGGGATCGGTGACCCTGCTGGACGACGAGACCCACGAGGTCGCGCTCCGGATGGACGGGACCCCGGGCAAGTCGGAGGTGGCCTTCGACCCCAGCGGCCGCTGGGGCTTCCTCCTCAACCGCGACTCCGGCGAGGTGCTGGTGCTGGACGCCGAGATCGACCGGATCCGCCACGGGTTCGCCGGGGACGGCCGGCCCTTCGGGGTGGCCTTCACCGAGCGGTTCGCCTACGTCCGCTCGGAGGGGACCTCCGAGGTGGCGATGATGCCGCTGCGCGACCTGGACCCCAAGACCCGCGGCGGCGCCATCGCGCGAGATTTCGGAGCCGAGGGGCAGTCGGTGAGCTCGACCTACGGGAACGTCCGGCCCACCTCCTTCCCGGCCGGCCAGAGCGCTCCCGGCGACCACGGCGACGTGGGCGTGGCCGCGCCCATGGCGCAGGCCCATCACAAGCGCGACGCCCTCTACGTGGCCGCGCCAGGGGACAAGTCGGTCTTCTTCTACAAGTACATGGAGGGGATGCCGACCCCGGCCGGGAACCTGAAGACGTACGCCTTCGAGCCGAAGGCCGTCCTCACGGTGGGACGCTCCCTGGACGAGACGGCTCCGGGGACCTACACGGCCTCGGCCCAGATGCCGGCCCGCGGGGACTACGAGGCCGTCTTCCTGCTGGAGGAGCCGAGGATCGTCCACTGCTTCCCGTTCCAGGTGGAGGCGGACGACGCGTCGGAGGGACGGCACCCGGACCTGAAGCTCGCCCCCGTGGAGGGCAGCCGCCTGGTGGCCGGCACCTCCTCGACCCTCCGCTTCCGGCTGCTCACGAAGCTCGGGGACGAGCCCGTGGAGGGCGTGGCCGTCCAGGCGCGCCTGACCTCCCCGCGCGGGTGGGCCGAGGTGACCACCGCCCGGGAGGTGGGCGGCGGCGTCTACGAGCTGGAGGCCCGGGCGCCCCGTCCCGGACCGTACTACCTCTCCGTGCGCGTGCCCGGTATGAACAGGGGTTTCCTGGACCAGCACTACCTGGTGGTCCGGGCCGTGGAGGGCGGCGGGACCTGAGGCTCGCCCGGGGGCCGCTCGCCCCGTCCGATCCTATTCCGCGCGCGACAGGGCGCGCCCGGGCCGACCGGCCCGCGGCGCGCCTTCGCCGTTTCGCCCCTCCCGCCCGGCGGCTGCCCGCACCGGATCGGTGCGAGGCGCCCGGCCCCTGCACCAGAACGGTGCAGGTCCCTGAATCTTTTTAGGGCCTTCTAACCCGTAAGTCGTTTTATTTACTCTAGTTAGGTAAACCGGGCGTCCGGCACGCGGGTTGCCCTATCAGGAAGCGTGTCGTCCCCCGTCCGGGCCCCGCCCGGCCGCGGCGGGACGGCGACGGAACCGTGCCCCGACGGGACGGATCCGGGCCCGAGGCCCGGCCCCGACGAGGGCGAGAACCGGGACCCCCGCAGAGAGGGAGCCGATGCATCCCCCGACTTCCACGTGCCGGAATCGGCACCGCCGGCCCGCCGCAGGGCCGCTGGCCACGCTTCTCGGCGCTCTGGCCGCGCTGGGCGCGCTCTTCGTCGCGCCCCAGGCCGTCCAGGCCCAGAGCTGCACCGCCGGCAACACGGTCACGGCCGACGTCGTGGCGCTGGACCAGGCGATCTTCTACAACCGCCTGGGCGCCCAGGACCCCGTCGCCATGATCTACGCCCTGCGCAAGGACGTCGTCTCCGAGGACGGCACGGGCCTGACGCCCGGCAACGTCCGGCTCCGCGACGGCAAGCGTCCGCGGCCGCTGGTCCTGCGGGTGAACGAGGGCCAGTGCCTGGAGATCCAGTTCGAGAACCTGCTGGACCCGGACGCCCTCGAGTTCAACGATCCGCCCCACTCGGTGGACCAGCCGGCCACGCGGACGGCCAGCGTCCACGTGGTGGGGATGCAGCTGGTCAACTCCATCGCCGACGACGGCTCCAACGTGGGCCAGAACGGCGCCGCCGGGAACGGCCTGGTGGCCCCGGGCGAGTCGACCACCTACACCTACTACGCCCAGAAGGAGGGCGGCCACCTCTTCTACTCCACCGGCACCACCACCAGCGGTGACGGCGACGGCGGTCACATCACCCGCGGCCTGTTCGGCTCGGTGAACGTCGAGCCGCCGAACTCGGAGTGGTATCGGAACCAGCTCCTGCGCGAGGACCTGGAGCTGGCGAAGGTGGGCGAGACGCCCGACGGCCAGCCGATCCTGGATTACGACGCGACCTACCCGTCGGGCCACGAGTTCGAGGGGCTGCCGATCCTGCGGGTCACCCAGGGCGACGAGATCGTCCACGCGGAGCTCAACG
>CAYVFM010000153.1:0-3637 GCA_964450995.1 uncultured Gemmatimonadota bacterium | reverse complement strand
CGCCCAGCAGCGGCTCGAAGAGCCCCTCGTTGGCGTTCCAGCACGAGGTGTAGGTGACGGCGGCGGGCATCCCCAGGAAGTCGGCGATCTCCTCCTCCAGGTCGTGATGGACCTGGAAGGTGCCGCAGATGAAGCGGACCGAGGAGGTCCCGGCGCCGTACCGGTCGACGCCCTCCCGGACGCCCTCCATCACCGCCGGCTCGTCGCACAGCCCCAGGTAGTTGTTGGAGCAGAGGTTCACGACCTCGCCGTGCTCCTCCAGCTCCACCACCGCCGCCTGGCGGCCGAGGAGGTTCCTGGCCTCGCTGTAGGTCCCGCGCTCGCGCATCTCGTCCAGCTCGCCGCGCAGCCTGCGGTCCAGCCCGTCGGTCATGGCTCCTCTCCCTGTCCTCGCGCGTCGTCGGCTCTCTCCGCCGCGTCCGGCCCCGGGCGGGGCCCGCTCACGGCGATTCCTCGTACCAGCCCGCCCCGGTGCGCCCGGTGGCCCGGGCCGAGTCCACCCGGATGGCCGGCCGGGACCCGAACCCACCGCACAGGCTGTACCCGATCAGGCGCCCCACAACGTGGACGAGGGTGTCGGTGCCCGCCAGCCGCTCAAGCCCGGGGGACAGGCCCCGGAGCGCGAAGGGGCGCTGGTTGTTCGCCCACCCGGGGCCGAAGAAGACGCAGCCGCCGCCGGCCCGCAGGGTGCCCAGGCCCCGGGCGGTGAGGACCGAGAAGCGGCCGCTGTCCACCGCCACCAGGGCGCCGGCGTCCCACCCGCCGCCCGCCCGGACCGGGTACCGCCCGGGTCGCTCCACCTCCATCGCCCGGACCCGGTACCAGCTCCGCCGCTCGTCCGAGCAGAGGGCCTCGCGGAAGACCCCGCGCCGGGCGGAGACCTCCACCGTCGAGTCGGTCAGGGCCACCACCGCGGTGTCCAGGCGGCCGCAGGAGTTGACGGAGATCGGGCCGGCCGCCTCGAAGGAGAAGGTCTCGCCCGTCACCACCGTCTCGGGGTAGGCCACCCAGGCCACCCGCGCCGGGGACGGGGTGGGCTCGCCGATGTCCAGGCAGCCGGCGGCGGCCGCCGCCGCGGCCAGCGCCAGGAGCGCGCCGGCCCGCGGGCGGGTCCTCACGTCACCTCGAGGACCACCTTGGCGGCCTCCCCGTCCTCCATCGCGGCGATCCCCTCCTCGAAGTCCTCCAGGGCCAGCCGGTGGGTGATGACCGGCTCCACGTCCAGCAGGCCCGCCGCCAGGAAGTCCCGCATCCGGATCCAGGTCTCGTACATCCGTCGGCCGATGACGCCGTAGACGTGGAGCCCCTTGAAGATGACGTCTCCGGCCAGGTCGACCTCCACCTCGTTCTCGGGCAGGCCCAGCAGGCGCACGTGGCCGGCGTTCCGGCACACGCGGAAGGCGTCGCGGACGCCGTCGGGGTGGCCGCTCATCTCGCAGACCACGTCGGCGCCGTAGCCGTCGGTCAGCTCCCGCACCGCCTCGGCCGGGTCCACCTCGTCGGGGTCCAGCAGGTGGTCGGCGCCCATCTCCTCGGCGATGGCGAGCCGGTCCGGCGCGGGCTCCACGGCGATGACGTTGCGGGCCCCGGCCGCCCGGGCGATGCCGACCCCGAAGAGCCCGATGGGCCCGCACCCGATGACCGCCACCGTCCGGCCGGAGACGTCGGTGTGCAGGACGGTGTGGAAGGCGTTGCCCAGCGGGTCGAAGACGGCGGCGTGGTCGTCCTCCACGGCGTCGGGCACGGGGACCACGTTGGTGGCGGGGACGGCGACGTACTCCGCGAAGGCCCCGTCGCGGTCGATCCCGAGGATCTCGGTGTCGCGGCAGACGTGGGCGTTCCCGGTCCGGCAGTGCTCGCAGTGCCCGCACGTCACGTGGCCCTCGGCCGAGACCCGGTCGCCGGGACGGACGTTGTCCACCAGCGCCCCCACCTCGGCCACCTCGCCCATGAACTCGTGGCCCAGGACCAGGGGCGGCTCGATCCGCTCCCGGGACCAGGCGTCCCAGTGGTGGATGTGGAGGTCGGTCCCGCAGATCCCGGCGCGGCGGACCCGCACCAGCACCTGGTCGCCCGTGGGCTCGGGCGGCTCCACGTCCCGGACCTCGAGTCCGGGGCCGGGCTCGGTCTTCACGATGGCCTTCATGGCCGGGGTCTCCGTCGGTCGGGTCAGGGGGGCGGCGGCCGGTCCGCCGGTCGTCGGAGGGCGCGTCAATCTGGCCGGCCCGCCGGAGGCCGGGCAACCCGGTCGCGCCGGGCCGACGGGGCGGTCCGGGCGGCCGGACGGACCGGGAACACCCCGTCCGCCGGGCGATACAACAGGGCGGAGGCCGGCCGCCGCGCAGGCCGGCCGAGCCGCTCCGCGCGAGCGCCCCCGACCAGGACGTGGCTGCCGCCGTGAACTCTCCCCGCCCCCCGAGGACGCGTCCCGACCGCGGGTTCCGGCGCACCCTCGCCTGGGGCCTGCTGGCCTCCGTCCTCCTCCACCTGGTCCTGGCCCTCGCCTGGCGGGACGCGGCGCTGACGGCCCCGGGCGCCGCCGCCGAGGCCGCCCGGGCCCGGGCCGCCTCGGCCTCCCCGGCTTCGAGCGGCGCCCTGCGGGCCGTGTCGGTGCGCGGCGTCACGTCCGTGGAGATCCCCCGGCGCCCGGAGCCCGTGCGGCCCGACGAGGACCCGGACCTCCGGCCGCCCGCCGTGGCCGGGGCGGGCCTGGAGACGGGGGATCTGGCGCGGCCCGCCTCGGGCCCGGCGTCCGGGGAGCGCTCCTCCGGCGGGCCCGGCGCGGCCGTGGACCGGCCGCCGGTCCCCCGGTCGGTGATGCCCGAGTGGGACGCGCCCCCGTCGGTCCGCGGCCGCACCGTCACCGTCCGGGTGCACGTGGACTCGGCCGGGACGCCCACCGGCGCGGTGGAGCTCCTGCCGCGGACGCCGGACGAGGGCTTCAACCGGCGGCTGGTGCGGAAGGTCCGGACGATGCGCTTCGCCCCGGCGCGGGACGGCCGGGGCCGACCGGTGGCCGCCTGGGCGGAGCTGACCTTCTCGTTCTGATCCTCCCCGGACCCCGCCGCCCGGGCGGCGGGGAGGGTGCTCCCCGCTTGATCCGGGCTTGACGCCCGTGCCCAGTCTCGGACATGCCGGAGTTCACCCCCTCGGAGCGGCGGGCCCTGGCCCTGGCGGCGGCGCTGGCCGCCCTGGGGGCCGCGGCCCGGATCGGGCTGGGGCCGGGGCCGGAGGCGTGGAGCTGGCGACCCGCCGGGCCGACGCCCGAAGCGCCGCTGGACAGCGTCCGCGCCGCCGTCGCCCGGGGCCTGGAGCGGGAACGGCGCGCGGCCCGACCCCTGGCGCCCGGCGAACGGATCGACCCCAACGAGGTCGATGCGGCCGAGCTGCGGCGCCTGCCCGGCGTCGGCCCCGTCACCGCCCGGGCCCTGCTCCGACACCGCCGGGAGCACGGCCTCTTCGCGAGCCGGGAGGAGCTGCTCCGGGTACCGGGGGTCGGGCCGCGGACCCTGGAGCGGATCGCGCCGCACCTGGCGCTGCCGGGCCGGGCCGGACCGGCGAGCACGGCCCGGCCGCTGGACCTGAACCGGGCCACCGAGGCCGAGCTGGAGGGCCTGCCGGGGATCGGGCCCGGCCT
>CAYVFM010000152.1:0-3652 GCA_964450995.1 uncultured Gemmatimonadota bacterium | reverse complement strand
CCTCGAGGAGCTGGACTTCTCGGTCCGATCCGCCGACCGGGAGCCCTACCTCGAGGCGCTGGAGGAGACGGGCGAGGCCCGCGACGTCTCGATGCGGGTGACGGTGAACGGCGAGGAGCGCCTCCACCTGGTCACCAGCCGGATCGTCGAGTACCGGGGCGAGGCCTGCGTCCTCAGCGTCGGCAAGGACGTCACCGGCCGCGAGCGCACCCGCCGCCGCCTGGAGGCGAGCGAGCGCCGCTACCGCCAGCTCTTCGAGGGCAACGTGGCGGGCACCTTCCGGACGGCCATGGACGGGACGATCCTCGAGTGCAACGACGCCTTCGCCGAGATGTTCGGCTACCGGTCGGCGGAGGCGGCCCGGGGGCGGCAGGTCCGCGAGCTCTACGCGACGCCCGACGAGCGGGAGCGGCGGATGGAGCGCCTCCGGGAGGAGGGCGCCCTCTCCGACGTCGAGCTGGAGCTGAGGCGGCGCGACGGCTCCCCGATCTGGGTGCTCGAGAACTCCTTCCTGCTCGAGGAGGGCGAGGAGGGGCCCACGAACATGGGCACCCTGGTCGACATCACCGACCGGGTGCAGCTCGAGGAGCGGCTGGAGCGGATGGCCCACCGCGACTCGCTCACCGGCCTGGCGAACCGGCGCCTGCTGAGGGAGCAGGCCGAGGCGGCGCTGTCCCGGGCCGACCGGGTGGGCGAGCGGGTGGGCGTGCTCTTCCTGGACATCGCCCGCTTCAAGCGGGTGAACGACACCCTGGGCCACGCCGCCGGCGACGAGGTGCTGGTGATGGCGTCCAAGCGGCTGGAGAGCTCCCTGCGCAGCGGCGGGGACCTGGCGGCCCGGGTGGGCGGGGACGAGTTCGTGGCCCTGGTCCCGGAGGTCCGCACCGAGGACGACGTCCTGCGGGTGGCCGAGCGGCTGGACTACGCCTTCGAGGACCCCTTCCGCGTCGACGGCGAGCTGCTGCACCTGGACCTCCGGATGGGCGTGGCGCTCTACCCCGACCACGGCTCGAACTTCAGCGAGCTGCTCTCCAGCGCCGACCACGCGATGTACGAGGCGGACCCCGCCAGTGACGAGGTCGCGGCCGTCTACGAGCCCGTGATGGGCCCGGGGCCCGAGGGCGGCCTCGCCCGGGAGCAGGCCCTCCGCCAGGCCCTGGAGGAGGGGGAGCTGACCCTCCATTACCAGCCGATCCGCGCCACCGACGGGAACGAGATGCGGGGCGCCGAGACCCTGGCCCGGTGGCGCCACCCGGAGGCCGGCCTGCTGGACGCGGCCGAGTTCGTGCCGCTGGCCGAGCGCTCGGGGCTGGTCCGGCGGCTGGACGAGTGGGTGCTCGAGACGGTCGTCGACCAGCTCGCCGAGTGGGAGCGGTCGGGGGACGGGCCGGAGTGGGTCTCGGTCAACCTCTCGGCGTCGACGCTGAGCCGGCCCGACCTGCCCGAGCTCGTCGACCGCCTGCTGGACGAGTCGGGCGTGCCGGGCCGGCGCCTGGCCGTGGAGATCACCGAGCGGGTGGCCCTGCGCGACCCGGAGGAGGTGGCCGGCACCCTGCGCAAGCTCCGGGGCCGGGGGGTGCGGGTCGCCATCGACGACTTCGGCACCGGGCACGCGGTGCTGGCCTACCTGCGGCAGTTCGTGGCGAACATCCTGAAGCTGGACATGGTCTTCGTCCAGCAGATGGAGGAGGAGCCCCGCGACGCCGAGCTGGTGGCGGGCATCGCCGCCCTGGGCCGCCAGCTCGACATGGAGGTGCTGGCCGAGGGCGTGGAGACCCCCGGCCAGCTCGCCCGGCTGCTGGAGATGGACGTGGGGATGGCCCAGGGCTACCACCTGGGCCGACCGGTCCCGGCCGACGAGCTGACGTAGGCGGGCGCGGCCCGGCGCGTGACCGGGCCGGCGCCGTGTGACCGGACCGGCCCGTCGTGTTATCCTCAGGACCCATCCCGCGGGACGACCATGACGACGCAGGAGGCGCGGTGACCCCGGACACGAGCGAATCCACGTACCGGCGGCTCTTCGACCGCAACGTGGCGGGCACCTGGCGGGCGAGCCTGGACGGCGAGATCCTGGACTGCAACCGGGCGTTCGCCGAGCTGTTCGGCTTCGGCTCGCCCGACGAGGCCCGCGGCCGGCCGGTGCAGGGGCTGTACGCCGTCCCCCAGGAGGGCGAGGCGCGGCTGGAGCGCCTCCGGGAGGAGGGCGCGCTGGAGGACACCGAGCTGGAGCTGCAGCGGCGCGACGGCTCGCCGGTGTGGGCCCTGGAGAGCGCCTTCCTGGTCGAGGACGGCGACGGGGAGGCCACGGCCGTGGGCACGGTGGTGGACATCACCGACCGGAAGCGGCTGGAGTCGCGGATGGAGCGGATGGGCCACCGCGACTCCCTCACCGGCCTGCCCAACCGCCGCCTGCTCCTGGAGCGGGCCGCGGCCTCCCTCTCCCGGGCCGACCGCCTGGGCGAGCGGGTCGGGCTGATCTTCCTGGACATCGCCCGCTTCGCGCGGGTCAACGACGCCGTGGGCCGGGAGGGCGGCGACGAGGTCCTGGTGACCGCCGCCAAGCGGCTGGACTCCTGCCTGCGGACCGGGGGCGACCTGGTGGCCCGGGTGGGCGGCGACGAGTTCGTGGCGCTGGTCCCCGACGTCGAGGTCGAGGACGACCTCCGGCGGGTGGCCGAGCGCTTCGCCCACGTCTTCCGCGAGCCCTTCCGGGTGGACGGCGAGGAGCTGGAGCTGGACCTCAGGATGGGGCTGGCGCTCTATCCCGACCACGGCTCCAACGTGGCCGAGGTGCTGGAGCGGGCCGACCACGCCCGCTTCCGGGCGGACGCCGACGACGCCGACGGCGTCGCCATCTACGCGCCCGTCACCGGACCCGGGCCGGACGGCGGCCTGGCCCGGGAGGAGGACCTCCGCCGGGCCCTGGACGAGGGGGAGCTGGAGCTCCACTACCAGCCGATCCACGGGCTGGAGGGGGACGGGCCCACGGCGGCGGAGGGGCTGGTGCGCTGGCGCCACCCGGAGGCCGGCCTGCTCAGGGCGGCCGAGTTCGTGCCGCTGGCCCAGCGCACCGACCTGGTGGCCGAGCTGGACGAGTGGGTCCTCCGGGCGGCGGTCGACCAGATCGCCCTCTGGGCCTCCTCCGGCGACGGACCGGCGTGGGCCTCGGTGAACCTCTCGGCCTCGACCCTCGAGCGTCCCGACCTCCCGGCGCTGGTGGACGACCTGCTGGCCTCGGCGGAGGTGCCCGGGAGCCGGCTGGGCGTCGAGATCGCCGAGCGGATCGCCCTGCGCGAGCCCGAGGGGATGGCCGAGACGATCGAGGCCCTCCGGGAGCGGGACGTCCGGGTGGCCATCGACGACTTCGGCACCGGCCAGTCGGTGCTCGCCTACCTCCAGCGCTACGAGGCGAGCATCCTCAAGCTGGACATGGTGCTGGTGCACCAGATGGGGCGGGAGCCCCGGGACGCCGAGACGGTGGCGGGCATCGCGGCCCTGGCCCGGGAGATGGGGATGGAGGTCATGGCCGAGGGCGTGGAGACGCCCGAGCAGCTCTCCCGGCTGGGGGAGATGCAGGTGGACATGGCCCAGGGCCACCACCTGGGCCGCCCGGCCCCGGCGGAGGAGCTGGCGACCGGCTGAGGGCGGGGCG
>CAYVFM010000151.1:0-3663 GCA_964450995.1 uncultured Gemmatimonadota bacterium | reverse complement strand
GCACTGCACCCGGTCGTCGAACATCGTCTCCGTCCGTTCGTGCCTCCGGCCCGCCTTCCCGGCGGGCCGGCGGATTCGCTCTCTCGCTCGTCTCGTCCGTCGTTGCCGGCGGTGCCGGTCCCGGTGCCCTTCAGCCCGGGGGCGCCGGCGGCCCGCCCGGGCCGTCGATCACGTCGGCGCCCTCCAGGGCCGCCTCGACCCGGTCACGGCCCGACCGCTCCAGGTCCCGGAGGGGGGCGCGGACGGGCCCGCCCGCCATCCCCAGCCGGTCCAGGCCCACCTTGACCCCGGGCACGCCCAGCTTCCCCACCACCGCCCGGTGGAGCGAGCCGACCCGCTCCTGCAGGGCGCCCGCCCGGGCGTCGTCGCCGGCGCGCCAGGCCTCGATCAGCTCGCCGCACGCCCCGGTGGCAAGCAGGCCCACCGCCACCACGCCCCCGGCCGCCCCGATCTCGAGGCCGCCGTACAACAGGGTGCCGGCGCCCGCCAGCACCGAGGCCCGGTCGCCGCAGCCCTCCACCAGCTCGCCCAGCCGCCGGATCTCGCCCGAGGAGTCCTTGATGCCCGCCACGTTCTCGTGCCGGGCCAGCTCGGCCGCCAGCCCCGGCTCGATCCCCACGGGGACGTACCGGGGGATGTGGTAGAGGATGACCGGGACCGGCGACGCGTCGGCCACCTCCAGGAAGTGGGCCCGGACGGCCTCCCGGTCCATGGCGTCGGCGTAGTAGGACGGCGGCCGCACCAGGACCGCGTCGGCCCCGTTCCGGGCCACCTCCCGGCACATCCGGACGGTGGCGCGGGTGGACTCCAGGCCGGTCCCGGCCACCACGGCCTGCCCGGCGGCGGCCTCCCGGGTCCACTCCACCAGCCGGAGGACCTCGATCTCGTCCAGCAGGGGCGCCTCGCCCGTGGAGCCGGCCACCACGACGCCGTCGACCGGGCCGGCCAGCCAGCGGCGGAGATTCGAGCGGAAGGCGGCCGCGTCGACCTCCCCCGTCTCCTCCTCGAAGGGGGTGGTGACGGGCAGGAAGAGCCCCTCGGGCCTCAGAAGCTGCCCCGCTGGATCCCGCCGATGTCGTCGGGGCCGGGACCCTCCTCCCCCTCGCCGCCCGAGAGCGTCTGCATCACGAGCTCGAAGTCGCTGGGGCTGGTGGCCGACGCCTTGGCGGTCTCGTAGTCGACCAGGTCCTCCTGCACCAGCTCCATGAGGTGCTGGTCGAACGTCTGCATCCCGTACGTCTCCCCGCCCTCCTCCATCAGGCTCTTCATGGCCTCCTGGCCCTCGGCCCGCTGGAGGGCGTCCTGGACGGCGCCGGTGAACCGGAGGATCTCGACGGCCGGCACCCGCCCCTCGCCCCCCTTCCGGACGATCAGCTTCTGGGAGACGATGGCCCGCAGGCTCTCGGCGAGCCGCTCGCGGACGATCTCCTCGTCCTCGGAGGGGAACATCGCCATGATGCGGCTCAGCGTCCCCAGGGCGGTGGCCGCGTGGAAGGTGGAGATGACGAGCTGGCCGGTCTCGGCGGCCTCCAGGGCGATGCCGAGCGTCTCCGGGTCCCGCATCTCGCCGATGAGGATCACGTCGGGGTCCTGTCGGAGGGCGGTCCGCAGGCCGCTCCGGAAGGTCTCGGTGTCCCGGCCCACCTCGCGCTGGGTGATCGTGCCCTGGTCGTTCCGGTGCCGGAACTCGATGGGGTCCTCCAGGGTGATCACGTGCTTCCTGTGGTTCCGGTTGATGTAGTCGACCATCGCCGCCTGGGTGGTGCTCTTGCCCGACCCGGTGGCGCCGGTGATCAGGATGAGCCCGTGCTCGTGGTCCGAGAGCGTCGACAGGACCTCGGGCAGGCGGAGCTGCTCGAAGTCCGGGATCTCCCAGGGGATCACCCGCATCACGATCATCAGGGTGTCCCGCTGGCGCAGGATGTTGACCCGGAAGCGGGCCAGGTCCTCCATGTCCCAGGCGAAGTCCCGGTCGGTCAGCTCGTCGATCCGGTCCCGGGACTTTTCGTCGGGCAGGAGCTGGAGGGCGATCCTGCGCGTGTCCTCCGGCGTGAAGGGCTTCTCGGAGAGCTTGACCAGGTCTCCGTCGATGCGGGCCCGGAAGACGTCGCCGGCCTTGATGAGCAGCGACTGGGCCCCGCTCTCGACGGCGGCCTCGAGGAGCTGTTCCACGGGTTCCTCCCGGGGGCTCAGTAGCCCCGCGTCTCGTCCACCTGGTTGAGCAGCGGCTCGCCCTCGCGGTAGCGGCGGACGTTCTCCACGAGCAGGTCGGTCGCCCGCTCCCAGAACCGGGGCGAGACCCCGCCGGTGTGGGGCGTGATCACGACCCGTTCCATCGTCCAGAGCGGGTGGCCCGGCGGCAGCGGCTCCTCGGCGAAGACGTCGAGGCCCGCGCCGCGGAGCCCTCCCTGCCGGAGCGTCTCGACCAGGGCCTCCTGGTCGACGACGTCGCCCCGGGCGAGGTTGATCAACACCGCATCCTGTCCCATCCGGGACAGCTCCCGCAAGCCGATCAGCCCCTCCGTCGCCGGCGTCCGCGGCACCGACAGCACCACGTAGTCGGCCACCTCCAGCAGGCGGTCCAGCGCGTCGGGGGCGAGCATCTCGTCGACCTCCTCCGGCGGCTCGTCCGAGGGGTTCCGCCGGGTGGCCACCACCCGCATCCCCAGCGCCGCCGCCTTCCGGCCCACCGCCGAGCCGATCCCCCCGTAGCCCACCACCCCCACGGTCCGGCCGGTCAGCTCGCGGACGGGGCTGCCGCGGCCGGCCAGCTCGGCGTGGGCCCAGCGCTCCTCGCGCCGCGCCGCCCCGGCCACGTCCAGGCCCCGGGCGAAGTGGAGCATCATGGCCAGGGCGTGCTCGGCCATGGGCTGGGCGTGGAGGCCCGCCGAGTTGGTGAGGACGACGTCGCTCTCGGCCAGCTCGGGGAAGACGTCCACCCCGGCCGCTCCGGAGTGGACCCAGCGGAGCTCCCCGGCCGCCCGGAAGGCCTCCCGGGGGATTCCGAAGCCGCAGTAGACCTCGGCGTCGGCGATCTCCTCCAGCAGGCGGTCGGGCACCCGCCGGGCCCCGTCGCCGGCGAAGTAGCCCTCCTCCTCCAGGGCCACCCAGTCCCAGCCCGGGCCCAGCGCGTCCCGGATCTCCTCCGCCCTCTCCGGGGGGAGCTGCCAGATCGGGTACTCGGGGGCGTGCATCCAGACGAGGAACTTGCGCGTCCCCGTCACTCGACCCGCGCCCCCCGGACCCCCTCCCGCTCGGCCAGCCGCCCGAGCAGCTCGTCCTTGGCCCGGCGCTTCCCCCGGATCGCGTAGGTGAAGACGGCCCTCTCCTGCTCCCGCCGGTGGCCCAGCCGCCGGACCTCGAAGCCCAGCTCCTCCAGCAGACCCTCGACGCCCTCCGGGTCGGCGGAGGGGTCCTCCAGGACCACCTCCAGGCTCTGCTCCGATCGCTCGCGGATCACCCTCTCCTCGAACCAGCCGAGCCCGAAGAGCGTCGCCACCACCAGCACCGTGGCCCCGGTGGCCGCCCCGTAGAGCCGGAGACCCACGGTCATCCCGATGGCGGCCACGACCCAGAGGGTGGCCGCCGTGGTCAGCCCCAGGACGCTCCCGCGGGAGACCAGGATGGTGCCCGCGCCGATGAAGCCGATGCCCGAGACGATCT
>CAYVFM010000150.1:0-3677 GCA_964450995.1 uncultured Gemmatimonadota bacterium | reverse complement strand
CCCACGCCGCCCGCCAGCTCGCCCGGAAGGTGAAGCTGGGGACCCTGCGGGCCGAGGAGATCGACGAGGAGCGGCTCGCCGGCGAGCTGTACACGGCGGGATGGCCGGACCCCGACCTGCTGATCCGGACGTCCGGCGAGGAGCGGATCTCGAACTTCCTCCTCTGGCAGATCGCCTACGCCGAGCTGAGGATCGACGACGTCCTCTGGCCGGACTTCGACCGGGTCGCCTTCTACCGCGCCGTCCGGGACTTCCAGGGGCGCGAGCGGCGCTTCGGCGGGACCGGGGACTGATGGCGGCGAGGGGGGCGGCGGCGGTCGAGGAGGCGCGCGGCGCCGGGTCTCCGGGGGCGGGCCGATGAGCCCGGAGCTGCGGAAGCGGTTCGCCGTGGCGGGGGTGGGGATCCCCGTGTGCATCGCCGTGGTCCTGGCCGGGGACTGGATCTTCGTGGCCGGCGTGGCCGTCCTGGCGGCGGTGGGCGCCCGGGAGATGGCCGGCATGCTCGAGCGGGGCGGGAAGCCGGTGATGACCTGGCCCACGGCGGCGGCCGCCGCGGCCCTGCCGGTGGCCGTCGCGGCGCTGGGCCCCGGGCCGGCCTGGACGGCGGCGGCGGCCGTGGCGCCGGCGGCGATGCTCCTGGCGCTGGCCCGCTTCGCCCCCGACGAGGGCCCGGTCACGGCGGCGGCCCTGGCGGCCTTCGCCGTGCTCTACGTCGGCGGCCTCCTCTCCTTCTCGGTGCCCCTGCGGGCCGTCCACGCCCCGGGCCGGACCGCCGGGAGCCTGGTCTTCTTCCTGCCGGTGGCGGTCACCTGGATCGTGGACTCGGCGGCCTACTTCTGCGGCCGGGCCTGGGGCCGCCGTCCGATGGCGCCGACGATCAGTCCGAACAAGACCGTGGCCGGCGGCGTGGCGGCCCTGGCGGCGGGCCCCGCCGCCGCGGTGGCGTACGCGGTGCTGCTGGCGACCCTGGCCGGCGATCCGCTCCCGGGGCTGGGGCCCGCGCCGGCGGCCGCCCTGGGTCTGCTGCTGGCGGCGGCGGCGGTGGCGGGGGACCTGGCCGAATCGGCGATGAAGCGCGAGTGCGGGGTGAAGGACGCCTCGGACCTGCTCCCGGGCCACGGGGGCCTCCTGGACCGCATGGACTCGCTGCTCTGGACGATCCCCGCGGCCCACCTCTTCCTGGCCTGGACGGGGGCCGGCGGATGAGCCGCCGCGGCGTGGCGGTGCTGGGGGCCACCGGGTCCATCGGCCGATCGACCCTGGCCGTGCTTCGCCGCCACCCGGACCGCTTCCGGCCCGCCGTCCTCACCGCCCGACGGAGCGCGGAGGAGCTGGACCGGCTGGCGCGGGAGCTGGACCCCGACCGGGCGGTGCTGGCCGGCGAGCCCCCGGAGGGCTTCGAGCCGACCTGGGAGGGCGACTGGCGCTTCGGGCGCGAGGCCCTGGTGGAGGCGGCTGCGGCGCCGGGGGTGGAGATCGTGGTGAACGGGCTGGTGGGCGTGGCGGGCCTGGAGCCCACCCTCCGCGCGCTCCGGGGCGGACGGCGGCTGGCGCTGGCGAACAAGGAGTCCCTGGTGGCCGGCGGCGAGCTGGTGCTGGACGCCCTCCGGCGCGGGGACGGCGAGCTGATCCCAGTGGACAGCGAGCACAGCGCCGTCCACCAGTGCCTGGCTGGCCGGCCGGCCGACGACGTCCGGCGGGTGATCCTCACCGCCTCCGGCGGCCCCTTCCGGGAGGTCCCGGCCGAGCGCTTCCCCGAGCTGGGCCCGGAGGACGCCCTGGACCACCCCACCTGGGAGATGGGGCCGAAGATCACGGTGGACTCGGCCACCCTGGCCAACAAGGCGCTGGAGGTCGTCGAGGCCCACCACCTCTTCGACCTCCCCTACGGCCGCATCGAGGTGGTCGTCCATCCCCAGTCGGTCGTCCACTCGATGGTGGAGTTCCGGGACGGATCGGTGCTGGCCCAGGTGGGCGAGCCGGACATGGAGTTGCCCATCCTCCACGCGCTGGCCCACCCGGACAGGATCGACGACGGGGGCGAGCCCTTCGACCCGGTGGCGGCCGGCCCGCTCACCTTCGAGGCGCCCCGCCGGGCGGACTTCCCGATGCTGGACCTGGGCGAGGCGGCGGGTCGGCGGGGCGGGGCGGCGCCCACGGTCTACAACGCCGCCAACGAGGTGGCCGTGGCCTCGTTCCTCGCGGGAGAGCTGGACTTCCCCGGCATCCCGGCCGTGGTGGAGGCCTGCCTGGCGGCCCACGGCGACCGGCCCCTGGACTCGCTGGACGACGTCCGGACGGCGGACCGGGCGGCCCGGGAGCGGGCCCGGCGGGCCGTCGGGGAGCGGGGCGCCGGGAACGGCTCGGGGCCGTGAGGGTGTCAAGGGACGGCCGGGACCCTCCGCGCCCGGACCCGGGGCCCGCAGGACGGCCGCGGGTCCCGCGTTCCGCCGACCATCCCCGATCCACGCGAGCCACGGAGCCGAGCCGACCGTGCTGACCACCCTCGTCGCCGTCGCCGTCATCCTCGGCGGGCTCATCCTCGTCCACGAGCTGGGCCACTTCTGGGCCGCCAAGGCCGTGGACATCGAGGTCCCCCGCTTCTCCATCGGCCTGGGGCCGAAGATGGTGGGCTTCCGCCGGGGGGAGACCGAGTACGTCATCTCGTGGCTCCCGCTGGGCGGCTACGTGAAGATGGCCGGCATGGGCGAGGAGGAGGCTTTCGAGGGGCTGGAGGGCGAGGGGACGCCGGAGGAGCGGGAGCCCTCGGACCGGGACTTCGACGCCAAGCCGGTCTGGGCCCGGGGCCTGGTCCTCTCGGCCGGCGTGGGGATGAACTTCCTCTTCGCGGCTCTCGCCTTCGCCGTGATCGCGGCCTTCTGGGGCGTGTCGCCCCGCTACGAGCCCGGCGTGGGGTCGGTGGCCGAGGAGGAGCTGCCCGCGGAGGCCCTGGGGCTGGCCCGGCTCCCCGAGGGGGCCCGGGTGTCGGCGGTGGGCGACGAGGAGGTGGAGACCTTCGAGGACCTGCAGATGGCGCTGGCCACCGCGCCCGCCGGCTCGACCACCCTCCGCCTGGCCGACGGCTCGACGCTCTCCTTCCGGGTGCCCGAGGGGGACGAGGCCCGGCAGCGGGTGGCCCGCGCCGTGGGTCCGGCCACGGGCACGTCGGTGGAGCCCGTCGTCGGGGAGGTGGTCGAGGGGAGCCCCGCCGACTCGGCGGGCCTCCGGTCCGGCGACCGGGTGCTGTCCCTGGACGGCCGCCCGGTCGAGAGCTGGCAGGCCTTCGCGGCGGCCGTGGAGGCGCGGCCGGGCGAGGCGGTGCCGCTCACGGTCCTGCGGGACTCGGCCCGGACGGAGCTGACGATCCGCCCGTCGGAGAACCTCCTCGCGGCCGGCGGCGACACGCTCCGCTACGGGCGGGTCGGAGCGGCGGTCCGGCAGGACGCCCTGGAGTCCGCCCTGGCCGGCACCGGCCGGCGGCTGGGGCCGCTGGAGGCGATGGCCTACGGCTTCGGCCAGACCTGGACCTGGACGGTCCGGACGGTGGAGGTCGTCGCGGGGATGATCGGCGGGTCGGTCTCGGCCGACACCCTGGCCGGCCCGGTCCGGATCGCCGAGATGAGCGGCGACGTGGCGCGGATGGGCGCGGTCGCGTTCCTCAGCTTCATGGCCATCCT
>CAYVFM010000149.1:0-3702 GCA_964450995.1 uncultured Gemmatimonadota bacterium | reverse complement strand
GGCGAGAACGTGGTGAAGGGCCGGGTGACGCCGGACCAGTACACGGTCTACAAGCCGCTGCTGGAGCGGGAGGGGACGGTGCCCATCGTCGAGAAGACGCTGGGCGAGAAGGAGCGCAAGGAAATCTACGTCTCGGCCGCCCACGGCGGCTCTCGGAGCTACTACACCCACGAGGGCGAGCGGGGGACCTTCGTCCTGGACGACGAGGAGATCCTCCGGATCGCACGGTGGACCTGTGTCATCGAGGACCACTACGGCTGCCCCATGGACGTGGAGTGGGCCAAGGACGGCGACAGCGGCGACCTCTTCGTGGTCCAGGCCCGCCCCGAAACCGTCCGCTCCCGCGAGGGCGGGGCGTCGGTGCAGAACTACCGCCTCCTGGGGAAGGGGAGGGAGCTGATCTCGGGGCTCAGCGTCGGCCAGGCCATCGCGGCGGGCCGGGTGAGCCGGGTCCTGGACGTCGAGGACGCGGACCAGGTCGAGGACGGGGCGATCCTGGTGACGCGGATGACCGACCCCGACTGGGTGCCGGTGATGAAGCGGGTGGCGGGGATCGTCACCGACACGGGCGGCCGGACCTGCCACGCGGCGATCGTGAGCCGCGAGCTGGGGATCCCGGCCATCGTGGGCACCGGCGACGGGACGAAGGTGCTGGAGGATGGCGACGAGGTGACGATCTCCTGCGCCGAGGGCGACGTGGGCCACGTCTACGAGGGCCTGCTGGAGTTCGAGACCGAGGAGGTGAGCCTCGAGGACGTCCCGGAGACGCGCACCCGGCTGATGATGAACGTCGGGAGCCCGGCGGCCGCCTTCCGGTGGTGGCGTCTCCCCGCCGACGGGGTGGGCCTGGCCCGCATGGAGTTCATCATCGGCAACCGGATCAAGATCCACCCCATGGCCCTGGTGGAGTACGACCGCCTCCGGGATGAGGAGGCCCGGGAGCGCATCGCCGAGCTGACCCGCGGCTACCCGGACAAGACCGAGTACTTCGTCGAGCACCTGGCCCGGGGGATCGCCAAAATCGCCTGCGTGCACCACCCGGAGCCGGTCATCGTGCGGATGAGCGACTTCAAGACCAACGAGTACGCGGACCTGATCGGCGGCCAGGCGTTCGAGACCCCGGAGGCCAACCCGATGCTGGGCTTCCGGGGGGCGGCCCGCTACTACAGCGACCGCTGCCGGCCGGGCTTCGACCTGGAGTGCCGGGCCATCCGCCGGGTGCGCGAGGAGATCGGCCTGGACAACGTGAAGATCATGATCCCCTTCTGCCGGACGGTGGCCGAGGCGGACCGGGTCCTGGAGGTGCTGGCGGAGAACGGACTCCGCCGCGGGGAGGAGGGCCTCGAGGTCTACGTGATGTGCGAGGTGCCCTCCAACGTCGTGCTGGCCGAAGAGTTCGCCGAGCGCTTCGACGGCTTCTCGATCGGGAGCAACGACCTGACGCAGCTCACCCTGGGCGTGGACCGGGACTCGGCCGACCTGGCCTACCTGTTCGACGAGCGGGACGAGGCGGTGAAGGAGATGATCCGCCGGGTGGTGGAGGCGGCCCACCGGAAGGGGAAGAAGGTGGGCATCTGCGGCCAGGCGCCCAGCGACCACCCCGAGTTCGCCGAGTTCCTGGTCGGGCTTGGAATCGACTCGATGTCCCTGAACCCGGACAGCCTGCTCCGGGTGAAGCGGGCCGTGGCCGAGGCCGAGGCTCAGCCCTCCGCCTCGGAGGCGAGCCCGAGCCGGTCCCGGTAGATCCAGGCCAGGGCGGCCAGGCCCGCCACGGCCTGGAGGCCCGAGAAGACCTGGGACAGGGTCAACCCGGCCCAGACCCGGGGCTCGACCCGCAGGTACATCAGCGGGAAGCGAAGGAGCCCGTAGGCGGCGACGAAGCTCCAGAAGAGGACGCCGGGCCGCGGCGCCATGAAGCGGACCTCGAGCCAGAGGATGCCCGCCACCACCCACTCCTTGGCCGCCTCGTAGAGCTGGACCGGGTGCCGGCAGCCCTCCGGGGGGTCGGCGAGGTAGTGGCTGTGTTCGTAGTCGACGCAGAGCGGACCGGTCCAGCGGGTCCCGGGCATCTCCCCGTTCACGAAGTTGGCCAGCCGTCCCAGCCCCAGGACGAGGGCCGCGGGGATCACCAGGCGGTCCAGGAAGGCGTAGACCGGCATTCCCTTGTGCCGGGCGAAGAGCCAGGTCGCCGCCGGGACGCCCACCAGGCCCCCGTGGAAGGCCATCCCCCCGTTCCAGATGGCGATCCAGGCCACGGGGTCGAAGCCGTACTGCTCGTACTCGAAGACGAAGACGTGGAAGAAGCGGGCCCCGACCAGGACGCCCAGGATCAGCCAGATCAGGAACTCGTAGACGCCGTCCTCGTCCAGGCCCTCGACGGCTCCGCGCTCGGCCGCCCGCCGGAAGACCCACCAGGCGAGCAGGAAGCCCAGGAGGTAGGGGACGGCGTACCAGCGGACGCCGAAGTCGCCCGCGATGCGGATCAGGAAGGGGTCGAAGTCGTGCAGGATCCGGATCAGCACGTCGTCTCCGTCTGCGGCGCGTCGGGGAGGGACGGTCGAACGTCCCCAACCTGCCGGTCGGCCGCGGGGGGGACAACGGGACAGGGGGGAGGGAGGGCTCGCCGGCACGCGGAGGGTCGTGGGGCTGCAGCCCCGTTCGCCGCTTCCTTGCCACAGGAGGGTGCCGCGCACCGGCGAGGTCCCGTGAGGGGTCCGCGGAGAGGGACGGGGCCGGCTGGCCCCTCGCCCGCTCCATCTCCTCGGACAGGCGAGCTGGCGGTACCGTTGCCCGGCCGGCGCGGAGTCTCCTCCGCACGCGGCCGGCAGACGTCTCGCCCGCCGTCGTCTTCCACGACGAGACGGACCGGCGCGGCGTTTCGTGTCCCGGGGGCGGCCCCGGCCGGGGTCAGTCGCTCCGGTCCAGGATCCGGGCCCGGTGCTCGCGGACGATCTCCACGGCCTCCTCCACCGAGTCGACGCAGCGGGGGATCTCGAGGTCCTCGGGATCGGCCAGGGCCCGGTCGCCGTCCTGCATGTGCCGGCGGGCCCAGTCGACGAGGTCCTCCCACATGTCGCCCACCATCAGCAGGGGGATGTCGCGCACGTGACGGACCTGGAGGAGCTGCCAGATCATCAGCGCCTCCAGGGTGGTCCCGATCCCGCCGGGCACGACGATGAAGGCGTGGGACAGCCGGACGAAGTGGTGGAGGCGGGTGAAGAAGGTGCGGTGGAGGTAGGCCCGGTCCACGAACGGGTTGGCGTCCTGCTCGTGCGGGACGTCGATGTTGAGGCCGTAGGAGCGGGTCCGGCCGTCCGTGTCCCCGAGCGATTCCCCCTCGTTGGCGGCCTGCATGAGCCCGGGGCCGCCTCCGGTGATGATGTCACAGCCCATCGACGCCAGCTCCCGGGCCAGGCGGCGGACGTCGTCGTAGAGCGGGTCGCCCTCCCGCATCCGGGACGAGCCGAAGATGGTGACCCGGTAGTACTTCGTCTCCGCCGGACGGATGCGGGAGAGGTCGTCCACGACGTTCCAGAGGTCCCGCAGGGCGTCCTCGACCACGTCGAGCACCTCGGGGCGGACCGCCGCCACGCCGGAGGGCCGGCCCTCCGGCCGCGAGGATCCGTCCTCGCCCGAACCCGAAGAAGAGGCTCCGGGCGTGGGGAAGGCAGGGTCGGCGTCGGAGGTGTCGCTCACGGGTCG
>CAYVFM010000148.1:0-3760 GCA_964450995.1 uncultured Gemmatimonadota bacterium | reverse complement strand
GTCACCCGCGCCGTGTGCTCGAAGCGCCGGAGGACGGCGGGGCAGACGACGCCGGAGCCCTCGGTGAAGACGTCGATGGGGGAGATCACGACGACACCGTCGGCGCGCTCCACCCGGGTCTCGCCCTTCTGGTCGCAGCCGCCGCCGTAGGTGCGGACCGTCACGTCGAAGGGCTCGTCGGCCGTCACGGTGTCCGGGGCGGAGACCACGTTCCGGCTCTCGCCGTGAAACTCCAGGATGCCGGGACGGGCGACGTCCCGGGGGGCGAGAGGATCGCCGCCGCAGGCCAGGGTCCCGACCGCCAGCAGGCAGACCGGGAGCATCGCGTGTCGCGGGCAAACCATTCGGATCGTCATGGCGGATGTCTTCGTGCTTCGGGAGGGCGGCCGGACGCCGGTCGCGCGTGAAACGAACCTACAGGGACGTCGGTCCCTCCGCCCGTTGTGGGACGGCTCCCGGCGTGCCTATGCTGAGACGTCGCCGACCTTCCTCCAGCCGCGGGAGCCCACCGTGAGCGATCGACCCACCAAGCGCGTCGAGCAGTCCCGGGTGACGATGACCCGGCTCATGCGGCCCCAGCACTCCAACTTCGCGCAGAACGTCCACGGGGGGACGCTCCTCTCGCTGATGGACGAGGTGGCCTACATGTGCGCGGCCAAGTACGCCGAGTCCTACTGCGTCACGGCGGCGATCGACCGGGTCGAGTTCGAGTCGCCCGTCAAGGTGGGCGAGGAGGTGACGATGAAGGCCGCCGTCCACACGGTGGGCCGCTCCTCGATGCAGGTGGGCATCGACGTCCACGCCGAGGACCCGCAGAAGCCGGGCTCGGCCCGGCGCACCAACCGCTCCTTCTTCACCATGGTGGCGCTGGACGGCGACGGAGGCACGAAGACGGTGCCGGAGCTGATCTGCGAGACCGAGGAGGAGCGGCGCCTGAAAGTGGAGGCGGAGCTGCGGGAGGAGCTGTGGGAGGAGCTCGAGAAGCAGCTCGACGAGGGGATGTGCGAGATCGAGTCGGCCCGGGAGGCCTGAGAAGGGCCCCGCGCCTCGGGCCGGCCGGACACCGGGGCCGCCCCCGGTCGGCCAGGAAGAGGGCGGTGCCCACGGGAGCCTCAGGCGGCGTCGGGCCGCCCCAGCTCCCGGGCCAGGGCCGGCAGGATCGAGCCCACCCGGCCGGTGACCCGCACCCTGGCCTCGTCGTCGCCCCGCGTCGACCCCAGGTTGACGACCGCCACCGGCACCCCCTCCTCGGCGGCCCGGGCCACGAAGCGGTAGCCGGACCAGACCGAGAGCGACGAGCCCGCCACCAGCAGGGCCTCGGCCTCGCCGTACAGCTCCCAGGCGGCCTCAACCCGCGCCGGGGGCACGCTCTCGCCGAAGAAGACGACGTCGGGCTTGAGCACGCCTCCGCAGGCCCGGCAGCCCGGCACCCGGAACCCCTCGGCCACCTCCGGCGCCAGCCGGGCGTCGCCGTCGGGGGCGATCTCGGCGTCGCCGGGCGGGGCCCGGTCCGCCAGGACGGGGTTGTCGGCCAGCAGCCGCTCCTGGACCCGGGCCCGGTCGTGGACCTCGCCGCAGTCCAGGCAGACCACGCGGCCCAGGCTCCCGTGCAGCTCCACCACCGTCCGGCTGCCCGCCCGCTGGTGGAGCCCGTCCACGTTCTGGGTCACGACGCCGGAGACCGCCCCGGACGCCTCCAGCCGGGCCAGAGCCCGATGGGCGGGGTTGGGCTCGGCCCGGGCCATCCGGGGCCAGCCCACGGCGCTCCGGGACCAGTAGCGCCGACGCGCCTCGGGGCGGCGGACGAACTCGATGTAGCGGATCGGCTCGGGGGTCTTGAGCTGTCCGTCCTCGGTGCGGTAGTCCGGGATCCCCGACTCGGTGCTGCATCCGGCGCCGGTGATCACCAGGGTCCGGCGTCCGGAGAGCAGGTCGGCCAGCCGGCAGAAGGCGTCGGGCAGCATGGGCGCGCTCGTCGTGTCGGGCGGCGATGGGGACGGTCCGGCTTCATGGGAAAGATAGCGGGCCGCCGCGGCGGCTTCATCCGAGGCCGGTCCGGGGGACGGCGACCGGGAAGGCGTTCCCGCGGAAACGCCGCGTCATCCACGGTTCAATCGAGGCTCGCTCACGCGGTCGCCGACCGCGGAAGGCGTCTCCGCGGAGACGCATCGGCTCGATCGCTCTCGCGGTCCGGCGGCGGCGCCGGACCGCAACACTCGGTCGCTCGGACCCGTTATGTGGGCCGGGGCGGGGAACCGGACGCAGCGCCATGGATTCCCCGCCCGGCCCGTCCTCCGGTCCCCCGCCGGAGATGGCGAGCTCTCGTCCCCAGATCCAGCGACACGGAGGAGGACACACGATGAGCGCTCGAGGGATCCTGACGATGATCGGCATCCTGGCGCTGGCCGGCCCGGCCGTCACCATCACGCCCATGCCGGCCGCGGAACCGAACGCCGGCGGGTCCGGACACGCGGTCCCGGGTCCGGACGGACCGGCCGAGGACCCCGTTCTCTTCCGCGACGTCCGGCTCTTCGACGGACGCGACGTGCACCGCTCGCGGGACGTGCTGATCCGGGGCGACACCATCGCCGCCGTGGGCCCGGGCGTGGATGCACCGGAGGGAGCCATCGTGATCGACGGCGGAGGCCGGACCCTTCTCCCGGGGCTGATCGACGCCCACGTGCACACCCTCGATCCCGCGTCGCTCCGGCAGGCGGCGGTGCTGGGAGTGACCACGGAGCTGGACATGTTCACCACGCCGCAGCTGGCCCGGCGGATGAAGCGCGAGCAGCGAAGCGGGGAGGCCACAGGCCGGGCCGACCTCTTCGCCTCGGGCCACCTGGCCACCGCGCCGGGAGGCCACGGCACCGAATACGGCGTCGAGGTGCCGACGCTGGACGGCCCCGACGAGGCCGCCGGCTGGGTGGACGACCGGGTCGAGGACGGGGCCGACTACATCAAGATCGTCTACGACGACGGCTCGGTGGCGGGCGTCTCCTTCCCCACGCTCCCGCTGGAGACCGTCCGCCGGCTGATCGATGCGGCCCACGCCCGGGACCGGCTGGCGGTGGTCCACGTCTCCTCGCTCGAGGCCGCGCGCCAGGTGGTCCGGGCCGGCGCCGACGTGCTGGCCCACGTCTGGATGGACAGCGTCCCGGCCGACTCGACGGTGGAGGCCATGGCCGAGAGCGGGGTGGCCCTGACCCCCACGCTCTCGGTGATCCGTTCGGCAGCCGGGAAGCCCGCGGGCGGGACGCTGGCGGAGGATCCGAGGCTCCGGCCCTACCTGGCGTCCCGGACGACGACCAACCTGGAGGCCTCGTTCCTCGAGAGCGACGGTGCCGGGTCGGACCGTGTCCGCTACGGGGCGGCACGGCGGTCGGTGGCCCGGATGGCCGAGGCCGGCGTGCCCATCCTGGCCGGGACCGACGCGCCGAACCCAGGCACCGCCCACGGACCGAGCCTCCACGGGGAGCTGGAGCTCCTGGTCGAGGCGGGCCTGACGCCCGTGCAGGCCCTGCGGGCAGCCACCTCCGTCCCCGCGCGGGTCTACGGCCTGGAGGACCGGGGCCGGATCGAGCCGGGCCGGCGGGCGGACCTTCTCCTGGTGGAGGGCGACCCGACGGCCGACGTCACCGCCACCCGCTCCATCGAGGGCGTCTGGAAGGCGGGCCAGCGCGTCGACCGGGGCTCTTACCGGGAGCAGGTGGCCGCGGCGCGCGAAGAGCGGGCCTCCGGCTCCGATCCGGCGGCGGCGTCC
>CAYVFM010000147.1:0-3779 GCA_964450995.1 uncultured Gemmatimonadota bacterium | reverse complement strand
TCCAGATGGTCGAGCCCGGCCGGGCCCGGGCCGGGGCGATGCGCTGGATCCGGCAGTTCTATGGCGAGGAACTCCGGGCCATGCCGGTGGAATTCCGGCGAGCCGACCGCAGCTTCGCCGACCTCATGAGCTGGTACGGGACATTCCGCGAGGTAGTCTTCGAGAAAGGGGCGCTCTGGACGGACGTCAAAGAGTCGGCCAACCGGCTGGAGGCGGGGCTGGAGCCGGGTACAGGCTTCTTGTCGGTCCAGCAGGCACTGGCCGGCGCCGGAGTCCCGGCGAACCTCTATTCCCTGATTCCGGATCGTCCGGTGTCGCCGGATAAAACCCTTGACGACAAGTTCCGGCCCCCGGTGGGTGGAATTCTGACGGATGGTTGTACCCTGGGCTTCAATGTCCGCCACTGGGACGTGGGGCGGGGATTCGTCACCAACGGACATTGCACCGGGAAGCTGGGCAGCGTCCAGGGTGACGTTCACCACCAACCTCTGCTTAACACAAGTGTTGACAATCGGATCGGAGTCGAGGTGATCGACACCAATTTCTGGACCGGTACGAACTCGATCACCGGCGAGACCTGTCCCTCGAATTTCAGCGGGGGATGTCGGTATTCCGATGCGGCACTTTTCGCCTATGACGCCGGTGTGAGCGACACACTTGGGCTCGTGGCGCGGCCGGCCTGTGTAAACTGCGAGAGCGGGGAACTCGTTGTGGACGACGGGCATCCCCGTCTCCGTTTATTTGATGAGGAACACACATTCGTCGAGGGCGAGGAACTGGGGAAGATAGGCCAGACAACAGGATGGACCGTCGGTCAGATCGACAAGACCTGTTCGGATAGAGACCTGAATGCAATCGACGACGCGGATCCGAACACGGACGTCTATCCACCCGATACGGGGCTACTGTGCCAGATCGAAGTATTGAATTCCACCATACTGATGTCGAGCGGCGGTGACAGCGGAAGCCCTGCGGTTGATACCACACTCAACAGCACCAGCGCTCGCCTCTATGGGATTCACTGGGCTGGCAATGGTGACCTCGCGATCATGAGCCGCATCTCGGGTGTCCGGAACGACCTCGAACCGAACACGAGCCTGGAGTGCAACGGACTTGAAACGGTAGCGGGAGGCGGATGTAGCAGCGGTGACGGGAGCACTGGCGAGTGCACAGGTGACCGCGAGAGCTTCCAGTGCGAGTCCGACGGGGGCTTCTGATGAAGGACGATCCGGCTCGCCACCACGACCCGATCTTACCTGGCTCCCATGCAACCTTTCCCGCTCTGGCGGCAGTCGTTGCCATCTTCGTCATCTCCGGGGCCCTCGCAGGTCAGGTTCCCGGTTCCTGTAGCGTTTCCGCTCGGGCGGGCATCGCAATTCCCAGTGACGTCAGCCAGCTGACCATCGATGACAGGCAGTTCGGTGAGTTGGACGCCGGGCTGGCATTCGGTGCGGAGGGGGCCTGTCCCCTGGGCGGACCCTGGGCGGCGGCGGTGGACGTCGAGCACACCGACCATGGGGCGGCATTCTACTGGCGGTTCACGGCGGCTCTCGGCGCTCGAGCTGGGCTCGGCGAGGACACCCACGTTTCGTTGCGGGGTCGAGCCGGGTGGCAGATCGGTGAATCACAGCCCGTGCCTGTCGTGCCGCAGGGAGACCGCGACGGAGATCTCGTCACCGTATCCCTGGACGACGACGGTCCGGTCGTCGGGGCTGACGCACGCCTGAGCCGCGCTCTCGGTGGATCTCTCGCCCTGTTCGCTGAGGCCGGCTGGCGGGTAAGCTGGTTCGATCGCGGGGTGGTCGAATCCGGGACGAGCGTCCAGAGGCGCAGTACCGGGACAGTCCACGTCTTCCCGATCACAGGCGGGCTAACCGTCCGGTTCTGAGCCCCCGGACGGCGACCGCGAGAACTTCCAGTGCGAGTCCGACGGGAGCTTCTGATGATAAGCTCCGGCGTTGCCGGCAGACGACAATCGCGTCTGACGTGTCGGGTGGTGATCCTCGCGCTCGCGGCCGGTCTCGGCGTCACGCTCACGGCTTGCGAAGAGGGTCCGGTCCCCGACGACCCGGCGGTCACGGCGCTCGTCGAGGTCGAGGGGACGGTGACCGACCCCGGCGGATCGGGGGTGGGCGACGCCGAAGTGACCATCACGATGCACGAAAGCGCGGATTGCGGATCCCCGGTCCGGGTCGACCTCACCGCTCGCACGGGGACCGGAGGGGGCTTCTCGAGGAGCGTGGGCTTCGACGTCCAGGATCCCGCTTCCTTTGAGCCGCACGAGGTCTGTCTGGTCCTGACCGCAGCTCCCCCGGCGAGCCGGGAGGACCTCGAACCGTCGCAGCCCGAGGAAGTCGTGGCCACGCTCCGGAGCGAGAGAGACGGTCCTTTCGACCGGGTCGAGGTCGAGCTGGTGTTGCCGGCCGGCGACGGAGGCTGACGACCCCACGGAGCCGGGGCCCGGGGCCGGGCGGGAGCGAACCCTCCGACGCTCGCGTCGGGCGTGAGCGAGGGTCCGGCCCCGGGCCGCGGCTTCCCCCGACGATCGCCGGGCCCGGTCGTCAGCCGTCCGCCGCCCCCAGCCCCGCCGCGTCCAGGAACCGCTCGAGCAGCCGCCCGTTGCCCGCCGCGTAGGCCCCCGGCCTCAGCTCCGGCGCCGCCGGGTCCACCGACGGGCCCGCCTCGATGCCGTCCACCTCCAGCGGCCGGAAGACGCCGCCCGCCTCGCGTACGATCAGCGCCCCCGCGGCCACGTCCCAGGGCATCAGCCAGAACTCGAAGAAGGCGTCCAGCCGGCCGCAGGCCAGGTCGCAGAGGTCCAGCGCCGCGGCGCCGGCCCGGCGCACCCCGCTGGTGGCCCGCAGCGCCCGGCCCAGGGCGGCCAGGTAGCCGTCGATGACCTCGGGCTTCTTGAAGGGGAAGCCGGTGCCCACGAGCGCCATGGCCAGGTCGTCGGTCTCCGAGACCCGGATCGGCTCGCCGTCCCGGCGGGCGCCGGCGCCGCGGACGGCCTCGAAGCGCTCGCCGGTGGCCGAGTTCAGCACCACCGCCGCCCGGAGCCCGTCCTCGTCGACGGCGGCGATGGAGACGGCGTACTCGGGGTAGCCGTGCAGCCAGTTGGTGGTGCCGTCCAGGGGGTCGACGATCCAGCGGACGGGGGGCGGATCGCCGGCCGCGGGGGGCGGGCCGCCGCCATCGCCCACAGGCGCGTCGGTCCCGCCGGCTCCCGGGTCGCGCAGCCAGGCGCCGCCGCGGGTCTCGGCGGCCTCCTCGGCCAGCACCCCGTGGTCCGGGAAGCGCTCCAGCAGGATCCGGACGACCCGGGCCTCGGCCTCCCGGTCCACCGCGGTGACGAAGTCGGCCCGGCCCTTCTCGCCGCGGTCCTCGTCCGCCGCCCCGGGGGCGGCCTCCCGGTGGACCTCCGCCGCCGCCTCCGCCGCCCGGACGGCGGCCTCCAGCAGGGCGGCGTCCTCCTCGTTCGTCCCCGGAAAGTCCGGCATGACGGGCCTCATCTCTCTTGCTCGGTTCCGACGGCGGGCCTAACTTGGACCGCCGTCCGGGGCGCCCTCAAGCGGCGCCCCGGGGGCGGCTTCCGGGCCACCGGCGCCCCGGGCCCCCGCCCTCCGCTCCCGCCCCCCGCCGGGCCGCGCGCGTCCGCCGACGGGCGCTCGGCGCGGCGACGCACCCTCCAACCTCGACGGGATCGATGGCCGAAGGACGCGAACGGGTCTTCAGCGGCATCCAGCCCACCGGCGAGCTGCACCTGGGCAACTACCTGG
>CAYVFM010000146.1:0-3816 GCA_964450995.1 uncultured Gemmatimonadota bacterium | reverse complement strand
CCGCCGAAGCGAGGCACCGATGGAATGGATCGCCAGCCCCGAGAGCTGGATCGCGCTGCTCACGCTCACGCTCCTGGAGATCATCCTGGGCGTGGACAACATCGTGATGATCAACATCCTCGCGGACCGGCTCCCCGAGGCTCAGCGCTCCCGGGCTCGCAAGGTCGGCCTCGCCCTGGCGATGGTCACCCGCATCGGGCTCCTCTTCTCGCTGGCCTGGCTCATCGGCCTCACGGAGCCGCTCCTGGAGCTGATGGGGGAGGAGCTCTCGGCGCGGGACCTGATCCTGCTGGCAGGCGGCCTCTTCCTGCTGGTCAAGGCCACCAAGGAGATCCACTCCGACGTGGAGGGCGAGGGGGTCGGGGAGCGAGCGCCCGCGGGCTGGAGCTCGACGATGGCCGGGGTGCTGACCCAGATCGCGATCCTGGACCTCGTCTTCTCGCTCGACTCGGTGATCACCGCGGTGGGCATGGCGGACGAGGTGATCGTGATGGCGATCGCCATCGTCATCGCGGTGCTGGTGATGATCGCGCTGATCAACCCCATCGGCCGCTTCATCCGCGAGCACCCGACAGTGAAGATCCTGGCGCTCAGCTTCCTGCTCCTGATCGGCGTCAGCCTGGTGGCGGAGGCCTTCGGCCAGGAGATGCCGAAGGGCTACATCTACTTCGCCTTCGGCTTCTCGGGGCTGGTGGAGGCCCTGAACCTCCGGATGCGGAAGCAGCGCCGGGACCTGGAGTCCGGCCTGTCCGGGGCGGGCGGCGGGGATTGAGCCGCCGGGACGGGGACGCGGGCCGGAGCGAGCGCGGAACGGGGAGGGAGTCGTGAACGACGAGGCCGCCGACCGGCTCGACGGAGACGCCTTCCGACGGGCCCGGGAGCGCATCCGGGGGCGGGTCCACCGCACCCCGCTGGCCAGCGCCACCCTCCTGGGGCGCCGCTCCGGGGGCGTCGAGCTTCACCTGAAGGCGGAGAACCTCCAGAAGACCGGCTCCTTCAAGCCCCGGGGCGTGCTGAACAAGCTGCTGGGGATGGACGCGGAGGACCGGGAGCGGGGCGTCGTCACCGTCTCGGCGGGCAACCACGCCCAGGCGCTGGCCTGGGGATCGCGGACCGCGGGCGTCGACTGCACGGTGGTCATGCCGGAGTCGGCGCCGCGGGCCAAGGTGGAGGCCTGCCGCGGCTACGGCGCCCGGGTCGTGCTCCACGGCGACGTCTTCGACGCCTTCGACCGCGCCCTGGCCCTCCGCGACGAGGAGGGGCGGATCTTCGTCCACCCCTTCGACGACCCCGACGTCGTCGCCGGCCAGGGGACGGTGGGGCTCGAGATCCTGGACGAGCTGGTGCCCGACGCCGTGGTGGTCCCCTGCGGGGGCGGGGGCCTGCTGGCCGGGATCGCCGCCGCCGTGAAGGGCCGGTCCCCCTCGACCCGCGTCTACGGGGTGGAGCCCGAGGGCGCCGACTCCATGTGCCGGAGCCTGGAGCGCGGCGAGCCGGTGCGGCTCGAGGCGGTGGACACCATCGCCGACGGGCTGGGCTCGCCCATGGCCGGCGACCTGACCTTCCCCCTGGTCCGCCGGCACGTGGACGCGGTGGTGCGAGTGCCCGACCGGGCCCTGGCCCGGGCGGTGGGCGAGATCCTCACCTTCGCCAAGCTGCTGGCCGAGCCCGCCGGCGCGGCCGGCGTCGCGGCCCTGGCCGAGGGGGCGCTGCCCGTGGAGGAGGGCGAGCGGGTCGTGGCGGTCGTGAGCGGCGGGAACGTCGACCTGGACCGGCTGGCCGGGATGCTCTGAGCCGGCCGAGCCGACGGACCCTCCCGACCGACGGATCCTGCCGCCCGGCCGGCGCCGAGGAACGGATCTGGCTCGACCGGACCGTCGCGAGCCGACGTCCACCACACGCGGGAGGAGCACCATGCGCGTCCTCGTCGCCGGCGCCAACGGGAGCACCGGATTCCGGGTCGTCCGACGCCTGCTGGAGGGCCCCCACGAGCCGGTGGCCATGATCCGGGATCCCGACCAGCGGGCCCGCTTCGACGAGCTCGGGGCCGAGACGGTGGTCGCCGACCTGGAGGAGCCGCCGGGACACGCCGTGGAGGGCTGCGACGGCGTGATCTTCTGCGCGGGCTCCGGGGCGGAGACCTCGCTCCAGAAGACGCGCGACGTCGACCGTGACGGGGCGATCCGCCTGGTGGACGCGGCCGGGGCGGCCGGCGTCGGGCGCTTCGTGATGCTGAGCGCCATGAACGCCGATCCGGACGCCGAGGGCGGCGGGATGAACGTCTACTACCGGTGCAAGGGCGCGGCCGACGAGCACCTCCGGGAGAGCGGCGTCGATCACACCGTGGTCCGGCCCGGCCGTCTCACCGAGGAGCCCGGCTCGGGCCGGATCGAGGTCGCCCTCGAGCTCGACCGGTCGGGCACGATCTCCCGGGACGACGTCGCCGAGGTGCTGGTCCGGTCGCTGACGATGCCGAGCCTGGCCGGCCGGACCTTCGACGTGCTGGAGGGGGAGACGCCCGTCGCCCGGGCGCTGGAGCGCCTCTAGGCCGGCGGCCCGGTCCCCGCGCGGCCGGGCCGCCTCCGGTGTATAGTCCGGCGCCGAGAGCCCCCTCGTCCACCGCACCGGAGCCCCCATGGAGAGCCGCGCCGACCCGAGCCGCCGCCGAGGACACGCCGGCACGGCGGCCGGCCTCCTGGCGGCGGCGCTGCTGGTAGCATGCTCGGCGGGGCCGGGGCGCGTCGCCCTGCCCGACCCCGGCCCCGGCGCCTGCGGCCCCGACGAGCGGCCGAGGGGCACCCCGGCGGGCACCCTCACGGTGGTGGCCGACGGCCCCGCCCGCCCGCTGCGCCTCCCCCGGGCCCGGACCCCGGCCGAGCGCCTCCTGGTGCGCCACCTCCACCGCTCCCTCGTGGGGGTGGACTGCCGGGGCCGCCTCCGGCCGGACCTGGCCGAGAGCTGGCGCCGGGAGGAGGACGGCCGGCGCTGGCGCTTCCGCCTCCGGGCGCCGGACGGGCCCGGCGGAGACACGATCACGGCCGCCGACGTCGCCGCCTCCTGGCAGGAGGCGAGGCTCGCCGACCCCGGCGCCCCGCCCTCCCTCCTGGACTCGCTGGAGGTCCGGGCGCCGGCCCCCCGCACGCTGGTGGTGGAGGCGCCCCGGCCCCTGGCCTCCCCGGCGATCTTCGCCCGGCCGGTCTTCGCGGTGGCCGGGCCGCCGACCTCCGGCGGCTGGGCCGGGGCCACCGGCCCCTACCGGCCGGCGCGTCCGGCCCTCGGCCCCGGCGGTCCGTCGGCCGACGGGCTGCTGACCCTCCGGCCGGCCGGGACCCGGGCCGGGCCGGTGCTCCGGATCGCCCCGGCGAGCCCCGACCGCGGGCGGGACCTGCTGGACGCGGGCGCCGACGTCGTGCTGACCCGCGACCCGGGCCTGCTGGCCTACGCCGGGAGCCTGGAGGGGATGGCCGTCCGTCCCCTGCCCTGGGACCGCACCTACCTGCTGCTGGTCCCGCCCGGCGCGGCCGGCCCGGGGACGGCCGACACGGCGGACGTCCCCGGGGCCCTCGCCGGCCTGCGGCGATCGCTGGCCCGCGGTCCGGGGCGCCGCCCGGCCCGCGTCCTCCCGGGGATGGTGGAGCGGCGCGGGCTGCGGGTCTGTTGAAGACGCCGCCGGCCCGCGCGCCCCGGCCGCTCGGCCGGGGACCGGGGCCGGGCGCACCCCGTCCGGGCCCCCGGGCGAGGGACGGGACGTGCTGGTCCGCCCCGCCGGCGACCGGGCCGCCGCGGACCTGGCCGGGCGGCGCCCCGGACCGCGTG
>CAYVFM010000145.1:0-3830 GCA_964450995.1 uncultured Gemmatimonadota bacterium | reverse complement strand
GGAGAAGAAGCGGGAGGTCCGCTGGGTGGAGGCCGAGGCCACCGAGAAGATCGACGAGAAGCGGAAGAACATCCTGCACATCTGGGTGGACGTCGAGGGACGCGTCTGGATCAACGACCAGAACGTCGCCTATGACAACATCGGCCAGGTCGTGCGGCCGATCTACGCGGAGAACCGCGAGCTGGTGGTGGCGGTCCGGGCCGACCGGAGCGTCCCGTACCAGCAGATCAACGCCATCACCAAGCAGCTTCAGCAGGCGGGAGCAGTCCGCGTCACCTTCGCCACCCGCCTGGAGCAGCGCGTGACCCGGACCAGGAGGTAGCCGATGACCCCGGACGAGGAGAGGTTCGGCGGAGGCAGCGGCGGCTCGTCCGCCGAGACCGCCAACGACGCCTTCAAGGCGAGCTACCTGGACTGGCTGTACGGTGGGATCATCGCCGCCACGGCGGTCCACTTCGCGTTCTTCCAGGTCTTCCCCAACCTCCAGGCCGCGGACATGGGCGGCGCGACGGAGGAGATGGAGGCCGTGGAGCTGCCGCCCCAGGTGGAGATTCCGCCCCCGCCGCAGCAGATCTCCCGGCCGGCGACCCCCAAGGTGGCCGAGGCGAACGTCGAGGAGGACGTGACGATCGCCAAGACCACCTTCGAGGACAACCCGGTGGAGAAGCTGCCGCCGCCCCCGAAGGCGGGCTCGCCCAAGGACCGTCCGTCCTTCATCCCCCGCGACGTCGAGCCGCGGGCGACCAACGACGACGAGATCCGTCGGCTCCTGCGGCGGTACTACCCGGCCGCGCTGAAGGACGCCGGCATCGGCGGCACCGTGACGCTGTGGCTGTTCGTCAACGACCAGGGCCAGGTCGAGAAGACCCAGGTCCAGAAGTCGAGCGGCTACGACGCCATGGACCAGGCCGCGGTCAGGGTGGCCAGGAACATGGAGTTCAAGCCGGCGATCAATAAGGACAAGCCGATCGGCGTCTGGGTCTCCCGGAACATCACTTTCCAGGTCCGGCAGTAGCCGAACGGCTCCGGGGACGGCGGCCCCGCCGCCGGGCCCCGACCCGTCCCGGGAGGTGCGGTCCGCCGCCGACGGCGGGCCGGCCCGGGGCCGAGGCACGAGGGAGTCGCTCCCGACCGCGGGCGGCTCCCTCGACGTGTGTGGAACCCGACCGTATTCCCGAACGGAGGTGGGACGAACGCCGTGGAGCTGGAGGACCTGCGAGAGCGAGAGGGCGAGGTGCGCGACCGGATCGCGGAGGCGGCCGGCCGGGCCGACCGCGACCCGGACGAGATCGAGATCGTGCCCGTGACGAAGGGTCACCCGCCCGGCGTCCTGCGCACCGTGGCCTCGGCCGGCTTCGAGCACGTGGGCGAGAACCGGGTGAGCCAGGCCGAGGAGAAGTTCTCCAAGGTGGGCCGCCTGGGCCTGGCCTGGCACATGGTGGGACACCTCCAGCGCAACAAGGCGCGGCGCGCGATCCAGCTCTTCGACGAGCTGGAGTCGCTGGACTCGCTGCGGCTGGCCCGGAAGCTCAACCGGGAGCTGGAGAAGTCCGACGGCGAGGACTTCGACGTGCTGATCCAGGTGAACGCCTCGGGCGAGGACGCCAAGGGCGGATTCGACGCCACTTCGCCCCGCGGCGACGCGCTCCTGGATCGGGTCCGCACGGTCTGCTCCTTCCCCCGACTCCAGGTCCGCGGGATGATGGCCATGGCGCCCCTCACCGACGACGAGGAGGTGCTGAGGACCACCTTCCGGCGGACGCGGCAGGCGTTCGAGCGGATGGGCGAGGAGGTGGAGGGGTTCCACGCCCGGACCCTCTCGATGGGGATGAGCAACGACTACGAGATCGCGGTGGAGGAGGGCGCCACGCGGCTCCGGCTCGGCAGGGCCCTGCTGGGCGAGCGGTCGCGGTGACGCCCCCGACCCCCCGACGCCCTCCGGCAGAGAGGCGGAAGCCATGATCGAGCTTTCCCCGCTGGACGTCCGGAAGAAGCAGGACGACTTCGCCCGCTCCCTCCGCGGCTACGACGTCGACGAGGTGGACTCGTTCCTGGAGCTGGTGGCCGACCGGCTGGAGGAGCTGGTCTCGGAGAACCGGCGCCTGACCGAGCGGGTCGAGGCCCTGGAGGACCAGCTCGCCGACTACCGCGAGCGGGAGCAGGCCCTGAACGAGGCCCTGCTGGCCGCCCAGGAGCTGCGGGAGGAGGCCCGCAACCAGGCCGAGAAGGACGCCGAGCTGCGGCTGGAGGAGGCCGAGGCGAAGGCGAAGGAGATCGTCCGCGAGGCCCGGGAGCGGGCCGACGACCTCCGGCGGCAGATCGACGACCTCCGCCAGCGCAAGGACCGCTTCCTCCACTCCCTGAAGGGGACCCTCCGCCGCTTCAGCGACGAGCTGGAGGTGGAGGAGGTTCGCCTCGGCGGGGACGAGGAGGAGGACCGGCCGGCCGGGGAAGGCCCGGCGGCCGGGTCCCCCGGGCCGGAGGCGTCCGCGTCGCCGTCCGGGGCGCCGGAGGAGGACGAGGAAGATCCGGGAGGAGCGCACCAGGTGGAGATCCGGGCCGGCGAGGACGACGCGTCGGACGCGGAGGAAGCGGGCGGCGAAGAGCCGGGCCGCGGCGACGGCGCCCCCGGTCCCCGGGACGGGGCGGCGTGAGCGAGGCGATGCAGGCGGTCCGGGCGGCGGCCGACGCCGCCCGGGAGGCCACCGGGGCCGCGCCCGAGGTCGCGCTGATGACGGGCACGGGGCAGGGGGAGCTGGTGGAGGCCGTGGAGGATGCCCGCGAGGTGGCCTACGGCGACCTCCCGGGCTTCCCGGAGGCCACCGTGGAGGGCCACGCCGGCCGGCTGGTGGCGGGCCGGCTCGAGGGCCGGGAGGTGGTCGTCCTGGACGGCCGCTACCACCGCTACGAGGGCCACGAGCTGCGCGAGGTCGCCTTCCCCGTGCGGGTCGTCCGGGAGCTGGGGGCGGAGACGCTGGTGGTGACCAACGCCTGCGGCTGCATGCACCCCCTCTGGGAGCGGGGCGACCTGGTCCTGATCTCGGACCACATCAACCTGATGGGCGACAACCCGCTGGTGGGCCCGAACGTGGACGAGCAGGGCCCGCGCTTCCCGGACATGTCCGACGCCTACGACGAGGGCCTCCGGTCGCTGGCCCGGGCGGTGGCCCGGGAGGAGGGGCTGGTGCTCCGGGAGGGCGTCTACGCCGCCGTCACCGGCCCGAACCTCGAGACCGCCGCGGAGTACCGGATGCTCCGGACCGCCGGGGCCGACGTGGTGGGGATGTCCACGGTGCCCGAGGTGATCGTGGCCAACCACGCCGGCATGCGGGCCCTGGGGGTGGGGATCGTCACCGACATGGCCCTCCCCGACGCCCTGGAGCCGGTGGACGTCGAGGAGGTGCTCGCCGCCGCCCGGGGCGCCGCCCCGGCGCTGGAGCGGCTGATCCGCGGCGTCCTGGCCCGGATGGAGGGCGGCGCGGCCGCCTGACGGCCCGCCGCGCGAACCCCGCCGGGGCCCGCGTCCCCGGCGACCCGGACCCGCGTCCCGACCCGACCGACCCCGACCAACCCGAACCGCCGCCCGATGGCCTATCCCGAGCTGCCCGACAGCGTCCAGGCCCTGGAGGAGGAGATCCTCAGGCGCTGGGACGAGGAGGACACCTTCCGCCGCAGCGTGGAGGAGCGGGAGGGCGCGCCCGAGTTCGTCTTCTACGAGGGCCCGCCCACCGCCAACGGCCGGCCCGGCGTCCACCACGTGCTGGCCCGCACGCTCAAGGACCTGGTGGCCCGCTACCGGACCATGACCGGCCACCACGTCACCCGCATCG
>CAYVFM010000144.1:0-3966 GCA_964450995.1 uncultured Gemmatimonadota bacterium | reverse complement strand
GGAAGAACTACTTCTACCCGGACCTGCCGAAGGGCTACCAGATCACCCAGTACCACCGCCCGCTGGCCACCGACGGCGAGCTCGAGGTGCCGCTGGAGGAGGGCGGGCGTCGACGGGTCGGGATCCGCCGGCTCCACCTCGAGGAGGACGCGGGGCGGCTGGACCACGACCGCTTCCCGGGGCGGACCGCGGTGGACCTGAACCGGGCGGGGGTGCCCCTGGCGGAGATCGTCACCGAGCCCGACCTCCGGTCGCCGTCCGAGGCCCGATCCTTCCTCGGCCGGCTGACGCAGGTGCTGGAGCACTTCGCCGCGGTGAGCGACTGCAACATGGAGGAGGGGAGCCTCCGGGTCGACGCGAACCTCTCGGTCCGCGGACCGGGGGGACCCTCCGGGCGGACGGAGGTCAAGAACATGAACTCCTTCCGCCACGTGGAGCGGGCCCTGGCCCACGAGCGGGATCGCCAGCGATCGGTGCTGGCGTCGGGAGGCCGGGTGGAGCGCGAGACCCGCCGATGGGACGCCGGGGCCGGCGAGACCCGGCCGATGCGGGGCAAGGAGGGGGAGGTGGACTACCGTTACTTTCCCGACCCCGACCTGCCGCCCCTGGAGCTGGACCCGGCCCGGGTCGGGGCGATCCGCGAGGACCTGCCGGAGCTGCCCCACGAGCTGGAGCGGCGGCTCGCCCGGGAGCACGGGCTCTCGGGCTACGACGCCGCCCGGATGGCCGCCCGACCGGACCGGGCAGCCTACTTCGAGGCGGCGGTGGGGGGGCGGGGCGAGGCCTTCGCCAAGCAGGTGGCCAACTTCGTCACCGGGAAGCTCGCCGAAGCGCTGAACCGCCGTCCGCCGGGGACGCGTGAGGCGGACCTGCTCGCCCCGGAGCAGCTGGCCCGGGTGGCAGAGCTCCGTCGGGACGGGACCCTCAGCTCCACCACGGCCGACCGGGCGCTGGAGGCCCTGGTCGAGGGGGAGGACGAGGACCCGGACAGGATGGTGGAGGAGCGGGGGCTGGCCCAGGTGCGGGACCGGGAGCGGCTGGCGGCCTGGGTGGACGAGGCCGTGGAGGCGAACCCCGAGGAGGCGGCGCGCTTCGCCGCCGGCGAGGAGAAGCTGATGGGGTTCTTCATGGGGCGGGTGATGCGCCGGGCCGGCGGGAAGGCCGATCCGGAGAAGGCCCGCGAGCTGCTGCGGGAGCGGCTGGAGGCGGTGGAGCCCTGAGGGGGCGTCCTCAGCCCGCCCGGGGGAGGGCGGCCCGGTCGGCGAGCCGCCGGCGGAGGTCCTCGGCCACCTCCTCGCTGCCGCCGCGCCGGTCCCAGAGGCCGGCCGTGCGCCCCGGGAGCGGGAAGTAGCGGTCGGCGGCGCGATGGAGCGACGCGGCCGCGTCGCCGAACCCCTCGTCCATCAGCACCTGCCGCCGGACCCGCTTGGCGCGGGTCACGGCGTTCCGGCCCGTGGGGTCGCCGGCCGCCGCCCGGGAATCGCCTTCCCGGACGAGGTAGCCGGCCACCAGCTCGAAGGCGTCCCGCAGGTAGAGCTCGACCTCCGGCTCCTCCAGGTCCCAGCGGGAGTTCTCGACGACGGTGTCGAAGAGACTCTGCCAGCGCCGATCGTCGGCGATGCGGACCATGCCGCGGAAGATCCGGCGATTGGTGTCGAAGCTGAACAGGGTGCGGTCCAGCACCTGGTCCAGGTGCCGGTCCAATCGGCCGTGGTCCCGTCCGAGCACCACCGACCGCGCGAGCTGCGCCCGGTCCCCGCCGACCCGGGCGTCCATCCGGTGCTCCCAGTAGGAGTGGCCCAGCGCCCGGGTGGAGGAGGTGAGCAGGAGCATCCGGGGCACGAACCGCTCGTGGGCGCCGACGTCGGCGGCCAGGTGCGAGAGGTAGCCCAGCCCGAACGCCCTGAGGGCGGGGTCGTCGCCCGCCGACTCGAGGGTCTCCCGCCCCACGTGCCAGGCGTGGGGGTGACGGTCGGCCGGCGCGTAGCTCTTGCCCATCGGGATGTCGGCCGCCAGCGAGCCGTACAGGTACTCCAGGGCGTGGCTCGAGAGCAGGCCGGCCACCGAGGAGGGCAGCAGGCTCAGCGAGGAGAGGACTTCCAGGCCGAGGTGGACGTGCGTCCCCGGGCCCCAGGCCGCGGCGGGGTCGGGGAGGAGGGCCAGGGCCAGGAGCGCGGCCAGGAGGGGCGCGCCGCGTCGGATCGGCCGCACCTCAGGCCTGCTTCTGGCCGCGACGGTCCCGGCCCCCGCCGCCCCGGCCGCGCAGGGCCCGGAGCAGGGAGGCGGTGGAGAGGAAGGTCTCCTCGGCCTCCTCCTGGACGACCTCCAGGAAGCCGTTGATCTCGGTGGCCCGCTCCTCGGCCATCTCCAGCATTCGCTGCGTGCTCGCGGCCGCCTGCTCCACGGTGTCTCCCACCGACTCCACGTCCGCGCGCACGGCGCTGGTGATGTAATCCGCGTTGTCGGCGGCCCGGCGCAGGTGCTCCAGGGTGGGGTCCATCTCCTGGTCCGCCCGGTCCAGCACGCGGTCGAGCCGGTCCAGCAGCCGGTCGAGCCGGCGGAAGCCGGGCAAGGCGAGGACGAGGCCCACCAGCAGGGAGAGGCTGAGGAGGATCCAGAGGACGAGTCCGATGACCGTCAGCACGCCGATCGCGTCCAAGGGCTGTGCGTCCTCCTTCCGGGTCGTCGGATGCCAGCCGTCGCGGCGGATCCAGGCCGGCGAAGATACCGGCGCGGGGCGGGGGCCACAACGAGCGCCGCGGTCGAGGGTCCGCGCTTCGGGGTACCGTCGGGCCCGGCGAAGGGTCCCTCCCGACGCCGGGCCCGGCCGCCGGTCGGACGCGGCGGACGACGCGCGTTGCTCCGCGCCGGCGGCGCCGTCTAAGTTGCGCCGCCAGAGCCGAGCCCCTGTCGATTCCAGCCCCCGCCCGCACGATGGCCTGCTTCCGCATCCAGGGACCGTCCCGCCTCTCGGGCCGCTTCACGCCCGCGGGGAACAAGAACGCCGCCCTCCCGATCCTGGCGGGGTGCCTCCTCACCGACGAGCCGGTGGAGCTGTCCAACGTGCCGGACATCCGGGACGTGCGGACCCTGGTCGACCTGCTCGAGTCCCTGGGCGCCGGTGTGGAGTGGCTCGACCGCAACCGGGTGCGGATCGAGGCCCGGGACCTGGAAGGCCCGCGCGTGGACCCGGAGCTGGCGGGGCGGATCCGGGCCTCGCTGCTGCTGGCCGGCCCGCTGCTGGCCCGGCTGGGCGAGGTGGAGCTGCCGCCGCCGGGCGGCGACGTCATCGGCCGCCGCCGGCTCGACACCCACTTCCTGGCCCTGGGCCGACTGGGAGCCGAGGTGGAGGCGGGGGAGAGCTACTGGCTCCGGGCCGAGCGGCTCCGGGGCGCCGACATCTTCCTGGACGAGCCGTCGGTCACGGGCACCGAGAACGCCGTCCTCGCGGCCGTGCGGGCGGAAGGGACCACCGTCCTCCGGAACGCCGCCGCCGAGCCCCACGTCCAGGACCTGTGCCGGTTCCTGGTGGGCCTGGGCGCCCGGATCGAGGGGATCGGGGGCCATACCCTGACCATCCACGGCGTGGACCGCCTCGAGGGGGGCGAGCACCGGATCGACCCCGACCACATCGAGGTGGGCAGCATGGTGGGGCTGGCGGCGGTGACCGGATCGGAGCTGACCATCGAGGACGTGCCCGAGCGGCTCTTCCTCCCCCTGCGCGCCTCCTTCGAGCGGCTGGGCGTCCACTGCGAGCCCCGGGACGGCGAGCTGCACGTGCCCGGGGAGCAGGCGATGGAGATCCGGAGCGACCTGGGCAACCAGATCCCCAAGATCGACGACGGCCCGTGGCCCCGGTTCCCGGCGGACCTCATCAGCATCACCCTGGTGGTGGCGACCCAGTGCCGGGGCACGATCCTGATCCACGAGAAGATGTTCGAGTCCCGGATGTTCTTCGTGGACAAG
>CAYVFM010000143.1:0-4015 GCA_964450995.1 uncultured Gemmatimonadota bacterium | reverse complement strand
CGCCCTGGGCTACCCGGAGCAGGTGGACGGGCTGCGGGCCATCGTGAGCCCGTGATCCCGCCCCGGAGGGCGGCGCCGGGATGACCGGCCCTCGCCGGCTCCTCCGCCGGACCGGTCTCCTGATGGCGGGCCTCCTCGCCGCGGGGGGGCTGGGGCTCGCGATCCTCCTGCTGACCCTCCCCGATCCCCTCCCGCTGGCGGGCCGATGGCCCGGGACCACGGCCTATATGGAGCGCGAGCGGGCCCGGGCGTCCGGGGACCTCGCCTGGGTGCCCGTGCCGCTGGAGGCGATTCCCCGCCACGTCCGCCGCGCGGTGATCGTGGCCGAGGACGCCTCCTTCCACCGTCACTCGGGCGTCGACTGGACCGAGGTCCGGGCGGCGATGACCGAGTGGTGGGGCGACGACGAGCCGCCGCGCGGCGCCAGCACCCTCACCATGCAGCTCGCGCGGAACCTCTATCTCTCACCCGAGCGAAGCTGGCTGCGGAAGGCCCGGGAGACTCTGCTGGCCTGGCGGCTCGAGGACCGGCTGACGAAGCACCGGATCCTGGAGCTGTACCTGAACGTGGTGGAGCTGGGGCCGGGCGTGTACGGCGTGCAGGCGGCGTCCCGCCACTACTGGGGCGCCGACGTCTCGGAGCTCGGGCCGAGACGGGCGGCCGAGCTGGCGGCCACGCTCCCGTCCCCGCGGGCGGACAACCCCGCCACCCGGACGCCGCGCTTCCGGTGGCGGGCCGGCCTGATCTTCGAGCGTGCGTTCGGCGAGGAGTCTTCCCCTCCGACGGGGCCGGAGCCCCCTCCTCTCCCGGCTCCGGACACGGCCGTCGTGGAGTCCGTCCCCCGGGAGAGCTTGCCGTCCGCGGACTCGACGCCGATGGTTCCGGACACGGTCGGGAAGGCACCCGAGAGCGAGAACGTCGATCCGGAGGGAGGACGAGCCCCATGATCAGCGGAGGCATGGTGACCGTCTACGTCACCGACGTGGACCGGTCGGTGGATTTCTACACGGAGACGCTGGGGCTGGAGCTGGCCTACCGGGGCGGGCCCGGCTGGGCGGTGGTCCGGGCGCCCGACGGGTTCGCCCTCGGCCTGCACGACGCCATGGGCGAGGCCCCGGTGGGCGCGTCGGGCTCGGCCACGCCGGGCTTCCACGTGGAGGGGGACCTGGAGGAGGTCGTCGACGAGCTGCGGGGGAGGGGCGTCGAGTTCGTGGGCGAGATCACCGAGGACACCGCCGTGCCCCTGGCCTACTTCGAGGACCCCGACGGCAACCGGATGTACCTGGCCGAGGCCCGGGGCGGCGGCCACGGCTGATCCCGGCCGGGGTCGGTCTCTACGCCTCCGCCTCCGCCCCCGGCGGCACCGCCTCCTCGGGCGGCCGGAAGAAGGGCTCCCACTTCTCCTCCGGCGACGGATCGTTCAGCAGGCTCACCACCACCAGCAGGGTCATCGAGACCAGCACGGCGGGGATGACGATGTAGTCGCTGGAGGCGAAGTCGAAGACCGTCCCGCCGAGGGTCGTCTCGAAGCTCACGCCCAGGCGGTCGGCCACGGCCACGCCCACGATGGTGGCGATCCCGCCGCCGATGCAGGCCACCCCGCCCTCCTTGGTGACCCGCTTCCACAGGAAGGCCGCCAGCAGGGCCGGCGTCAGGCTCGCCCCCACCAGCGAGTAGGCGTAGAGCGCCATCTCCAGCACCGTGTCGAACTGGGTCAGCAGCAGCAGCCCCAGCCCGCCGAAGATCACCACGAAGGCCCGCTGGACGGCCAGCTTCTTCTCCTCCGACGCCTCGGGCGCGACGAACCGCTCGTAGATGTCCCGCGCGACGTTGGTGGAGGGCACCAGCAGGAAGGTGTTGCCGGTCGACAGGACGATGGCCACCCCGGCCGCCAGCAGGATCGCCCCCATGCCCAGCGGCAACGCGTGCCGGGCGACGTAGAGGATCACCGTCTCCGAGGCGGCCGCCCCGACCACCGTCCCGACCTCCGCCAGGTCCGGGTAGATGGAGCGCCCGACGATGGCCACCAGCGCCAGGGTGATCTCGATGAACATGATGCCGGCCACCATCCCCACGACGGCCTTCCGCGCCGAGCCCTCGTCGCGGGCGGAGAAGAACTTCTGGTACATCCCGCTCTCGCCCAGGATGAGCAGGAAGGTGGGCATGGAGACGCCGAAGACCCACAGGACGTTGTGTCCCCCGAGCACGTCGGTGTGGCCGGCGGGGAGGTTGGCCAGCACGTCCGCCACGCCGCCCTGGGCGAAGACCAGGTAGGGCAGCGCCAGCACGATGGCCAGGATGATCAGGATCCCGTTGAAGATGTCCACGGTGACGATGGACACCATGCCGGCCAGGGCCGTGAAGGCCACGATGACGCCGGCCGTGATGAGCATCCCCTCGGTGGGCCCGATGAAGCCGTCGGTGACGATGCTCAGGATCCAGCCGCCGCCGCGGAACTGGTAGGAGGCGATGGTCACGTAGGCCAGGATGATGGCGATCGTGCCCAGCACCCGGGCCGCGGCGTTGTAGCGCTGCTCGAGGAGGTCGGGGACGGTGTACTGGGCGATCCGCCGCACCCGCCCCGCCAGGAAGAAGGCCACCAGCAGGCCCATCCAGCCGCCGAAGGAGAACCACAGCTCGCCGATCCCGACGTCGTAGGCCAGGCCGGCCCCGCCGAAGAGCGAGCCCGAGCCGATCCAGGTGCAGACCAGGGTGCCCACCAGCAGGGCCACCGGCACGTCCCGGCCCGCCACCATGAAGTCCTCGTGGCTCTTCACGCCCTTCGAGCGCCAGAGGCTGACCCCCACCAGGGCCAGCGGATAGATCACCACCACCGCCACCAGAAGCCAGCTCATCGCCTCAGTCCCCCTCGTCGGGCTCCATTCCCATGCGCCGCTTCAGCTCGCGGAGCTGCTCGTCCGCCCGGGCGTCGCGGAAGGTCTCCTCCAGCTCGCCGTCGTCCCCGGGGGCGGCGTCGCCCTCCAGGGCCTCCTCCACCTCCCGCTCCCCCTCGGCCCGGTGGGCCTCGTCCTCGATCCGCTCCTCGAAGCGCTCGAACTTCCGGACCTCCTCCTCGCCGGCCTCGCGCACCGTCTCCGAGGCCCGCGACCGGCGGTCCTTCGCCACCAGCACGTCCCGGCGTCGGACGGCCTCGCGGAAGCGCCCGGACATCTCCTCCACCGCCCTCCGCTCCTCCTCCATCTCGGCGCGGCGCCGGGCCACCTCCCGCTCCAGCTCGGCGAGCTGGCCCGGGTCGACGTCGCCCCGATCCCGCAGCGCGTCCAGGCGGCGCTCGTAGTCGGCCACCTCCTCCTCGCGCTTCTTCAGGCGGGCCCGGGCCTCGATCAGCTCCTCCCGCATGCCGGCCAGCACCCGGTCGACCTCGTCCCGGGAGAGGGCCGGGTCGCCCCCGAGGGCGTCCACCAGCTCCGACAGCTTCTCCCGCATCTTCTCGAACATGACGGAGCATCCTAAGGCCCCCCGCCTTTCCGCGTCCACCGGCCCCGCGACCGGAACGTGGAACCCGGAGATGGGGGGAGGGGGTATATGGTCGGTGCGGAGACGATAGGGGGAGGGGGTATCGAGCGCCCTCCCCTCGCCCGACCACCATCGACGGGGAGCGAGGACCATGGCCGGGACGGACGATCGGAGCGGGGAAGCGCAGGGGACGGGGACGGTTGCGGCGCCCTGCGGCTGCGGGGTGGAGGCCGGCGACGGGGACGGGGCGCGGAAGGCCGCCGGCGTCGACCCCGGCCTCAAGGAGCGCAACCTCAACCGCCTGCGCCGCATCGAGGGACAGGTGCGCGGGCTCCAGCGGATGGTGGAGGAGGACCGCTACTGCGCCGACGTCCTCACCCAGATCTCCTCGGTCCACGAGGCGCTCCGGGCGGTGGGGCGCGAGCTGATGCGGAACCACCTGAAGCACTGCGCCACCGAGGCCATCCGCGCCGGCGAGGAGGAGGCCGAGGAGATGTACGACGAGCTGGTCGAGCTGATGTACAAACACGTTCGCTGA
>CAYVFM010000142.1:0-4023 GCA_964450995.1 uncultured Gemmatimonadota bacterium | reverse complement strand
CGGATGAGGCGGCCGAAGGCGGCCCGGGGGTTGGTGACCCGGACGAGGGCCGTGTCCCCCGGCGCCACCTCCAGCTCCGGCGGGACCAGGGCGGCCCCGGCCTCCGACTCGGAGAGGGCTCGCGCCCAGCTCTCGTCCACCACGAAGGTCAGGTCCGCCGGCCCGGCCTTCTCCACGGGGGCGACCCCGGTCACCTCGGCCGCGCCGTCCCCCTCCACCGCGCCGTCCAGCGCGTCGGCGATCTCCTCCACCCTGAGACGGACCTCCTCGCCCCGCCCTCCGGCGGATGTCCCGACGGCCCGATCCGGACCCGTGGGGGTCCGGCGTCCGGTGTCCCGAATGGCGACCTCAGGAGCCGGGGCCGGAGCCCGGGTCCCCGCCCGAGGACCCGTCCCCGCCCGCCGGCCGCTGGCGCAGCCGCTCGACGACCAGGTCGGTGATGTCGAGCCGCGGTGCCGCGGCCCGGAGGCCGGAGGAGGCGATGTCGAGGACCATGTCGTAGCCGCGCTCCGCCCGGATCTCCTCGATGACCGCCCCCACCTCCTGGAGGACGGGTCCGAGCAGCTCCTCCCGCCGGCGCGCCGCCCTCTGCTCGAGCTCCTGGGCCCGCCGGGCCAGCTCCTGCTGCTTCTGATTGATCTCTTCCGTCCGTCGCTGGATCGCCTCCTGGCCGAGCACGTCCCGCTGGGCCTCGAGGGACTGCTGGAGCGAGTCGATCTCGGCGGCCAGCTCCTGCACCTCCGAGCGGTAGCCCTCCAGCTCCTGCGTCCAGGTCTGCTGGGCTTCGCTGGCGCTCGGCGCCTGGCGGAGGATCTCCTGCGAGTTCACGTAGACGATGTCGGCGTCTTCGGGCGGTGCTGTCGCCTGCTGGGCCGCCATCGGGGCGGCGAGGATCAGCAGGCCGGCCGCGGCGGCGGCGGCCGCTCGGGGAAGGATCTCGTCGGTCATTCGGGGCGCTCCTGTGGTTCGGGAGTTCGGTTTGGTCGGTCGGCGTGGGGGTGCCCGGGGGAGCCGGCGGACCTCAGAAGATCCGTCCGAACTTGAAGTGGAGCTGCCAGCCCGGGTCCGGGCGTCCGAGGACGTCTCGCCGGTCGAAGCCGTAGGCGTAGTCGATGCCCAGGGGGCCGAACGGGGTCACCAGGCTCACGCCGACGCCGGAGCCCACGAACAGGTCCATCGGGTTCAGGTTCGAGGCCTCGGCCCACACGTTGCCGGCGTCCATGAAGGCGTTGACGAACACCTGCGAGGAGAGCCGGGCCCCCACCTGGGCGGTGGTCGTGAAGAACGACTCGCCGACCCGGTCGAGGGTGCTGAACTCCCGGGTGTTCCGCGGCACGTGCCCCTCCGGCGTGATGGTCGCCTCCTCGTAGCCGCGCAGCTCCTCGCCCACCTGGGTACCGCCCATGAAGAACCGCTCGCGGAAGAAGGGGTTGTCGCCGAGGACCACCCCTCCGCTGAAGCTCAGCCCGGCGGTGATCTGGATCGGATTGGACTCCATTCCGCCGCCCCCGAGCTGGGCCACCGGGACGAACCACTCGCTCTCGAACCGATACTTTCCGAAGTCTCCCCGCCCGCCCAGGCGGCCGCCGGTGAACTGGGCGGAGACCATGTTCCGGTTCCCCCCCACCGGGAAGGTGCCGCCCTGTCGGGTGTCCCGGACGAGGCGGACCGACGCGCTGCTGCGGGTGCCGTTGAGGATCAGCCCCCTGTCCTGGGGATCCACGCCGAAGAGCTGCAGGTCGCTGACCTCGTCGTCGAAGAGCGAATACCCGACGATGACGCGCGTCGACCGCAGGCCCGGGAAGGGGGCGCCGACCTCGAGCGAGCCTCCGGTCTGGCGGCGCTCGCCCAGGCTCAGCGTCCGGAGGAGATCACGGGAGCTCCGGAGCTGGACCGTCGCCGAGTACCGCGAGCCGAAGACCCCCGGGTCGGAGTACCGCAGCTCGATGTCCTGCGTGCGGCCGCCGAAGACCCAGCGGAACCGGCCGCTCTTGGCCTGGCCGAAGAGGTTGGGCTGCTCGTAGCCCACGAAGCCCGCCAGCCCCGTCCCGCCCGAAGCGGACATCCCGAAGTTCAGGTTCCCGGTCTGCTTCTCCCTCACCCGGAGGGTGACGTCGACGTCCCCGTCCTGGCGCGGGTCGATGTTCACCGCCTCCTGGGGAGGGAGCTGTTCGAAGAAGCCCATGGACTGGATCCGCCGGACGCTCTGGATCAGCACCTCCTGGGAGTAGATGTCGCCCGGGAGCAGGCCCAGCCGCTGGCGGATGATCCGATCGTGGGTGTAGTCGTTCCCCACGACGTTCACGTGGTGCAGGTAGGCGGGGTCCCCCTCCTGGACGTGCCAGGAGGCCCGGACGAGCCGGTCCTCCTCGCCCCGGGTGGAATCGGGGGGCAGCCGCTCGATGGTCGGGACCACGGTGGCCCTGAGGTACCCGCTGTTTCGGTACAGGTCGCCGATCTCGCCCGTGGCCGACTGGAAGGCCGTCCGGTCGAAGGCCGGCAGGCTGTCCGGCGGGAGGTCCTCGCCCTCGAGCAGCGCGGTCCCCTCCGGGAAGTGACGTGCCAGCCGGTCGGCCGGGAAGTTCCGGTTGCCGCGGATGCGGAACTCGGAGAGCCGGTAGAGGGGCCCCTCGTCCACCGTGACGCGCACGCGTCCCTTCCCCGTGGTCCGGTCCACGAGGACGGTGTCGTCCACGACCCGGAAGTCGATGTAGCCGTGCTGGCCGTAGAAGTCCGGCAGCCGCTGCGCGAGGTCCTGCCGGTACTGATCCCGATTGAGCTCGCCGGACTGGAACCAGAGGAAGCCCGACGCGCCGGTGGACATCACCGATCGGAGCCGGTCGTCGGAGAAGGCCTCGTTGCCCTCGAACTCCACGCGGGCCAGCCCGAGCCGGGGGCCCTCGTCCACCCGGAAGACCACCCGGACGCCCTGCTCCGTGTCCTGGAGCGCCGTGTCCACACGGGCCCGGGGGAAGCCCTCCCGGGCCAGAAGGTCCTGCGTCATGGACCGGGCCCGGGCCGTCTTGGCCGGGCTCAGGGGCTCACCGTCCACGAGTCCCACCGTGTCGCGGACCGTGCCCGCGCCCACGTGCTCGAGCCCCTCGAACGCGTAGCGCGCCACGAAGGGACGCTCCTCCACCTGGAGCGTGAAGACCGCCGGGTCGCCGGAATCCACCGAGATCCGGACGTCCCGGAACTGACCGGTGGAGAAGACCCGGTGGACGGCGTCCTGGATGTCGGGGTAGGAGACGTCCATCCCCGGCCGGAGGCCGCTCACCTCGACGATGCGCTCGGCGGTGACCCGCTGGTTCCCGGCCACGGCGATGCTGTCGGCCGTGACCGACCGGGCCCTCGGCGCAGCCTGCTGCTCCTGGGCCCGCAGGGGGGCGGCCGCCAGGACGATCGCGAGAGCGGCGAGGGAGGCTCGCCGCAGTGCGGACAGCGCGGCGGTCACGTCGTCGAGGACGCCGACGCCGTCCGGAAGGCCAGCGAGTCCTCGCCCTCCTCACCGCGGTCCACCAGGATCTCGTCGCCCTCGGCGAACTCGGCCATCAGGATCTTCTCGGAGAGCGGATCCTCGATGTAGCGCTGGATCGTCCGCTTCAGGGGACGGGCGCCGAACTTCTGGTCGTAGCCCTCCTCCACCAGGAAGCGCACCGCCTCGTCGGTGACCCGGATCGACAGCTCCTCCTCCCGGAGCCGCTCCTTCACCTCTCGCAGCATGATGTGGACGATCTCGCCGATCTGCTCCTTGGTGAGCGGGTGGAAGACGATGATGTCGTCCAGCCGGTTCAGGAACTCGGGCTGGAAGGTGTTCTCGACCTCGTCGTTCACCTGCTCCTTGATACGATCGTAGTCCATCCCGCCGCCGGCGTGGAAGCCCAGGCCCGACCCGGAGTGGATGTCCTGGGCGCCGACGTTGGACGTCATGATGATGACCGTGTTCCGGAAGTCGATGGTCCGGCCGTAGTTGTCGGTCAGCCGGCCCTCGTCCAGGACCTGCAGCAGGATGTTGAAGACGTC
>CAYVFM010000141.1:0-4033 GCA_964450995.1 uncultured Gemmatimonadota bacterium | reverse complement strand
CTCCGAGCCCGCCTGGGCGTCCAGCTCCAGGAGACCTCGCTCCCCGAGGGCCTGCGCGTCGGGGAGGTCCTCCACCTCTTCGGTGCCTTCTACCCCGGCACCCCGGACGCGACCGGGGCCCTCGACCGGGTGGGTCTCGCCGACGCCGCCGGCCGGCGGGTGGAGGCCCTCTCGGGCGGCCAGCGGCAGCGGCTGGCCCTGGCCCTGGCCCTGCTCCCCGACCCGGAGCTGCTGGTGCTGGACGAGCCCACCGCCGGCCTGGATCCGGAGGCCCGCCGCGCCCTCCACGACGACCTCCTGGCGCTCCGGGGGGAGGGCCGCACGATCCTCCTCACCACCCACTACATCGAGGAGGCCGAGAAGCTCTGCGACCGCGTGGTGATGCTGCGGTCCGGCGAGGTCGTGGCCGACGGCTCGCCGATGGAGCTAGCCGCGCGGGCCCGGGGGCGAGCGGTGCTCTGGCTGGCCGTGGAGGGCGAGCTGGACCCGGCGCCGCTCCGAGCGGCGGGGCTGGAGCCGGAGGGCCGGGAGGGCGCCTACCACCGCTTCTCGGCGCCGGACGCGGCGACGGCCCTCCGGGCCCTCGTCCCGGTGCTGGCCGACGGCGGGCCGGTGGTGGAGGACCTGCGCCTGAAGCGGCCGACGCTGGAGGACCTCTACCTGGAGCTGATGGGCGGGGAAGGGGCGCCGCCTCCGCCCGTGGGCGCGCCGTGAGCCTGCTCCGGGGCACGGCGGCCCTGGCGCGGGCCCACCTCCTGCGGTCAGTCCGTTCCCGGACGTCGCTCTTCTGGAATTTCGCCTTTCCGCTCGTCTGGCTCTTCGTCTTCGGCTTCGTGTTCGGGGGCGGGACCGTCCGGGGGACGGGCTTCCTGATGCCGGGTCTCTACGCCATCACGATCCTGGCCATCAGCTTCGCCGGTGTCTCTTACCGGATGGTGAACGAGCGGGAGCGGGGGACCCTGCGCCGCTACCGGGTGACGCCGGTGCGGGCCCCGGCCGTGGTGCTGGCCAACGCGGCGGCCTCGCTGGTCCTGCTGGCCGTGTCGCTGCTGCTGATGGCCGTGGCGGCCGGCCTCGTCTTCGGCGTCTGGCCCGGCGGGGCCACCGGGTCGGCGATCGTCGTGCTGGCCGCCGGGTCGGTGGGGTTCGTGCCGCTGGGGCTGGTGGTGGGCGGGGCGGCCCCGAGCACCGAGAGCGCCCCGGCCATCAACAACGCCGTTTTCTTCCCGCTCCTCTTCCTCACCGGGGCGGCGATCCCCTTCTCGATGCTGCCGGAGTGGATCCGGGGCGTGGGCCGGGCGCTGCCGCCGACCTACCTGGTGGAGGCCCTGCAGGCCGTGCTGGTCCGGGGCGAGCCGCTGTCCGCGGTGGGCGGGGAGATCGCGGTGCTGCTGGCCACCGGCGCCGTGGGGGCGGCGGCCGCGGGCCTGCTCTTCCGCTGGGAGGGGCAGGAGCCGCTGGACCGCCGGAGGCTCGCGGCGGCGCTGGGGGGTCTGGTCCTGCTGTGCGCGGCCGTCTGGTGGGCCGGCCCCGAGCTGGGCATCGCCACCCAGGCCCACCCGCCGGCGCTGGAGATGATGGGCGGGGGCGGCTGAGACCGGGCCTCCCCCACGCTCCAGCGTCTTGACGCCCGTCCGGGGCGGGGCTATTCTATACCAAATACGCCAGAGAGCGTTTCTGGCTCGACGCCCCTCTCCCCTCGGAGAACGGCCTCCGGCGTTCCGGAGACGGGTCGCTCCTGATCGGGAGCGCCGGGGCTCGGCCGCGCGTCTCCTCGTGAAAGGAACTTCTCCATGGCCCGCCCGTCCTTCCATCTCCGATTCCCTGTCGCCCTCCTGGCGCGTCCTCTCACCGTCCCCTCGTCCGCCGGGACGCTCCTGCTGGCAGTCCTCTTCGCGGCGGCCGCCGGCCACCCGGCCGCGGCGCAGGAGTCGGCCGCCGACGCCGCCTTCCGCGACGCCCTGCACGAACCGCCCCCCGGCTGGGAGGGTCCGGTCTTCGAGCTGAGCGACGACTACCCAGAGGAGCGTCCCGGCGACTGCCCGGAGGACGTCTGCACGTGGCTCGCCCTGAACGTCGACTTCTCGGCCGACCTCGAGGGACCGCCGCCGACCTGGAAGGACACGGTCTGGGCCGCCTACATCGGCCGGATTCTCGATTACGTGAAGGAAGGCCAGGGCTCCGATCTCGGGGACGGCTTCCGGGTGCGGGTGGACGGTGGGACCCGCTGGTTCCACGTGCCCTGGATGGCCTACGACGAGACCACAGGCCGCGAGTTCGTCCACGGCACCACCAACGAGCGGACCGCCCACCTGGGCGACCTGGTGGGGCCCCAGCGTGGGGTGGGGGCGAACCTGATCGCGGGTGAGAAGCGGTGCTCGGAACGGTTCCCCCACGGGTTCGAGACCTGGGCGGTGGGCCTCTACAACACCTGGGGCGGCTGGGCGGTCGGGCAGGCGTGGCCGCGCGAAGGACCGGACGCCGGCGAGCCCCGGATCGGCGAGCACCTGGGCCGTCCGATGCCGGCGGGCCTGCCGTTCCCCGAGGGGACCGTCGTGGTGAAGTTCCTGACCACCAACGCCCCGCCGAGCTGTGTCCCATTCCTGGAGGGAGCGCCGGAGTGGCGGATCCACCGCCACCGGATGGACCCGGAGACCGGGGAATACCGGTGCGGCCGAGAGGTGCAGACCTCGCGGATCGTGCAGGTCGACGTGGCGGTGGTGGACAGCCGCTCGCCCACCCGCTGGGTCTACGGGACGTTCGCCTACGACGGGAACGTCGAGTCCGACGACGCCTGGGACCGGCTGGTCCCGGTGGGTCTCCAGTGGGGCTCGGACCCGTGGACCTTCCCGGCCGTGCCGGCCGAGGAGAGCGTCCCGCCCCGCCAGAGCGTGCTCAACACGGGTATCGACATCTACGAGCACTTCGGTTGCAACGGCCGACTGGCCGGCCCCGTGGACAACGCGAAGTCCTCCTGCCTCTCCTGCCACGGCTCGGGCTTCGCGGCCCCCGCCGGAACGCGGTCGGTGATGGGGGTGAACGTGCCGCCCTCGTTCGGCTTCGAGGGCATCTGCACGCAGTACTCGGCGGAGAACGCCCGCTACTTCCAGAACACCGTCGCGCCTCAGGCCTACCCGGGCGGCCAGTACCCGGGCACGCTGAACACCGACACGTCGCTCCAGATGTGGGTGGCCTTCCAGCAGTACGGGATCTACGCTACCGAGGGCGAGCCGAAGGCCTGCACCAACCCGAACCAGTTCTGACGTCGGCCGATCCCACGCGGAGGAGGCGAAGATGAAGGACGAGCAGGAGAGGGTGTCGGAGGAACGGGGATCGGAGGCGCCGGGCGGAGGGGAGCCGTCGCCGGGCGCCGACGGGCGCGACCTCAGCCGGCGCGGATTCCTGGCGGTGGGCGGGGCCGCGCTCGCGGGCGCGGGCCTGCTGAGGACCGGCCCCCTGGTCGGGGACGAGGCGGTTCCCTCGGACGGCGGGACCGCCGCCGAAGCCCTCCGGACCGCCGACCGGCCGCCGGCCGTCTCCGGGGGTCGGCGCCGCGAGATCGAGCTGACGGCCGGCTGGACGGAGCGGGAGATCGACGGCCGGCGGGTCCGTCTCCGGACCTACGAGGGACGGGTGCCGGGTCCCCTGCTGGAGATCGGGCGAGGCGAGGAGCTGCGGGTCCGGCTGCGCAACGAGCTCACCCCGTACGACTCGAGCGACTGGACCGGCGACCGCAACGTCCCTCACCGGCTGAACACCACCAACCTCCACCTCCACGGGCTCGAGATCGTGCCCCACCTGTTCGAGCCGGTGGGCACCTCCGATCCGCTGGCCGAGATGATCGCGATCGAGCCGGGGGAGCACCTCGACTACCGGCTCCGGATCCCCGAAGACCAGCCCGACGGACTGTTCTGGTACCACCCGCACCATCACGGCTCGACGGCCGTGCAGGCGGTCAGCGGCATGGCCGGCGGTCTCGTGGTCCGCGGGCCCGTCGACGAGGTCCCCGAGATCCGGGAGGCCCGGGAGATCC
>CAYVFM010000140.1:0-4043 GCA_964450995.1 uncultured Gemmatimonadota bacterium | reverse complement strand
CCCCGTGGCGGCGAATCGACGACACCGGCTCCTCGACCTGGGCACCGCGCTGATGGCCCTGTCGGCCGTCGCGCTCGTGGCCGAGGACCGGCTGCTGCCCGCCTGGAGGGAATCCCGGGTCGTGGAGCCCGGCGAGCGGGTGCCGGCGGAGCTGGCGGTCCGGACCCTGGCGGCGGGCGACACGCTGGCGGTGGCCGCGTCGATGCCCACCCTGCTCCTCTTCTACCGGAGCGACTGCCCGGCCTGCGGGCGGGCCCTGCGGGCGTGGCGGCGGCTCGTGGACCGGGGCGGGGGCCGGCTCCGGGCGCTGGCCGTGGGGCTCGAGGAGGAGACGGCCGCCCTGGCCTGGGTCCGGGCCGAGCTGCCCCGGGCCCTGGGGGTGCGCCCGGTGGAGCCCGCCCGCTTCCTGGACCGGCTCGGCGTGCGGCGGGTCCCGACGACGGTGCTGGTGGGGGCGGACGACCGGCTCCTCCACCGCCGGAGCGGCGTCCCCACGGCGGCCGAGGTCCGCCGCCTGCTGGCGCTGGCCGGCGCCCGGGCGCCGGTCCCGCGGCCCTGAGACCGGGCCCCGGCGGCCGACGGGGTCCCCGCCCCTGTCGGGTCCCCGCCACGGCCGTTAACGTGGCGGCACCATGCGCCTCCCCCGCCCCCGGACGTCCGCGCCCCTCGTCCTCCTGGCCGCGGCCCTGCTGGCGGCCGCCTGCGGGGACGCGCCCGTCGAGCCGGGGCCCTGCGACCCGGGGCCCGCGGACGTGATCTGCGTGGGCGGGCACGCCCTCACCGTCGAGATCGCCGACGACCCGGGCGAGCGGGCGACAGGGCTGATGAACCGGGACTCGCTGCCCGAGGACCACGGGATGCTCTTCGTCTTCCCCCGGCCCGACACCCTGGGCTTCTTCATGAAGGACACGACGATCCCGCTGGACCTGGCCTACCTGGACGCCGACGGGGTGATCTTCCAGATCGAGGCCATGGAGCCGCTGAGCGAGGAGGTCGTCCGGTCGGACGGGCTCGCGCTCTACGCGCTGGAGGTGAACCGCGGCTGGTTCGCCGGGCACGGGGTGGGCGTGGGGGACACGGCCCGGCTGGGCTCCTGAGGCGAGGCGCTCAGGGCGCCAGGTCCTCCTCGCCCAGGCTCGTCTCGAAGTGGGGCTCGAGGCCCTCCAGCAGGGGCCGGAGGCGGTCCACGTCGGCCCGGGCCGAGACGTAGGGCTCGACCTCCCCCTGCCGTCGCAGCCCCTCCTCGGCGAAGTTGCCCAGGCCGCGGGCGATGGCGTCGAGGAACTCGAACGCCTCCTCGTCCAGGTGCTCCCGGAGCAGGCCGGGCTCCACCGGACCGCCGTCGGCGGCCTCGACCATGGCCTCCACCTCGTCCCGGACCCGGCGGTACCGGCTGAAGTACTCCCGTCCCAGCGGGGCGATGCCGGTCTCCCGCACGGCCTCGGCGAGGCGCCGGGCCTCGTCGGCGTCCAGGGCGATCCCCTCCTCCCCGCTCATCGGCCGCCCGCGTCCTCCGGGGCGTCCCCGGTGTCGTACTCGGGGAACTCCACGTCGCGGAAGAAGCTCCGGCGGTAGACGTCCAGCCGCAGCAGCAGCCGGGGGCGGTAGGGGATCATCCCCGGTCGGGCCCGCGGCGCCGTCTCGTCCGCCCCGGGCGCCGCCAGCGGGCCGCCGGCCTCGGAGAGCGTGTCGCGGGCGGCCCGGCCCGGATCGCCCAGGACGTGCAGCAGGTAGGGGTTCACCTCCAGCATCCGCTGGAAGGCGGTCTCGGCCGCCCCGTCCTGGCCCTGGTAGAGCAGGGCCCGGCCCTTCGCCAGCCACGCCAGGGCGCTGGCCGGCTCCCGGGCCACCGCCGAGTCGGCCAGCTCCACGGCCCGCTCGTAGGCGCCGTCGTTCACCGCCAGGCTGGCCTCCCGGGCCAGCGCGTCGGCCCGACCCGCCCGGACCAGGTAGCGGAGGGCGTCGGCGGGCCGCTGCACGTCGTCCACCTGGAGCCGGAGGAACGCCCGGCCCAGCGCCCCGCTCTCGGCGTCGGGGGCGTCGATCCAGATCGCCGCCGACCGGCTCCGGGCCACCTCGCCGGAGGCCTGGTCGGCCGCCTGGAGGAACGCCCGGAAGCGGTCGACCAGCGGCCCCTCGGTCGCGCGGAAGGCCGCCACCCCCTCGTCCAGCACGCCGGCGTCCGACAGCAGGGAGCCGGCGGCCAGGAAGCAGACGTCCCCCGCCCGTCCGCTCCGGGTCCCGCTCCAGGGATAGGCGTCGTCGGCCGTGAAGGAGGCGCTCCCGCAGTCCGGCGAGAGCACGGAGACCTGGAGCCCCCCGGTGCGGCCGGCCGCCTCGACCGTCCGGTCCACGGCGGGCCGGGCGCCCGCGCCCCCTCGCAGGGCCGCCAGCGCCGCCCGTCCCGCCTCCGGAGCCCGGCGGCCCAGCACCACCGCCGCCCCGGTCCCGTGCTCCAGCCAGGGGACGCCGGAGGCCACCGAGAAGCCGCCGGAGGCCGCCGCCAGGCCGAGCTGGCCGGAAGAGGGGTCGTACGCCAGCACGGCGTAGCCCCCCAGGAAGATGCGCCCTTCCGCCGGCGAGGCCTGCGGCGCCCGGTCGTCGCCGGCCGCCTCCTGGGCGGCGGAGGGGGCCGGAGCACCGGCCAGGAGCAGCGCCGCCGCCACGAGCGAGGCCGCCAGGGCGGCTGCCGCGCCCCTCACGACTCCTCCTGCGTCTCGGCGGGCCGGTGGGGCGAATCCTCCGCCGCCCGCCGGCCCAGCCGCAGGCCCAGCGCCGCCAGGATGAGCCCCAGCCCCGTCCCGGTCACGAAGGGGCGCTCCAGCACGGCGCCCACCACCCAGGCCACGCCGCCCGCCACGGTGAAGGCCAGCTGGAGGCGGAGCCACCACCGGTAGGTCTCGGGCCCCTCCTCCGTGTGCAGCACGGGTCACGCTCCCAGCGGCCGGCTCAGCGGGGCCAGGTCGGTCTCGCGGGCCCACCGGACCACCCGCCCCGTCACCAGGCCCCAGGCCAGGTGATAGAAGACCACCGGCAGGAAGGTGAGAACGCCCAGTTCCACGCCGAACCACCCGTACTTCATGCCCGGGAAGGCCACGGCCAGGGTCCAGAGGGCCGGGAGGAGCGAGAAGAGCATCCCGCGGCGGACGGGACCGCGGCCGGGCACCCGCGGGAGCAGGAGGCCGAAGGCGACGCCCCACCCGGCCCCGGCGGCGGCCCGGGCCATCCAGGCGCCGGGCCCGGCCCGGACCTCCCAGCCCGAGCCCACCAGGTCCGGCAGGCCGGCCCGGCCGCCGAGCCAGGCCACGGCCACGTAGGCCAGCCCGCCCAGCAGGCCGCCCAGCGCGCCCGCCGCCAGCCGGCTGCTCAGGTCCAGCCTTCCCTCCTCTTCGGGCCCCCAGCTCCCCTGGCCCACGGCGGTGGCCAGCAGGGCCAGGGCGGCCACCAGCAGGAGCAGGCCCCCGCTGACGCCCGTCCGGTCGAGCCCCCGCAGCAGGTACCCGCCCGCCGCCAGGCAGGCGAGACCCGTGACCCAGGCCACCGGCGGCCGCAGGGCCGTCGCGCCGTCGCTCGTCTCCGGCTCGCTCACGTCGTCCTCACTCCTCGCTCGTCGATGACTCGTCGCTCGGTCCGGCCGTCGCCCCGGCGGGGCCGGACGGCTCGGTCCGGTCCGCTTCCCGTCGGGCCTTCACCGCGCTCCGCAGGGCCGCCGCGGCCAGCAGGACCGGCGGCAGCAGCAGCGCCACGGCCGCCCTCGGCGCGCCCTTCCCCGCGATCGCGTCCCCCACGGCGTACGCCTCCACCGCCGAGAAGAGGACGGCCGCCAGGAAGCCGACGTAACGGCCGCCGGCCCCGAAGATCTCCTCCTGCGCCGTCCCGCGCCAGAAGCGCCGGAGGGCCGTCCCGGCCAGCGTCCCCTGCGCCATGGCCACCAGGATCAGCAGGGCCACCAGCCACCAGCGCCCCGGCTCCAGCCCGGCCGCCAGGGCCACCGCCACCAGCGCGGCGGAGGCCGGGACCAGCAGGCCCGTGCTCACCGGCCC
>CAYVFM010000139.1:0-4061 GCA_964450995.1 uncultured Gemmatimonadota bacterium | reverse complement strand
AGTGGGGCAGGTCGTGGCCCCGGTCGACCCAGTCCGGCTCCAGCCCGTGGCGGCGCCCCCAGGCCACCAGCTCCTCGACCGACGCGTCGCTGTAGACGTGGCAGAGGCGGTCGCCTTCCTCCACGCCCATCCGGGGGACGTCCTTCCGGGCGGTGTGGTAGTGGAACTTGATCACGCCCGGCCTCCCCCCGTCATCCCAGCACCACCAGCGCCACGCCGGCCAGCAGGACGGCGGTGCCCGCCAGCCGGCGGCCCGTGCCGCCCTCGCGGAAGAGGGCGCCCCCCATCAGCACGGCCAGGAGGGTGCCGCTCCGCTTCACGGTGAGGACGTGGGTGGCCAGCGTGAGCCGCAGCGCCTCCATCTGGACCACGAACATCCCGGCGAACAGCAGGCCCTGCACGGCCAGCGCCCCGGGCCGGCCCCGGAGCGCCGCCGCCAGCCCCTCGCGCCCCGCGCCCTCCCCGTCCTCCGGCCCGCGGCTGCTCCGGAGGGCCGCCGGCAGGAGGCCGAGCCCCAGGAGCAGGGACATCGCGGTCCCGTAGAACGCCGGCGAGGAGCGGAGCACGGCGGCCCGGTCCACCGTCCCGGAGACCGCCCACAGGGCGGCCACCGCCAGCATCCGCCGGGCGCCGGGGTCGTCGGCCAGGGCCCGGAAGGGGGCGAGCGGGGAGTGCCCGGCCCGGTGGTGGAGCAGGTAGACGCCCGCGGCCACCAGCAGGACCCCGGCCGCCCCCGACGGCCCCACCCGGTCGCCCAGCAGCAGCCACTCGACGGGCGCCGCCAGCACCGGCGTGAGGGCCAGCAGGGGATAGACGACCCCCAGGTCGCCCACCTCCAGGGCCGAGACGTAGAGGCGGAAGGAGATCAGGTAGAGGACCGCGTTGACGGCGAGGACGGGCCAGAAGCTCCCGGCCACCGCGGGCAGGCCCCGGACGGCCAGCCAGGCGGCCAGGGCTGGGAGGGCCAGGCCGAACAGGGCCCAGGTGGCCACCGCCGGGGAGACCCGGGCGGTCAGGCGCTTGGTCCAGGCCCCCTGGAGGGCCCAGAGGACGGCCGCCCCGGCGGCCAGGACGGCCCAGAGCAAGGGGCGTCAGCCCGCGGCGTCGCCCACCTGCTCCGGGGGCGCCGACCCGAAGAGCCGCTCCCGGGCGTCCGCGGACAGGAGAGGCGCCAGGGCGTCCAGCAGGGCGCGGGTGAGCCGCTCGACCTCCTCCGTCTCCATCTCCGGCGCGTGGCGCCGGACCCGGTCGGCGAAGGTGGCGTCGGCGGGCGGGCCCTCGTCGGAGCGGTGCTCCCGCAGGCAGGTGAAGAGGGCGGGCTTCCAGAGCGTCTCCAGCTCCTCGGGCAGCAGCCCGGCCACCTCCCGGCAGCCGTCCTCCTCGGCGCCCTGCATCATGGCGTAGAAGATCCCGCGGACCGCCTGCAGGGTCCGATCCGGGTCCTCCGCCGGGGAGGCGCTCTGGATCCGCTCCAGGAACTCGCTCATGGTCGCGTCCGTCCGTCGATGAGAGCGCGCCGCTCGGGGCCGGGGCGGCGCGTCCGCGTCCGGCCCGCGTCGGAAGGGCCGGTGCAACGGCTGTGCCGCCCGGGACGCGGGGGCGGCGGGGGGCGGGAGAGCGCCTATGGCCCGAAGGCCGCCCGGCAGGGGGCGTCGGCGTAGGGGCGCGGCGCCGCGGGGGCGTCGGCGTGGCCGTGGGGGCCGTGGGCCTCGGCCCCTTCGTGTCCGTGGCCGCCGTGCCCGTGGCCCCTGGAGCGCATGGGCTCGGTGACGTGGTTCATCAGGTCCATGCAGTAGGAGCGGTCGGTGCGGTCCACCGGCGGCCAGGCGTCGGCGTCGGGGGGCAGCACCACCCCGGCCACCACGCCCATCCCGCCCAGCGGGGCGGGCTCGTCGCCGGGGTTCCGGTAGACCACCTCCACCCGGTAGCGGTGCTCCGGCCGGACGGGGATCCCGCCGCCCCACCAGAAGCGGCCCTCGGGGACGCTGAAGACCCGGCCGTCCCGGGAGGCGTGGGGGTCGGCGCTCCAGAGCACCCGGCCGGTCGTCAGGTCCGTCAGCCGGATCCGCTCGGCGTGATCGTGCAGGTGCCCGCCCGCCCCCAGGATCCGGGCCGGGACCGCCGGGCTCCCCTCCCACGACCTCACGGTCCGTCCCGGGGGCACGGGGAAGTCCTTGTCGCCCACGGGCCCCGTCACGTCCAGGTAGAAGGGGAGGACGTCGTGCGGGCGGACGAGCCGCTCGCCTTCCACCAGGTAGTGGATCCGGACCCGCAGCCGGGCGTCCGGGTGGTCCGTCCCCGTGGCGTTGGCGAACATCGCCGAGACCATCAGCCGGGATCCCTCCTCGAAGGGGACTCCCATCACCGGCGGGAGCAACGCCCGGCGCGTCTCCCGGCCGGCGGCCAGCACCCGGAGCGGCGTGGAGGCGAAGAGCTGCCGCCGGTCCGGGTCCACCAGGTTCACGTGGTGGAGGAGGGCGTCGGGGAGCCGCTCGCCCTCGCCGTCCACGATCCGCCAGTCGAAGCCGCGGATCCAGCCCGACGTCGGCAGGACGGCCACCTGGACCGGCAGGCGGAGGTGGGGCATCCCGTCGGTCAGCTCCACCGGGCCCACCACCAGCTCGACCACCCGCTCCTCCGGGTGGTGCTCGACGGCGATCCGGTCGCTCGAGGTATGGGGGATCGGGGGGCGGTCGGGCGCGTCCTGGAGGGCGCTCAGGGGCGGGACGGCCAGGGCCGCCGCGGCGAGGGCGGCGGCGAGGGGGAGGGCCGCGCGCCTCACGGCCCCGCCTGCTCCTCGGCCACCAGGAAGGCCTCGACGAGCTGCTCGTCCCCGTACTGGTCCAGCACGTCGTCGGCGGGGACGTCCTCCTCCAGCCGGAGCCAGGTCTCCCGGGCGGGCAGGTGGCCGGCGTCCACCGGCTCGAAGCGGACGCGGGCGAGGTGCCACCCGTCCTCCTCCTCCCGCTCCACCTTCCGCTCCAGGGCGACCACCCGCCAGCGGTCGCCCTCCACGTCGATCACTCGCTCCACGGACCCTCCCCTCGGCCGGCGCTCCCGGCGCCGCTCAGGGCGGCGGCACGTCGAAGTGCTCGTAGTTCTTCCCGATGAACTCCTGCCACTTCTCCGGCACCTCGTCGTCCGGGAAGATCGCCTCCACCGGACACTCCGGCACGCAGGCGCCGCAGTCGATGCACTCCTCCGGGTGGATGTAGTACTGGTCCTCGCCCTCGTAGATGCAGTCCACCGGGCACACGTCGACGCACGAGGCGTCCTTCGTCCCGATGCAGGGCTGGGTGATGATGTAGGTCATGTCGGTCCCGCTCTCGAGTGGGGTGAGGAGGAGGGCCGGGCGGCCGATCGCCGGACGCCGCCTCCGCTCCACGGACATGCAGGATATGCGGGACGACGGGGACCTGCAACGAGCGCCCCCCCGACCGCGACGCGCCCGGCTCCCGGCCGGGGCGCGCGGCCGCTCCCGCGCCGCCGCGCCGGTGCGATGCTTGCGGCCCTGGAGGGGCGCCGCGGGCGATGTGGACGCCGTCCGGCGGGGCCGGTACGTTAGGCCGCCCCGGGGCGGCCGCCCCGAGAGAAGCGAACCCGAAGGACCGGGAGACCCCCGATGAGGCAGCTCGACGTCATCCAGCCCGGCGGCCCGGGCGCCGGCCCGGCCGGCGAGGCGCCCGACCCCGGCGAGGGCGACGGCACCGCCGGGCCCAACCGGCGGGCCGAGTACGCCCACGCCGCGGGGCAGAAGGCGGCCGAGTCGGCGCCGGACCCGTCCCGGTGGCCCCAGCGCAAGCCCGACTGGATGAAGGTGAAGGCGCCCGGCGGGGACAACTACCGCCGGATCAAGAAGATGATGCGGGGCCTGGACCTGCACTCGGTCTGCGAGGAGGCCCACTGCCCCAACATCGGCGAGTGCTGGGAGAACGGGACCGCCACCTTCCTCATCATGGGGGACACCTGCACCCGGAACTGTCCCTACTGCGCCATCGGCCACGGGCGGCCCCAGGAGCTGGACCTGATGGAGCCGGTCCGGGTGGCCGAGGCCGTCGAGA
>CAYVFM010000138.1:0-4077 GCA_964450995.1 uncultured Gemmatimonadota bacterium | reverse complement strand
CCGCCGCGACGAGCTCCGGGTAGGCCGCGCGAGGCGTCGGGCGACCGGCGTCCCAGATAGATGACCTCGACGGGCTCCGCCCGTCCACCGAACCCGGCTTAGCTCCCTCCCGACGGCCGGCCGAGCGCCCCGTGCGCCGGCCGGCCGTCGCGCGCTCCCGAGGGGAGGACCGCCCGCGCTTGAGCCCCGCGTGGACGCCGGGTAGCTTGCCCGGCCGCGCCGCGGCCTTCCCGGGGCCGCCGCCCCGCGGGGCGCGGATCCTCCCGCGCCCGACCGAGCCCGCCTCCGACACCGAGGTGCGATGACCGCGTCCCAGGTGAGCTTCCCGTTCCGCGAGCACGAGCTGGACAACGGCCTCCGCGTCGTCCTTCACGAGGACCGGTCGACGCCGGTGGTGGCCGTCCACGTGATGTACCACGTGGGCTCGAAGGACGAGCGGCCCGGCCGGACCGGCTTCGCCCACCTCTTCGAGCACCTCCTCTTCCAGGGCACAGAGCACGTGCCCAAGGGCGAGCACTTCCGCCTGGTCCAGAACGTCGGCGGGACCCTGAACGGCTCCACGTGGTTCGACCGGACCAACTACTTCGAGACGGTCCCCTCGAACCAGCTCGAGCTGGCGCTGTGGCTGGAGTCCGACCGGATGGGCTTCTTCGAGTCGGCCATCGACGCGGAGAAGCTCGAGAACCAGCGGGGCGTGGTGATGAACGAGCGGCGACAGTCCTACGAGAACCGCCCCTACGGCCTCGCGTTCGAGACCGTCCTGGCCGAGGCCTTCCCGGAGGGCCATCCCTACCGGCATCCCACCATCGGCTACATGGAGGACATCGAGGCGGCGACCCTGGAGGACGTCCGATCCTTCTTCCGCACCTACTACGGCCCCGAGAACGCCACCCTGGTGGTGGCCGGCGACGCCGATCCGGACCGTGCGCTGGCGGCCGTGGAGCGCTGGTTCGGAGAGATCCCGGGGGGCGAGCCGCCGCCGGAGCGCGAGGTGCCCGAGGCCGGGGCCCCGGGCGAGCGGCGGCGGACCATCTCCGACGCCGTGCAGGTCCCGCGCGTCTATCTCATGTACCACGCCCCCTCCTTCCGGGACCCCGCCTTCGAGGCCTCCGACGTCCTGAGCAGCCTGCTGGCCGACGGGAAGAGCGCGCGCCTCCACCGCGAGCTGGTCTACGAGCGGCGGGTGGCGGGGGAGGTGAGCGCCTTCACCTGGCCGACCGAGGACGCGGGCATGCTCTGGGTCGTGGCCACGGCCCGCCCCGGGGTCGACGCCGACCGGCTCGAGGAGGAGGTCCGGGCCACGGTGGGACGGCTCCGGGACGACGGCCCCGGGGACGGGGAGGTGGAGGGCGCCCGCAACCGGGCCCGCCGGAGCCTGGTCCGGCAGGCCAACAAGGTGGGGCGGCGGGCGGACGCTTTCGCCCACGCCGCCGTCCTCCGGGACGAGCCGGGCTACGTGAACCGCGCTTTCGGCCGCTACGAGGCCGTGGGCCGGGAGGACCTGGTCGAGCTGGGCGGCCGCGTCCTCCGGGACGAGCGCCTCACCGTGGTCCGGGTGGTCCCCGAGGACGGCGCGGGCCGGGAGGCGGCGGCGTGAGCGGGCCCGACCGGAGCCGTCCGCCCGAGCCCGGGGAGCTGCCGCCCCTGGAGCTCCCCGACTTTCGGCGCTTTCGGCTGGACAGCGGGCTCGACGTGTGGGTGGCCGAGGACCGCCAGCTTCCGGAGGTCTCGGTCCGGCTGATCGTCGAGGCCGGGGCCGTGGCCGAGGACGACGGCCGCCGGGGGACGGCGGAGCTGACCTCCCGCCTGCTCACCGAGGGCGCCGGAGGGCGGAGCGCCCCCGAGACGGCGGAATGGCTCGACCGGCTGGGCGCCTCCTTCCGGGCCTCGGCCGGCTACGACGTCACCTCCCTGAACCTGCACACCCTCTCGGACGTCCTGGACGGCACGCTCGACTTCCTGCGGGCGGTGGCGAGGCAGCCCGCCTTCGCCCCGGACGAGCTGGAGCGGGTGCGGGCGGAGACCGCCGACGAGCTGGAGCGGGAGCGGGACGAGGCCGACGTGGTGGCCGACCACGCCCTGATCCGTGCCGTCTACGGGGACCACCGCTACGGCACGCCCTCGGCCGGCGAGCCGGAGACGGTCCGCTCGCTGGACCGGGACGCGGTGACGGGCTTCCACGGCCGCCGCTACGGGGCCGCGGACGCGTCGCTGGTGGCCTGCGGGGACGTCGATCCCGCCGCCCTCCGGGACGCCCTGGCCGAGCGGTTCGGGGACTGGGAGGAGGGGGAGGGACGGACGCCCCCGCCCGCCCCGCCGGAGGAGGCCGGCGACGCCGGCCGGGTGCTGGTGGTCGACCGGCCGGGCAGCGCCCAGGCGGAGGTGCGGCTCGGCACCGTGGGGCTGGCCCGGGGGGACGAGGGCTTCTTCCCGGCCCTGGTGGGCAACGCCGTGCTGGGGGGGCTGTTCAACTCCCGCGTGAACTTGAACCTCCGCGAGGAGAAGGGCTGGACCTACGGCGCCAGCACCTCCTTCCACTTCCGCCGCGTCCCGGGGCCGTTCGTGGCCGGAGCGGCGGTGGAGACGGAGGCGGCCGGACCGGCGCTGTCCGAGTTCCTGGATGAGATCCGGGGGATGTGGGAGCGCCCGCCCGACGACGAGGAGCTGGCGCTGGCCCGCAACAACCTGGTGCTCTCGCTCCCGCGCCGCTTCGAGACCGTCAGCCAGGTGACCTCGCGGGTGGCCACCCTGCTGGTCCACGACCTGCCGGAGGGCTGGTGGTCGGGCTACCGGGAGCGGGTCGAGGCCGTGGACCGGGACGACGCGGTCGAGGCGCTCCGCGGGCTGCTGGCCCCGGGGCGGCTGACGGCCGTGGTGGTGGCCGCCGCCGACGAGGTCGTCCCGGACCTGGAGGACCGCTTCGACCGGGTCGAGGTCGTCCCGGCCCCTTGATTTTCGGTTCCTTTTCGGGTACCTTCAGACCGTCGCAGGAGCGTCCCGGGCCGGAGACGAACCGCGCCGGCCCGGAGGGAGAGGGGTGAGCGACGTGTCCGAGGAGCGTCGGATCGACCGGCGGTCGGTCTTCCGGGGCCGCCTGCTGCAGGTGGACGTGGACCGCGTCCGCCTCCCCGACGGACGGGAGGTGGAGCGGGAGCTGGTCCGCCATCCGGGCGCGGCCGGCGTCCTGCCCTGCTTCCCCGGGGGCCGCGACGGGTCGGGTCGGGCCGAGGTGGTGCTGGTCCGACAGTACCGCCACGCCGCCGGGACCGAGCTGTGGGAGATCCCCGCCGGCACCCTGGAGGAGGGGGAGTCGCCGGAGGCGTGCGCCGCGCGAGAGCTGGAAGAGGAGGCCGGCCTGGTGGCCCGGGAACTGCGTCTCCTGGGCAGCGTCCTCACCTCTCCCGGCTTCACCGACGAGCGGATCCACCTCTACCTCGCCCTCGACCCCGATCCCGGGGAGGCGCGCCCGGAGCCGGGGGAGAGCCTGACGCCCGAGACCCTGGCCCTGGAGCGGGCCCTGGCGATGACGGAGGCGGGCGAGGTGGAGGACGCGAAGACGGTGACCGCCCTGCTGCTGGCGGCGCGGGCAACGATCCGCTGACGCCAGGCGTCACATGGATGCGAACGGGGGCCGGGGACGGTCGGGCCGCGACGAGCGGCCCGGACGTGACGACCGGTCTCCCGGGCTCGTCCCGGAAGGGGACGGCCGGCCGGAGGGTCGGCCGACGAGGAGGACCGGAGGCTCATCACCACACGGGGACGGGCGCCGGGCGTCGGAAGCAGCCGGCGTCGGCGCCGAAAAACCGGTAGACGAGGATGGCGAACGTGCTGAACGCCCACGAGGCGCCCCAGCAGAACGAGCGGACGACCCGCGCCGAGCTCCAGGAGCTCGACGACGCGGAGCTCGTCGAGGCGTACCTGGAGGGCAACCAGCGCGCCTTCCAGGTGCTGGCCGACCGGTACCACGACCGGCTCCTGAACTTCATCTACCGCACGGTCGGCGACCGGGACCGCTCGGAGGACCTGGTCCAGGAGACCTTCGTGCGCGTCTACCGGCACCTGCACCGGTTCGACCCG
>CAYVFM010000137.1:0-4135 GCA_964450995.1 uncultured Gemmatimonadota bacterium | reverse complement strand
CGGCCGGGCGCACGGCGGTGACCACCTGCCGCTCCTCGGGGACGCGCCGGCAGCGGACGCCCTCGAGGCCGGCCTCCTCCAGCCAGGCCTCGTAGCGGGAGAGGGCGTGGGTGTCGCCCCGCTCGGTGTGCATCAGCATCGTGACCGCGAAGAGGGCGGCGAAGGGATCGACGCCCCGGACGAAGTCCATGGCCGCGACCACGCCCCCCGGCGACACCCGGTCGGCGAGACGCCGGATCAGCCGGGCGTTGGCGGCGTCGTCGAAGATGTGGGTGATGTTGGCCAGCAGGACCAGGTCGAAGGGTCCGTCGGGCAGCTCCTCCTGGAAGTCGCCGCCCACGAGCTCCAGGCCCTCCAGCCCGGCGAGCCCGTAGGCCCCGCTCACGTGATCGACCACCTCGGGGGTGTCCATCAGCACCACCTCCCAGCCGCGGTCGAGCAGCTCCCGGGCGAAGGTGCCCGGCCCGCCGCCCAGGTCCAGCGCCCGGCCCGCCCCCCGGGTCCGGCGGACCGCCTCGTCGATCACGGCCTCCACCAGGTCGGGGTTCTTGGCCGCCATGGCCGCCTGGAAGCGCTCCATGGCCTCCCCCTCGTCCACCGTCTCCTCCCCGGAGGGGGGACGCCCCGTGCGCAGGGTCTCGGGAAGGCTCTCCGCCCAGTCCCGGAGGTGGGAGAGCCAGTGCAGGACGGGCTCCCGGCGGTAGTCTGGCGTGTCCTCGTCCAGCAGCAGCCCCCGGGCCGGGCCGGTGACCCTCCGCACGCCCCCGGGCTCGCTCCGGACCAGCCCCATCTCCTCCAGGACACCCAGGACGATCCGGACCGCCCGGGGATCCAGCTCCAGGCGGCGGGCCAGGCCGGCCGTGTCGTCGGGCTCCTCGGCCAGGGCGTCCAGCAGGCCCTGCTCCAGCGCGGTGGCGGAGACGAGGGCCCACTCGGCGTGGCGGCGGAAGTCCTTCAGGTCGGAAGGATCGGGCATCGGCGGCGGGTGGGGTCGGCGTCGGGAGTCTCGCTCGCGGCGGCCGGGGTCGGGGGTGCCGACGGGCCCCGGGCGGCGGGCCGCCCGGGGCGACGCGGCCGCGGCGGGGTCAGCCGAACATCCCCGGGTGCTGGGCCAGCACGTAGAAGACGATCGCGGCCCCGGCCAGGGCCACGTTCTTGAAGAACTGCGCCTGCTCGGTCTGGGCCTGCTGGGGGTCCTCCACCGCCCAGAAATCGTGGACGGTGACGGCGGCCGCCAGGAGGAAGCCGACCAGCAGCCAGCTCCCGATGACGACCTGCTTCCAGAAGAGGACGCTCAGCCCGCCGGCCAGGATCACGACCCCGCTGAGCAGGACCATGGCCTTCGGCGCGGGCACGCCCTTGCTCTCGGCGTAGCCGGCCATCTCGTCGAGCTGCATGAAGTGGCCGAGGCCCGAGAAGATGAAGATCGCCGAGAAGAGCGCGCGTCCGATGAGGAACAGCCAGTCGAAGGGGCCCATCGTCTACCTCCTCCGTGGATTGGGTCGTCTCCGGTCGGTCCGGGGCCGCTCCGTCCCGCCCCGCCGGGCGGGACGCTCGGGACCCCGGTTGCGTTCCCGTTGAGGTCCCGGCCCAGCCTGGCCCGGGAGGCGGTCCCCGCGGCGGCCGGCGGCTCAGTCCTCGGCCAGCTCGTCCAGCAGGTCCACCGCCCGCCGGAGGTGGGGCACGACGATCGAGCCGCCCACCACCAGGGCCACCGAGAAGGCCTCGAACAGCTCCTCGTCGGTGAAGCCTTCCTCCCGGCAACGCGTCAGGTGGTAGGTGATGCAATCGTCGCACCGCAGGACCATCGAGGCCACGAGCCCCAGCAGCTCCTTGGTCTCCGAGGGGAGGGCGCCGTCCCGGTAGGTGCGGTCGTCCAGGGCGAAGAAGCGGCGGATCTCCAGGTTGTCGGCCTCCAGGATCCGCTCGTTCATCCGCTCGCGGAAGGAGCGGAAGGCCTCGAGGCGGTCGTGGTCGTGGTCGCGGGGGTCGCTCACGGTGCGGTCCTCCCCGGGGTCGGATGGCGGTGGGACGGCGTCGCCGCCAAGATGACCCCGGCCCGACGCCCGACGCCAGCGTCCGGCGCGGGACCGTTCGGGCCGGCCGGGCGTACAGCAGGCGGCCCGCGCCCGCGGGCCCGCCCCGGGGGTTCCCTCCGACGACCACGGACCGACGAGCACGGAAGGTCATGAGCGACGTCGCCCTGGACAGCGAGTTCGCCGAGATCCTCGAGGGCTGCCTCGACGCCCTGGGCGAGGAGGTGGACGCCGTCCGGGAGGAGCTGGAGCGCCGGGGCCTGGGCGAGCCCCTCCGGGCCGCCGGCGGCCGGGTGGACGACTCGGCGGGCGGCAGCTTCTTCTACGAGTGGCGGCTGGAGGGCGGACCCTACGACATCCGGCCGGACGACGCCGTGCGGATCCGAACCGACGGACGGGAGTCCACCGGCTTCGTGGTCGGCTACCGCCGGCAGAGCTCCCGCATCCGGGTGGCGGCCTCCGACTGGCTGGGCCGGAGCCCCTCCCCGGTGGAGCTGGAGTTCGACCCCACCTGGCTCATCGCGGCGCTGGCCGAGCGCCTGGAGGCCATCCGCGAGTCCCCGGGGGACTTCCACCCGGACACGGTCCTCCGGCTCTTCGGGCGGGCCTGGCCCGAGCTGGGCGAGGCCGAGCTCCGGCGCGAGCGCTCGGAGCGGCTGAACGAGAACCAGCGCTACGCGCTCCGCCGCCTGCTGGGCAGCGACGTGCACTTCGTCTGGGGGCCGCCGGGCACCGGGAAGACGCTCCTGCTGGGCCACGCGGTGGCCGAGCTCGCCGAGGACGGGAGCGTGCTGGTGGCGGCCATCACCAACGGGGCCCTGGACGAGGCGGCCGCCCGGGTCGCCGACGCCCTGGGCGCCGGGGCGGTGGAGGCGAACCGGGTGATCCGGGTGGGCGCCGAGTACGCGTCCACGGGCGACGACCGGCTCTCGCTGGACGCTGCCCTGGACCGGCGAGTGGCCGCCGGCGCCAGCGACGTCGACGAGGAGGTGGCGGAGATGGAGCGGGCGATGCTCACCGCGGGCCAGCGGAAGAAGGCCGGCGGCCGCCTCCGCACCCGCCACGGTCGGCTGACGGCCATGGCCCGGAGCGCCGGCGACGAGGAGGCGCTGCGGGAGCTCTCGCGCATCGGCGGCGAGCTGCAGCGCCAGTCGGTGGCGGCGCTCCGGGGGGCGGACGTGGTCCTGAGCACCCTGGCCCGTCTCTCGGTCTGGGACGAGCTGGCCGAGCTCCGCTTCGAGTCGCTGGTCCTGGACGAGGCGAGCACCAGCCCGCTCCCCTACGTGGCGCTCGCCGCCGCCCAGACCGCCGGCCGCGCGGTGGCCATCGGCGACTTCCAGCAGCTCCCGGCGGTGGTGGTGAGCCGGGGCGAGAAGGCGGACCGGTGGATGAGCCGCGACGCCTTCCGCGAGGCGGGGGTGGTGCAGGAGGCGCCGGAAGGGGAGGTGTCCCTCCCGGCCGAGCACGACCGGCTCTGCGCCATGCTCACCGAGCAGTACCGGATGGCGCCCCAGATCCGGCGCCTGGTCAGCGACCTGTTCTACGGCGGCCGGCTCACCGACGCGGCGGAGGTGCGGGAGCGCGACGGGCCGGCCCACCCGCTGGTCCTGCTGGACACCGACTCCCTCTCGCCCTCGGTGGACCGGGAGGAGGGCTCCCGGGCCAACGCCGCCCACGTCGAGGCGGTGGTCCGGTTCCTGGCCGTGGCCGCCGACGAGGGCCTCCAGGACGTCGCCGTGGTGGTGCCCTACCGCCTCCAGGCGCGGCGGATCTCGAAGCTTGCCCGGGAGCGGCTGGGCCGCTCCGCGCCGGACGGGCTCGAGGTGAGCACCGTCCACAGCTTCCAGGGCCGGGAGAAGCAGCTCGTGATCTTCGACACCGTGGACGCGCCCCCCGACCGGAGCTGGTTCCTCCACGAGGGGAAGAACCCGGACTTCCCGCGGCTGCTGAACGTGGCCCTCTCCCGGACCCGGGACATGCTGGTGGTGGTCGCCTCGCCGGAGGGGCTGAAGCAGACGCTGCCCGAGGAGGCGCTCCTCAACCGGGTGGTCGACCGGGTCCGGCGGGACGGGGCCGTGCTGGACGGCCAGGAGATCGCG
>CAYVFM010000136.1:0-4149 GCA_964450995.1 uncultured Gemmatimonadota bacterium | reverse complement strand
GCCAGGTCGATCACCCGGGTCCCGGACCCGCGGTGGGCGTCGATCTCCTCGTCGCTCCCCACCGCCAGGATCGAGTCGCCGGCGACGGCGATCGCCTCCGCCTCCGGCCGGGCCGTGTCCATCGTCGTCACGTGGCCCGATCGCAGGATCAGATCGGCCTCCGGCGCCGGAGGCGAGCAGGCCGTCGGCGCCAGCAGCAGGACGGACAGGATCGCGGCGGACGCGGCCCGGCGGAGGGGCTGGCGCATGAGCGTCTCTCCCGTGGGATCGGCGGAACGAAGCGATTCGGGCGCCGCAAAGTACGGAGTCGCGGGTCGGCGTGACACCCGGGCCCGAGGAGGTGTCCGCCCGGGGCGACCCCGGTCCGAGCCGGAACCCTCCGGCCCGCGGACCGGTACGGTGAGGCGGCGACCGAGACCGAGACCGGGATCCCCCGACGGAGGCCCGATGCCCACCTACGAGTACCGCTGCCAGGCCGGCCACGAGACCGAGGCCCGCCACTCCATCGACGCCGAGCCGCTGGAGCGGTGTCCGCGCGAGGACTGCGACGCCGCGGTCGAGCGCCAGATCTCCTCCGGCGGCGGGCTCCTGACGGAGAAGGAATCGGCGGGCGGCGGGGACGCCGACTGCGGCGGCTCCTCCGGCTTCACCTGAGAGGTCTGAGCGGCGCCCGTCGGGCGCCCTTCACGGCTCTCAGTCCCCGCCGGCCTCCCGGTCGCCGTAGAGCTCCGGGTGGACGAAGGGGGCGAGCGCGAGGCAGGTTCCCTGGGCGTAGAGCTCCGCCCGGTCCACCGCACCCCCGGTGAGCAGGCCCACCGCGCCCTGGCCCCGCTTAGACGACTCGGTGCCGAACACCTCGTCGTCGGCGACCCCTAGCTCGGCGCCCGCCCGCACCCTCTCGGCCACCGGCCCGGGCACCGGGAAGAACCCTGTCGAGCTCTCCCCCGCCCGGCCGCCGGAGAGGACGCAGATCCGGGCGAAGGCGAACATCGTCCGGTCTCGCTCCAGCACCCCGCCCTCGATGCCGACCCAGAAATCGGCGTCCGGCCGCCGCTCCGACACCTCTCCGGCACGGTTGCGGGCGCCCCGCCGGGTCTCGTCGACCCCCCGGGGCTGTTCCGGCACGCCCGAAGGGACCGCGATCCCCTCCACCCGGTGCCCTTGTCCCGGGAAGACCCGTCGGAAGGCGGCGCGGGCCGCCTTGATCTTGACCGGGTTGCCCGACCCCACGACCACCGTCGCCATCTTCGCTCCCCCCGACCGCCGGCGCCCGCCCGTCAGGGCGTGAACCGCTCGGGGTGCCGCTCCTCCCAGCCGGTGGCGTCCTGGTAGGCCTCCGCCACCTCCAGCGCGGCGGCCTCCCGATACATCGGAGCGCAGAAGGTGATGCTCTTCGGGGCGTCGGGCTCGGGGAAGCCGTTCGGGACCACGACGCAGGGATGACCGGTGAGGTTGGTCACCAGCAGGTTCCCTCCGCCGAAGCTCGGTGACACGTAGGCGTCCACCTCCGACAGCGCCTCGCGCACCTCCCGGCCCAGCAGGGTGCGGAGACGGTTGGCCTGGATGTACTCCACGGCCGGGATGAAGCGGGAGGACCGGAAGACGTTGGGCCAGGCGGCCGCCTCCTGGCGGACCATCAGGCTGTCCCGGTCGCTCCGCGTGAGCCGGTCGAAGGCCGCCGCGCCCTCCGCCGACAGGATGAAGCCCATCGCCCCCGCCGGCCGGTCGGGCAGCGAGATCGGGACCAGCTCGGCGCCCAGCTCCCGGAGGACGTCCAGGGTGCGCCGGTCCAGCCGGCCCGCCTCGGTGGTGTCGTCCTCGAAAGCCGACGCCAGGTAGCCGATCTCCATCTCCGAGAGGTCGACCCCGGAGGCGGGCCGGTGAGGAAAGGGACGATCGACCAGCGTCCGGTCCTCACCGTCCGGCCCCCGGATGGCGTCGAAGACGATGGCGCAGTCCACGGCACGGCGGCAGATCGGTCCCGGCTTGTCCATGCTCCAGGAGAGCGCCATCGCGCCGTGTCGGCTTACCCGCCCGAAGCTCGGACGCAGGCCGGTGACCCCCGTCCGCGTGGAGGGGCTGACGATGGAGCCCAGCGTCTCGGTGCCCAGGGCGAAGGGGGCCAGCCCCGCCGAGACCGCGGCCGCCGAGCCGGCGCTGGAGCCGCTGGAGCCCTGCTCGGTGTTCCACGGGTTCCGGGTCCGGCCTCCGAACCAGACGTCGCCCCACGCCAGGGCGCCCAGGGTGGCCTTGCCCAGCAGGACCGCGCCGGCGCTGTCCAGCTTCGCCACCACCGTCGCCGTCTCGTCGATCGTCTGCTCGCGATAGGGCTCGGCCCCCCAGGTCGTCGGGTGGCCCTCCACCGCGAAGAGATCCTTCGCCACCCAGGGGATCCCGTGGAGGGGACCGCGCCAGCGCCCCTCGGCCGCCTCCCGGTCGAGACGGCGCGCCTGATCCAGGGCGCGCTCCCGGGTGACGGTGATCATCGCGTGCAGGACGGAATCGTGGCGCTCGATCCGCTCCAGGTACATCCGCGTCAGCTCGACGACGCTGACCTCGCCGGACCGGATCAGGCCGGCCAGCTTCCGGACGGGCCAGTAGGCGACCTCCTCCAGGTCGTCCGGCCGCTCCACGTCGCCGGGGATCCGACCGAAGTCGGGCGCCCGGTCCTCGGGCCCCTCGGCCGGCGGGAAGGGCCGGAAGAGGAGCGCCGGGGCCACCGAGTTCGGAAGCTCGGCCTCGCGGAGCGCCGCGTAGGCCTGGGTGGGGAGCTGGTTGACGTCGGCGAACGGGGCCTGGCCTGCCACCATTTGCCGACGCTCTTCCAGCGTGAACTCCAGCCCGAGCAGCCTGGCAGCCTCCTCCAGCACCTCCGGCGTGATCGTGGGGGCGGTGTCGGGCCGCGCCGAGGCCGTGTCGGCCACGTCCGGGGCCGCCTCGTCGGCCCGGGCCGTGTCGGCCTCCTGGCCCGCGGCGGGTAGCGGCGCGGCCAGCAGCGCCAGGCACGCGGCGGCCGCCAGGGCGGCTCGTCCCGGAGGAGAGCTCACGGGACGGCGATGGAGCGTCCGGACGGCGGGCTCGGATCGGCGCACGGGCTCGACTCCTCTGTGCCGGATGGTCCTGGGCGAACGATCACGGACGTCCGGGGAACCGACGCCGTCGGAGTGCGACCCGGCGGTTCCCCGCCCGCGCGTCGACGGACGCCAAGCTACCGGCCCCGGCGGGCGCGGTCTACCCGCCGCCCGCCTCCTCGCCGCCAGAGCCCTCGCCGGCGCCGGTCGCCCCGCCTCCCGCGTCGAAGCCGCCGGTGACCTCCAGCCGCACGGGATGGCCGTCCACGCTGTCGGGGAGCGCCGCCTCGGCCGCCTCGGAGCGACGCAGGAGGTAGATCACGATGCAGGGATCTTCCCCGCACCGCCCGATCCCGACGCCGGTGACCTCCGGGCGGGCCATCCAGGCCTCCCGGCGGGCGGCCAGCACCTCGTGGATGGTTCGCTCCCGGCCCGAGTCGCTCGCCACGGTGTCCCTCCGGTCGACGGTGTCCTCCGACGGCCCGCCGCCGTCCGGCGCGGGTCCGCACCCTCCCGTCCCCGCCGCGACGAGCGCGGCGACCATCAGGAGGGAGAGCGGGAGCGAACGACGATCGGTCACGACGGACAACCTACGGCTCCTCCCGGGGCCCCGAAACGACGAACGCCCGCCCGGCGGGAGGTCCCCGCTGGACGGGCGTCGTCGCGCCTCTCGGCGTCGGGCTTCAGCTCCGGATCACTTGTTCACCGTGATGGTGGTACCGTCGCTGTCGCCGTCCGGATCGTGGTTCGCCGTGGCGTCGTAGCTGCCGTCGGCGTCGCTCAGATCCGTCACGCTGAACGTCACGCTGCCGGTCCGCTTACGGATGTTGCTCACGCTGACCGTGCAGGTGCCGTCGGTGCCGGTGGTGCAGGAGGTGCTGCCGCTCACGTCACGGCCGCTGAAGTCGAAGCTGACCGTGGAGCCCTCCTCGGCGTTGTGGCTGTCGTCGTGGGCGGTGACGGTCACCGAGGCCGACCAGGTCGAGCCCTGGCTGCTCTGGCTGCCGTCGAGATCGCCCACGTGGAAGCCGCCGGCCGTCGACGAGGAGACCGAGACGTCCTGGCTGGACGAGTCGGT
>CAYVFM010000135.1:0-4153 GCA_964450995.1 uncultured Gemmatimonadota bacterium | reverse complement strand
GCAGCGCGGCGGCGAGGGCGGCGGATCGGATCGTGGTGCGGTGGGTCGTCATGGGGCCTCGTCGTCGGGATTGCGCGCTTCTCGCTCGCTCCTGCGGTCGGCCGGGGCCGGGGCTCAGCGGTCGGACGGGGCCGGGGCTCAGCTCCCGGCGGTCCCTCCCTCCGGCTCCTCCCCGGCGGCCGGCGCCTCCTCGCGCTCCTCGTCCTCCTCTTCGGGCAGGTGGAGCTCCAGCCGGGCCACGCGGCGGTCGCGGGTCTCCAGCACCTCGAGCTGGGCGCCGTCCAGGGCCACCCGCTCGCCGTCCTCGGGGATGTGCCCCAGCTCGCCCATGACGTAGCCCGCGACGGTATCGTAGTCCAGCGTGTCCACCCCCTCCAGCTCGAACCGCTCGGCCAGATCGGAGAGGCTCGCCGTGCCGGCCACCAGGATCCGCCCCTCGCCGTCCACCCGCACCTCCGCCCGGGCGACGTCGTGCTCGTCGTAGATGTCGCCGACGATCTCCTCCACCAGGTCCTCGAGGGTGACGATGCCGTCGGTGCCGCCGAACTCGTCCACCACCACGGCCATGTGCACCTTCTGGCGGCGGAGCTCGGCCAGAAGGTCGTCCACCGGCTTGGTGTCGGGGACGAAGATGGCGTCGCGGGCCAGCGCCTCCGCGTCGAAGGGGTCCTCGGGCGGCTCCTGGATCCAGGGGAGGACGTCCTTGATCAGCAGCACCCCCACCACCTCGTCCAGCGAGCCGCGGTAGACGGGGAAGCGGGAGTAGCCGGACTCCGAGGAGGTGGCCAGCACCTCGTCCACCGAGGCGTCCACCGGCACCGCCACGATGTCGGTCCGGGGCGTCATCACCTCCCGGGCCACCGTGCGGGTCAGCTCGAAGACGCCGTGGATCATCGCCTCCTCGTCCTGCTCCACCGTGCCGCCCTGGAGGCTCTGCTCCAGCAGCATCTGGATCTCCTCGGGGCTGTGCACGTGGCCCTCGGTGACCCCCGTCCGGTCGAGCCCCAGCAGGTCCACGATCAGGTTGGCGGTGCCGTTCAGGAACCAGACGGCGGGACCGGTGACGAAGTTGAAGGCGTTCAGCGGCATCGCCACGGCCCGGCTCACCATCTCCGGCCGGACCAGGGCCGCGGTCTTGGGCGCCAGCTCGCCCAGGACGATGTGGAGGAAGGTGATGAACAGGAAGGCCACCGCCACCGCGGTGCCGTGGGTGAGGAAGGTGCTCCAGGCGCCCGGCAGCGTCGAGAAGAGGTGGGAGAGGGGCTCGGCCACCGCCGGCTCGCCGATCCAGCCAAGCCCCAGCGACGCCAGGGTGATGCCGAGCTGGCAGCCCGAGATCGAGCGGTCCAGGTTCTCCACGGACCGCTCCACCGAGCGCGCCAGCCGGTCGCCGCTCGCCGCCAGCTCCCGGACCCGGGTGCGGCGCACCTTGACCAGCGCGAACTCCGCGGCCACGAAGAACGCGTTCGCCCCCAGGCACACGAGGGCGATGACGATCTTGAGCGGGAGGGCGGGGTCCATCAGGCGGAGCGCCTCCCGGCGGGCCGGGCCTCGCCCCGTGGTCCGGACCCGGGGGGCGCGTCGGGGCCGCCGCTCGACACCGGTGCGCGGCGGGGGGGCGCGCCGGACGGAGGGAGCGGGGAGAGCCGGAGTCCGGGTCTCAGCTTGGGTTGACCTCGGGTTTCGTGGTCGTCTCGTGCGGGGCGGCGCGTCGGCCGGTCAGGACGAGGGGACCTCGGCGTCGGGCGCCGGCTGGGCCTCGACGGCCTCGGCGTCCACTGCCTCGGGCTCGACGGCCTCCTCCGGCTCCTCGGCCGTGGCCGTGGGGGCGTCCTCCGCCCAGTGCTCCCGGGCGTCGACGTCTCCGTGGGGGACCGGCGGCCGGCAGTAGCGGTCGCCGAGCTGCCGCAGTTCGGCCAGGTCCTTCCGGTCCAGGGCCGGGTAGCGGTCGGTCAGGTACTCGATGGTGTCGTCCAGCCACTCCTCCTGCTGCTGCGGCGTGGCCTGGAGGACGTCGCAGCGCCGGATGTGGCTGAACAGCTCGTCCCGCGCCCGCTCCAGGTCCGTCGGCTCGTACTTGCCCTTGCCCAACTGATCCTCCTCTATGCCTCCATGGGATGCGCCGCGTCGGCGCGTCGCTCGGTCGTCTCGTCGGTCGGTGGGTCCGTCCCCGCCCCGGATCGCCGCACGGGCGGACACGCGGGAACGGTGCTCAATCTACGCCCGCACCCGCGACCGATCAAAAACCAGAGCCGGCCTCAGGATCCACTCTCGCCCTCCCCCGGCTCGTACGATCGCAGGTGCATGTCCACCCGGCCGACCTTCATGCTGCTCTCGATCTTCACGATGAGCCGCCGCTCGTCGTCGGTGATCCAGACCCGGGCCCGCCCTCCCTCGGCGAAGAGCCCGTCGACCTGGAGGACCGGCCGGACCACCACCGTCTCGAAGGACCCGGCCGGCACCCGGACCGTCTCCCGGCCGAGCACCTCGAGCACCACCGGGTTGCCGTCGGGCTCGAAGAAGCGCTCGTACCGGTAGGTGGCGCCGGGCTCCAGGGGCACGGAGCGGACGAAGTAGAGGAACGAGACCTCGTCCAGTGCGTTCGCCGGCATCGGCACGCGGGCCTCCTCCTCCACCTCCCGCCACGCCCCGTCCTCCCGGTCGTAGCGGGTGTAGACGCCCGCCTCCTGGTCGAGCCGGTACTTCCGGTGGCGCCGGTAGTCGCCCTCCCGCAGCCGCTCCAGGTAGCGGAGCGACCGGATCGGGTCGGGGGCGATCCAGCTCACCTGCCGGTCGTCCATCCGGTAGACCAGGGGGACCCTGCCCTCCACCTCCAGGGAGGTCCGGTAGGTCCGGGTCCCGTCGATCCGCTCCGTGTCCTCGACCGTCAGCCGGGCCTCGCCCAGCGGCCGGGGCGAGGGCACCGAGCCCAGGGCCACCCGGACGTCGTAGACCGCCCGCTCGCCCACCGGGAAGCGCCAGGCGCCGGCCTCCGGCGACCCGGCGTCGGCCGACGCGGAGTCGGAGGCCGCGGGGGCGCCCGAGCTCCCCTGGGCAGCCAGCGGCGCGGCCCCGACCAGAAGGACCCCGCCCGCCAGGAGGGCCGCGGCCGCGCCGAGACGCCGCCCCGGCGCGGGGCGGGCAGCCGGTTCGGACCGCTGACGGGGTGAGGCGCCGGAGAGGGACATGGATCCTTTCATACACCGCCGGGCTCAGCCGGCGCCGCCCTCCACCCTCAGCTCCGGGCCGCGGCGACGGAGCTCCCGGTCGCGGCCGGCCCGGAAGACGTCCCAGAGCTCGGACAGCAGGCGGAACCGGCTGTCCCGGTAACGCCGGGTGTAGTCCAGGTCGAAGTCGACCTGATCCACCTGGCGGGCGTGGGGCAGGGCCTTGATGAGCAGCTCCGCGTTGGCGGCCCAGCCGTCGTAGCGGAGCATCGGCTCGTCCTCCTCCAGCTCCTCCAGGATCCGGCGCAGCACGAAGAGCCGGTGGAGGCGGAAGCCGCCGAAGGGGTCCTCGACCTCCGGGGGCAGGGGCAGGTCGCCGGCCGCCAGCGACACCAGGCGCCGGGCCCAGCGCACGGCCCGGGGGACGGAGCCGCGTCGGCGGGGGACGCCGTGGACCAGGTCCGCCCCGCTCTGGAAGGCCCGGAGCATCTCCGGGATCGCCGCCGGGTCGTGGGTGAAGTCGGCCTCCAGGGTGAGCAGGGCGTCCCGCTTGTGGTAGCCCGAGTCGTCCAGCACCAGCCGGACGATCCGCTCCAGGCAGGCGGCGTAGCCCCCGGACCGATCGTGGCTCAGGACCTTGAGCGGGAGGATCCGCCGGTAGGGCTCCAGCACCCCGGCCGTGCCGTCGGTGGACCCGTCGTCCACCACGACCACGCGGAAGTCCTGGTCCTCGCGGACCATCTCCTTGCGGATGCGCCACATCAGGACGCCGACGGTGTGGCGCTCGTCGTGGACGGGGAGGCCGACGTAGATCAAGGCTCTCTTCGGCTGGTGTTGTTCGGGGGCCGCGGCCCGGACGGACCGGCGGGGCCGGGCCGCGGCGTCGACTCGCGTTCCCGGTCTACCCGCCCGGTGCGCGACGGGTCCGGGGCGGCTCCGTCTTCCAGCGGCGGTGGAACCAGAAGTACTGGGCGGGCCGCTCGCGG
>CAYVFM010000134.1:0-4176 GCA_964450995.1 uncultured Gemmatimonadota bacterium | reverse complement strand
CGACCGGAGACCATGGCGACCACCGTCGACGCCCCCGAGATCGCCGGCCTGGAGAGCTACCTCGAGCGCTTCCGCGGGCTGGTCCAGCTCGAGCGCGAGGAGGAGATGGACCGGCACGAGCGGGAGATCCGCTCCCTCTCCGGCGAGGAGCGCCAGGCCCGGGGCCGGGCGATCCTCGGGATGCGGGGCCGCGACGAGGGCGAGGCCCTGGAGGGGCATCTGGTGAAGCTCCTGCGGCGGCCGGGGAACGAGCTGCCGGAGACCGAGATCACGGTGGGCGACCTGGTGATGCTCTCGAAGGACGACCCCCTCCGGGACGACAACCCCACCGGCACCGTGGTGGAGAAGACGAACTACTCGATCACCGCCGCCTTCGACGGCCGGCCGCCGGGGTTCCTCTTCGGCAAGGGCCTCCGGATGGACCTCTACGTCAACGACATCCCCTACCGGCGGATGCTCGAGGCCCTGGACGAGCTGGAGGACGCCGACGGCCGTCTGGCCCGGCTCCGGGACGTCCTGGTGGGGCGGGCCGAACCGGCGCCGGCCGAGCCCGCGGAGGTGGACGGATGGCTCGAGGAGCGGCTGGACGACTCCCAGCGCGGGGCCGTCCGCCGGGCCCTCGGCGCTGACGACCTCTTCCTGGTCCACGGGCCGCCGGGGACGGGCAAGACCACCACGGCCATGGAGATCGCCCGCCAGCACGTGGCCCGCGGTCGCACCGTCCTGTGCACGGCCGACTCCAACGTGGCCGTGGACAACATGGTGGAGATGCTGGTGGCCGGCGGCGCGGACGTGGTCCGGGTGGGCCACCCGGCCCGGGTGACGCCCGCCCTCCGGGAGCACACGCTGGACGCCCGGGTCCGGGAGCACGAAGCCTGGCGGGCCTCCCGGGAGCTCCGGGAGGAGGCCTTCGCGATCAAGGACCGCCAGGACGAGCTGACCCACCCCTCGGGGCGGTGGCGCCGCGGGATGTCGAACGAGAAGATCCTGGAGCTGGCCGACCGGGGGCGGGGCTCCCGGGGCGTCTCGGCGGAGAAAGTGACCGAGATGGCCGAGTGGATCGAGCTGCAGGAGGAGGCCGACGAGCTGTTCGAGCGCTCCGACCGGCTCGAGGACCGGGCCGTCGACGAGCTGATCCGGTCGGCCGACGTGGTGTGCTCGACCAACTCCACCGCGGGCAGCGGCCTGCTGGCCGACCGGTCGTTCGACGTCGTGGTGATCGACGAGGCGACCCAGGCCACCGAGCCCTCCTGCCTGGTCCCGCTGACCCTGGCCGACCGCGTCGTGATGGCGGGGGACCACCGCCAGCTCCCGCCCACCGTGCTCAGCCTGGAGGCCGCCGACCGGGGGCTGGACCGCTCGCTCTTCGAGCGGATGGCCGACCGCCACGGCGACCGGGTGCTGGAGATGCTCGAGGTCCAGTACCGGATGCACGAGAAGATCATGTCCTTCTCCGGCGAGCGCTTCTACGGCAGCCGGCTGCGGGCCGCCGGGGAGGTGCGGGATCACACCCTCCGGGGGCTGGGCTACGACGACGCCCGGGTGGCGGGCGACCTGCGGCGGGTGACGCTGCCCGAGGAGCCGGTGGTCTTCGTGGACACCTCGGGCGTCGACGCGCCGGAGCGCCAGCGGGGCGACTCCTCCTCCCGGGAGAACCCGGCCGAGGCGGAGCTGGCCGCCCGCATCGCCGAGAACTTCCTCTGGGCCGGCCTCCGGGCCCGCGACGTGGGGGTCATCTCGCCCTACGCCGACCAGGTGGACCTGATCGACCGGGCGCTGGACGAGGAGGAGCTGGAGGTCCGGACGGTGGACGGCTTCCAGGGGCGGGAGAAGGAGGCGATCGTCATCTCCCTGGTCCGGAGCAACGACCGGGGCGAGCTGGGCTTCCTGGAGGACGTCCGCCGCCTGAACGTCGCGCTGACCCGGGCCCGGCGGAAGCTGGTGGTGGTGGGCGACGCCTCCACCGTGGGCGGGCACGAGGTCTACGCCGACTTCCTGGACCACGTCGAGCGCGTGGGTGACCGGGTCCCGGCGTGACGGCCCCGCCGCCCCCGCCCGGCCCGGCGCCCGGCGCCGGCGTCCGGCTCGCCACCGAGGAGGTCCGGCCCGACGAGGGGAGCCCGTCCGGGTGGGCCCACTTCCTCCACGGGATCTTCGGCGCCGGCCGCAACTGGCGCTCGATGGCCCGGCGCCTGGTGGAGGCCCGGCCCGGCTGGGGCGGGCTGCTCGTGGACCTCCGGCTGCACGGGGGCTCGCGCGAGGCCCCGCCGCCCCACACACTGGAGGCGTGCGCCGACGACCTCCGGGCCACCGTCGAGGCGGGAGCGCCGCGCTCCCGGGCGCTGATCGGCCACTCCTTCGGCGGCAAGGTGGCGCTGGAGGCGGCCGGCCGGGCGCCCGAGGGGCTGGAGCAGGTCTGGGTGCTGGACTCGACGCCCTCGGCCCGGGAGCCGGAGGGTTCGGCGGTGGAGATGCTGGGGGCCCTGCGCCGGCGGACGGGCCCCTTCGCGGACCGGGAGGAGGCCGTGGCCGCGCTGGGCGAGGAGGGCTTCCCGTCCCGGGTCGGCCGCTGGATGGCGACCAACCTGGAGGAGACGGACGAGGGGCTCCGATGGGCGCTGGACGTGGACGCCCTGGCCGCGCTCCTCCGGGACTTCTTCGACCGGGACCTCTGGCGGGTGATCGAGGAGCCGCCGGCCGGGCTGGAGGTCCACGTGGTGAAGGCGGAGGGGTCGGACGTGATGGACGAGGACGAGGTCTGCCGGGTGGAGGAGGCCGCCGCCGGCGGGGCCCCGGTCCGGCTGCACAGGCTGGAGGGCGGCCACTGGCTGAACGTGTCGAATCCCGGAGGCCTGCTGGATCTGCTGCAGCGGAGGATGCCGAGATGATCCGTTGGACGGAGTTCGAGAGCCCGTTCGGTCCGACCTTCCTGGCGGCGACGCCGAAGGGGGTGCTCCGCCTGAGCTGGGGGGTGGACGACCCGGAGGCGAGGGCCGAGGGGCTCACCGAGGACTTCCCCCTCTGGGGCGTCAAGCACGCTCCCGACCGGCTGGAGGGGACGGCGGAGCAGGTGCTGGGGTACTTCGCCGGCGACCGCCGGAGCTTCGACCTCTCGGCCGACCTGACGGGGCTGACCGAGTTCCAGCAGACCGTGCTGGAGGCGACGGCGGAGATCCCCTTCGGCGGGACGATCACCTACGGCGAGCTGGCGGAGCGGATCGACCGGCCCGATGCCAGCCGCGCGGTGGGGTCGGCGCTGGGCCGGAACCCGGTCCCCATCCTGATCCCCTGTCACCGGGTCGTCCGGAGCGACGGCGCCCTGGGAGGGTACACGGCGGGGACGGGGTACAAGGAGCAGCTCCTGGAGCTGGAGACCCGGAGCTGAGCGGAGCCGGCCGGCGGGAACGCGCACGCGGGCCGGCACGGTTCGTCCGAGCGACGAGCTGCCCGAACAGAGGAGCCGACATGAGCGATCCCGCCCCGACCCCCTGCACCGAACCCCGCCGGATCCTGCGTCGGCTCGCGCCGGCCGTCCTCCTCCTGGCCGTGGCGGCCTGCGGGCTCTTCGGCCGCCAGCCCGGCGAGGCCGGCCCGGGAAGCGACGAGAAACCCGGGATCACGGTGGAGGTCCGGAACCTGGCCTGGAAGAACATCCACGTCTACGCCATCTCCGGCGCCTCGTGGACTTCGCTGGGCGTGCTCTCCAGCCAGGGCGAGGAAACCTACGAGCTGCCGAGAGGGTTCGTCGGGGGCCGGCAGGAGATCCGGCTGGCCGCCGACCCCGTGGGATCGAACCAGGCGTTCATCTCGGACCCGATCCAGGTGGAGCCGGACGACGTGGTGGGATGGACGATCCAGGACAACCTGGCCCTGTCCTCCGTCTTCGTGCGCTGACCCGGGCGGCCGGACGGACCGGCCGCCGACGACCCGCAGATCGAGCGAGGAGAGAGCGATGTCCGACGAGCCGTTCTACGTCGTCCGTTCGACGGTCCGCAAGGTGGAGGGCGTCCACCGCCGGGCCTCCCTGCCCACCGGGGAGCAGGTGGAGATCGGCGTCCACGGGCCGGTGAAGGAGGCGTACGGCCTCGAGGGCGAGGACCTGCCGCTGCCGGTGGACTACATGGTGGCCACCACCGGCGGTTGAATGCTCGGGACCCTGAACGGCGCGCTGGAGGC
>CAYVFM010000133.1:0-4269 GCA_964450995.1 uncultured Gemmatimonadota bacterium | reverse complement strand
GGCCCGGTAGCTCAGCCGCCGGTCCGCGGACGGCACCTCCAGGCCGACCCGGCCGGGCGCGCGCCGGGACCAGAAGCGGATCGGGTCGTCCCGCCGCGGGAAGGCGGGCCCCTCGAAGCCCGTCCCCCCGGGCGCCCCCTCGGGCCCCGCCCCCGTCACTCGCCGCCCCCCGCCGTCCGGCGGAAGAACCGGATCAGGGCCCGGGTGGCCGACGGCCCCCGCGGGTCGGCGTAGCTGCCCTCGGCCCGGCCGCCGGACCAGGCGTGGCCGAGCCCCTCCACCCGCCACAGCTCCATCGGGCCCCGGCCGGCGCCGGCGGGCCAGCGGAGCCGCTCGAAAGGCCGCCCCTCCTCGCTCCGCTCCCGATCGGCGGGGTCGGGGAGGTCCGGCGGCGGATCCGGCTCCCGGGGCGCCTCGGCCACGGCGGGGTGCCCCGCCTCCGTCTCCGCGTCGTCGGCCAGCAGGGCCGCCGCCCCGTGCCAGGCGGCCAAAATCCGCCGGGCGTTCGACGGGTCGACGGCCTCGTCGTCGGTGCCGTGGAAGACCACCAGGGGCGGCAGGGGGATCGCCGACGAGGCGTCCCCCGCGGCCTCCGTCCGCGCGGCCCGGAGGCGGTGGGTGAGCTCCCGGCGGTCGGGGCCCTCGCCGGCCATCACCGCGATCGCCTCCTCCCGGCTCCGGGCGGAGGCGTAGGGCACCCCCGAGTGGAGGCCGATCCCGTCGAAGAGGTCGGGCCGCACCGCCGCCAGCACCAGGGCCATCCCCGCCCCCGCCGAGATGCCCGCCACCCGCACGCGGCCCGGGTCGACGTCCCGCTCCTCGATCACGTGCTCGATCATCCCGGCCAGGATCGCGGGCTCGCCCGAGCCCGGCCCCTGGTCGGCGGGCCGGTACCAGTTCCAGCACCGCTGGGGATGGGCGCGGGCCGGCTGCTCGGGGAAGAGGACCAGCCAGCCCTCGGCCCCGGCCTCCTCGTGCATCCGCGTGCCGGCGGCGAAATCCGCCGGGTCCTGGGTGCAACCGTGCAGCATCACCAGCAGCGGGCGTCCGTCCGGGGGCGGCGCGCGCTCCGGAACCCAAAGGCGATACCGACGGCTCCCGTGCTCAGTCTCGTGCTTGCCCTCGACGAAAGTCCCCTCGATCGACACCTCCCCTCCTCTCACTGGCTCGTCGGCGCCGCCCGGCCGCTCCTGCCCGGCCGCACCCGCCGGTACCCCGGCGGATGCGAGCGCGAGCAGCAGCGCGGCGGTCGCGGGAACGCCCGCTAGTTCGTCCACCGGAGCCCGAGGAACACCGACGTCTCGACGCCCGGCATGTTGACCATCTCGACGTGCGGCACGTCGAAGCCGCAGGCGTGCGAGCCGTCCAGGTCCGCCTCGGTCTGGCCGTCGTCCAGCTGCGGCGGCCGGATGGGCGTGCCGCCCGCCAGGGACGGGGACACGGTGTTCTCGAGCGACCGGCAGCTGAACAGGTTCTCGGCCTCCAGCCGGACCTCGAGGCCCTCCCAGGGGAGCTGGTAGCCGAAGTTCAGGTCGACCGTCTCGAAGGTCGGGATCCGGCCCACGTTGATCCCCGAGCTGAACGGATAGCCCGTCGTGTGCCGCACCAGGACGCCGGCAGAACCCTTACCGAGCAGGTTGTCGAAGTCGGCGCCCAGGGTCCACCGCACCGGAGCGGCGTTGAGGGGCGGGAAGTTCCCCTCGCCCTCGTTCAGATCGATCCACGAGAAGGTGCCCTTGAACACCATGTCCGAGGTCGGCGCGAAGCTGACCCCGGCGTCCAGGCCCATCACCTTGGCGGCGCCGAGATTCTGATAGGTGAGCACGACCTGGGGCCGGCCGGCCTCGCTGACGATCGGCTCTCCGTCCTGATCCAGCACCAGCTCCCCGGCCGCGATGTCGTTGATGGGGAGCAGGGAGCTGAAGAAGTCGTCGTAGTCGGCGTACCAGAGCGCCGCGTCCAGATACCACTGGTCGCCCAGCACGCCCTTGTAGCCGAGCTCCCAGGTCTGGTTGACCTCGGGCACCAGGGGCTCGAGCTCCCGGACCACCTCGCCCTGGGAGTCGATGATCTCGAAGCCGTTCCGGTTGCCGAAGAGGCCGATCCCGACCGGCCCCAGGATGGCGAAGTCGGGAAACGCGAAGTGGGTCTGGAGCGTCGTGGGTGACTTGAACGCCTCGCGGAAGGTGGCCCGCAGCGTCTGGTCCTCGGACGGGCTGAAGCTGATCCCCGCGGTGGGGCTGATCTGCGACGCGTAGTCCTGGTGGTCGTCCCACCGTGCGCCGAGGATCAGGTCCCACTTCGACGTGAGCGGCGTCTCGGTCTGGGCGAACAGCCCGCCCTGGTCGATCCCGATGTTCTCTCCCGTCAGCCGGTCGGTCAGCCACTGCCGCCTGCTGCTGATGTCGTCGTGGCGGAACTGTCCGCCCCAGACGATCCGGGTGTTCAGGAGCTCGGGCACCCGGAAGTTGTGCTGGAAGTCCGCCGCGAAGAGATCCGAGTTCAGCGGGAAGTCCGAGAGGGCCTTGACCGAGTCGTCGGAGAGGCCCGGCAGCGCCGCGCGGTTCGCCGTGAAGCTGTTCACCGCGAACGTCTCCCCCGACTGCGAGTGGGTGTGGTAGAGGCTGAAGTAGAGGTTGTCGGTCGACGCCCGGAGCTGCTGGAAGCTGTACTCCCAGTCCTCGAAGCGGTTGCGGCCGGCGTTGGTCTGGCCCATTCCGTCGGACTGGCTCCAGCCGCCCGACAGCTCGACGCGGAGGTTGTCCATCGCGTCGTCGTAGTAGACGAGCGAGCCCTCGCCCCGGGCGACGCTGGTCTGCCAGTCGGCCCCGATCTCGAGCAGTGGCTCCTCGGCCGAGCCGTAGTTGAGCCGGTTGTTGAACTCGTCGGCCTCCTGCCACTCGCCGGAGAACTTGTAGCCCCAGTTTCCGTCCCCCAGGACGCCGGCGTGGCGGAACTGGACGTCGAAGTAGTCGCGGGTTCCCGTCGTCACCTCGGCGATCGTGCCGGGGTGCTCCCGCGGATCCTTCGTCTGCAGGCTGATGACGCCGTTCGAGGCGTCCTGGCCGTACAGCGAGGCGCCGGGACCGACCAGCACCTCGATGCTCTCCAGGTCGACCTTCGGGATGGCGGTGAACTGGCCCACCGGGAGCCCGTTCCCGGGCAGCACCGCCACCCGGCCGTCCTCCAGCATCAGCATCCGGTTGTTGAAGGAGGAGTTGAAGCCGCGGGCGTTCACGGCCACGCTCGTCATCCCGACCTGGATGTACTCGAGCCCCTTCACCTCCTTGAGGGCTCCGTTGAAGGAGTTCCCGGTCGAGTTCATGATCTCGTCGGTGTTGATCTTGGTGATCGTGGCCGGCGCCTCGGTGATCCGCTGCGCCTGACGCGAGGCCGAGACCACCAGGCCGCCCAGCTCGTAGGCGGAGCGGCTCATCGTGATCTCCACGGTCGCGACCTCGCCCGCCTCCACCTGCACCCCGGTGACGTCGGCGCGGCGGAAGCCCGCCAGCCGAACCTCGAGGGAATGCGTCCCGGCCGGCACGCCCGTGACGCGAAATCGGCCGGCGGCGTCGGTCAGGTCACCCAGCCGGGTGCCCACGACCGCCACCTGCGCGTTTTGCAGCGGCGTGCCGCCCTCGTCGACGACGCTCCCCTCGATCACGCCCTGCTGCTGGGCCGACGCGAGCGCCGGCAGCAGCGCCAGGCCCAGCCCCACGGCCATCGAGGCCGCGGCCCGGCGGGCCCACTCTCTACAGCGTTGCCTGCTCATCCTCTGCCTCCTGGTTCGATTCGCGTTCCGCGCCCGGGCCGCCTCCGGCCCCGGCGCGCCTCTTCCAGCGGTCGTTTCCTCCTGACGGCGAGCTACTCTGGCACCTTGACTTCCGCCTCCCCCTCGAGGACCGTCTCTCCCTCCTGGTTGCGGCAGGTGGTCTCGAGGATCACCCGCCGTCCCTCCGGCCGGAGCTCCGTCACCTCCACCCGGGCCGTCACCGTGTCGCCGATGCGGACCGGCCGGGTGAAGCGGAGCGTCTGGCCCACGTAGATGCAGCCGGGTCCCGGCAGCCGGGTGCCCAGCACCGCGGAGACCAGCCCGGCGGTCAGCATCCCGTGCGCGATCCGGCCGCCGAAGCGGCCGCGGCGGGCCGCCTCCTCGTTCACGTGGGCCGGGTTGAAGTCCCCGGTGATCCCCGCGAAGAGCGTCACGTCGGCCTCGGTGACGGTCTTCGTGAAGTCGGCCTCGTCGCCCACCGACAGCTCCTCGAAGTC
>CAYVFM010000132.1:1719-4285 GCA_964450995.1 uncultured Gemmatimonadota bacterium | reverse complement strand
GGGGTCCCGCAGATCGAGGTCGAGTTCGACATCGACGCGGACGGGATCCTCAACGTGAGCGCCAAGGACAAGGCCACCGGCAAGGAGCAGTCGATCCGCATCGAGGCCTCCTCCGGCCTCTCCGAGGACGAGATCGAGCAGATGGTCGAGGAGGCCGAGGAGCACGCCGAGGAGGACGAGGAGCGGCGTGAGCGGATCGAGGCCCGCAACCGGCTCGACACCCTCCTCTACCAGACCGAGAAGAACCTCGAGGACTGGGAGGACGCCCTGGACGAGGACGACCGCCAGGAGATCGACGACGCCCTGGAGCGCGGCCGGAAGGCGCTGAAGGAGGGCGACCACGACGAGATCGTGGCGGCCACCGAGGCGATCCAGGAAGCCGCCCAGGGCGCCGCCCAGAAGATGTACTCCGACGCCGGCCAGCAGGGCGCGGCCGGCGGCCCGGGCGGCATGGGCGGACCCGGCGGCATGGGCGGCCCGGGCGGCCCCGACATGGGCGCCGCGGGCCCCGGGGGCGGCGACGCCGGGGCCGAGGACGAGGACGACGAGGACGTGGTCGAGGCCGACTACGAGATCGTCGACGAGGAGCAGAACTGAGCGCGGATCCGGACCGCCGGGCCGCGTGACGAGGGGCGGCGTCCTCCGGGGCGCCGCCCCTTTTTTCGTTCTCCCCGTCAGCGGGTGGCTCGGCAGCCCCCCGGGGACCACGGATCGCTCACCCCGATGCAAGCATCGAAGGGTTCGCTCACCGTCGCCCCCGGGGGGCTGCCTCGCGGCGGTGGCGGGGTAGCGGGGCGGGTGGACGGGAACCGGGGGCGGCGGCGGAGTGGTCGGGAGCCGGCGGAGGCGGACGGGTACGAACCGGGTGCGGCGGTGCGGAACCGTCCTTGCGGCGCTTCGATCCGGACAACGGTTCGCCCGCGCCGGACGTCGAAAGGGCGCGTGCAGACGGCGGGGCCCCTCGCCCCGCGCCACTTCAGCCCCACGGACGAGATGAACGACGCCCTCCGATCCAAGATCAACGTCGCCCTCACCGCGGCCCTCGCCTTCGCGGCGGGCCTCTTCCTGGCCGCCGAGCTCGACCTGACGCCCCGATCGATGGCGGCGGTCCAGGACGCCGAGCTGGCCATGGGCGCCTCGGACCAGCAGCTCCAGCGGCTGGAGAGCCTGAACTTCCAACAGGGCTTCGCGCCCATCGTCGACGAGGTCTCGGGCGCGGTGGTGACGATCCGGGTGGAAAAGCCGGTGGAGGGCGGACGACGATTCCATCCCTTCCCCTTCCGTCGCCAGCAGCCGGACGAAGATGAGCCCCCGCAGACCCGGCCCGGCACCGGCTCGGGCTTCATCATCGACGCCGAGGGCTACATCGTCACCAACAACCACGTGGTGGAGGACGCCCGGGACATCACGGTCACGCTGGCCGACCGCCGGGAGATCGACGACGTGGAGGTGGTGGGCCGCGATCCCCAGACCGACGTGGCCCTGCTGAGGATCGACGCGCCGAACCTCTCCAGCGTTCCGCTGGGCGACAGCGACGAGCTAGGGGTGGGCGAGTGGGTGCTGGCCGTGGGGAGCCCCGGCTTCGAGGGCGCCGGCGGGCCCCAGGTGCTTCGCTCCACGGTCACCGCGGGCATCGTCAGCGCCAAGGGGCGCAGCATCAACATCCTCACCCAGCAGACCAACCTGGCCATCGAGGACTTCATCCAGACCGACGCCGTCATCAACCGCGGCAACTCCGGCGGTCCCCTGGTGAACACCCGGGGCGAGGTCGTGGGGATGAGCACGGCCATCCTGAGCGAGACCGGCACGTACCAGGGCTACGGCTTCTCCGTGCCCACGAAGCTGATCCGCCAGGTGGTGCAGGACCTGATGCGCTACGGCGAGGTCCGGCGTGCCGTGCTGGGGGTCAGCATCACCCCGGTGGACGCGGCGCTGGCCGAGTACCTGGGCCTGGAGGAGGTCCGCGGCGTGCAGATCCAGGACTTCTCCCGCCTGACGGAGGGCGGCAGCCCGGCACGCCAGGCGGGCGTCGAGCGCGGCGACGTGGTGCTCTCGGTGGACGGAGACCGGATCCAGTCGGTGCCGGACCTGCAGTCGAAGATCCGGGGCTACGAGCCCGGCGAGACGGTCACCCTCGAGGTGGCCCGGCAGACCGGGCAGGAGGTGCGGCGGCTCGAGATCGACGTGGAGCTGGGCGCGGCCGAGTCCGGCCAGCAGCAGGCCCAGGCCCGCGACACCGGCGGGGACGTGGAGAACCGGCTGGGCCTCCAGGTCGAGCCGATCCCGGCCGAGCTCCGCCGCGCCTACGGCCTGCCCGACGAGGTCCGGGGCGTGCTGATCAGCGACGTCTCGCCGAACAGCCCCCTGGTCTCGGCCCTGGGCGGCTGGCCGAGCGTGCCGGTGCTCCTCACCGAGATCGACGGCGAGGAGGTCACCGACGTCTCCACCTATCGGGAGACGGCCTCGGGCCTGGAGCCGGGGACGGTCCACCGGATCCAGCTCTACCTCACCAGCGAAGACGGTGAGGGCCAGTACACCTACGTGACGCTGGAGCTGCCCGAGAACT
>CAYVFM010000132.1:0-1619 GCA_964450995.1 uncultured Gemmatimonadota bacterium | reverse complement strand
CCGCCGTGCTCGGCGCGGCGGCGGCGGTCGGCCTCCTCCAGCGCCTCCTGCATCTCGGGGCAGGCGTCCCGGATCGCCTCCACGTCCTCCCGCCGCAGCTCGTACAGGGCGCACGGCGTCTCGGCCCGGCAGGTGGCGGTGCGCTCGACGGCGTGCAGGAGCGCGGTCTCGCCGAAGAAGTCCCCGGCCGTGAGGGTGGCCAGCTCGCGCCGCTCGCCCTCCTCCTCCCGGGTCACCCGTATCTCGCCCCGGGCCACCAGGTAGAGGGAAGCGCCCCGCTCGCCCTGGCGCACGATGGCCTCGCCGGCCGGGGTCGTCCGCCGGCGGAGCCGCTCGATGACCCGCTCGACCTCGGCCTCCGGCAGGTCCCGGAAGAAGGGCACCTTCCGGAGGAGCTCTTCCGGCGAGACCTGCAGGGAGCGCGCGGGGGTGGACCGCAGATCCCGCAGCTCCTCGTCCTTCTCCTCCAGCACCGTCTCGGCCACCCCTTCCGGGATGATGCCCGCCTCGGCCTTCTCCTCGATGGCGCTCTTCTCGGCGTGGAGCACCAGCCGGTCGGCCAGTCGCTCCTGGGTGGCCGAGACGAACTCGGGGAACTGCTCGGCGGTGTCGTCCAGCCGCTCGCGGGCGGCCTCCCGCCAGTCTTCGTAGGTCGCCCGGACCTCCTCGACGGTCCCGCCCCGGGCCCGCCCCCGGTCGGCCAGCTCGTCCAGGTTCCCCAGGACCCGGGCGCTCCCCCGGGCCCGGGCCCAGGCGATCTCGTAGTCCCGGGCGGTGCGCCGGGCCCGAAGCTCCTCGACGATCCCGCCCAGGCCGGGAATTCGATCCAGCAGGCGGAAAAGGGCGTTCTCCATCCGGCCGGAGGGCGGGTAGAGCGTGTAGTCCCGCAGCTCCCCCTCGTGGCGCATGGCCTCGGCCTGGAGCTCGATGGAGTGGGCCAGGTTGCGGTAGGTCCGCTCGGAGAGGTGGCCCCGGGTGAACATCCGGTAGTAGAAGGTCTTCTCCTCGCCGAGGCAGCGCAGGTAGAGGATCCGGCGCTCCTGCTCCCGGTCGAGCTCCTCCTCCCGGAGCCGTCCCAGCTCGTCGCGCAGCTCGGCCAGGTCCCGCTCGCCCTCGGCCTCGGCCGCCTCCGCCACGTCGGGGCTCAGCAGGCCCTGGGCCTCCAGGCGCGGGATCTCCTCCAGCGCCCGGGCCTCGGCCGACATCAGCCCCTCCAGCCGCGCCACCCGGTCCGAGAGCGGAGGCTCGTCCAGCCCGAAGTGGCGGACGACCCCCCGGATCGTGAGCCCCTGGACCAGCAGGGTGAAGAGCACGGCGCCCATGCTCACCGCGATGAAGAGCTCCAGCACCTCCGGCCCCACGGCCTCGGGCAGGGAGAGGACGATGGCCAGGGCGACCGCCCCCCGCAGGCCGCCCCAGAACATCACGGTCTGGTAGCCCCGGTCGATGGGCTCGGTGCCCGGGAGCTTGCCGATGACGGGGACAGTCCCGTAGACGACGAGGGCCCGGGAGAGGAGCATCCCCGCCACCACGCAGGCGATGACCGGGAGGGAGGCCTGCAGCGCCCCCAGGTCCACCCGGAGCCCGACCATGAGGAAGACCAGGGCGTTGGCCACCCC
>CAYVFM010000131.1:0-4320 GCA_964450995.1 uncultured Gemmatimonadota bacterium | reverse complement strand
CGCTGAGACCCGCGACCAGGACGACGAGCCCGGTGCTGTCCACCCCCATGCGCTTGGCCTGGCGAAACGTCTCGCCGATGTAGCGGCGAGGCTCGCGGAACCCGGACACCGTGGCGGCCAGGAGGATGGTGCTCCGTCCGGCGTGGCGGACCGCGGCGGAGCCGAAACGGCCCAGGGCCCGCAGCCAGCCGACCGGCCAGGAGAGCCGCGTCCGGCCCTCGCCCGTCCGCCGATCCTCCCGTCCGGCGCCGTCGGCGCTCTCCCCCGGCGCGTCCGCCGGGGGGGAGGAGCCCCGGGGGGAGCTCATCGTCCCCCCTCGCCGCGTTCGGCTTCCCCGACCGTGTCCGACGAGCCGGCGACGGTGTCGGGCGACGTATCCGCGCCCGCGCCGGGGAGCGTGTCGCCCGCCAGCGGATCCAGGCTGTCGGGCAGCGGGCGCCAGTCCTCCTCCTTCAGCTTCCCGCTCAGCTCGTAGACCCGCCGCCAGATCTCCTCCATGCGCTCGGGCTCGCCGCCGCGGTCCCGGGCGAAGGCCAGCAGCTCTTCGGCGTCGACGCCGTAGCGCTCCAGGACACCTCCCCGGGCCGAGTCCAGGGCGGAGCCCTCCGGGGCCGGCTCCAGGGTGGGGGAGACGGCCGTGTCCAGCAGGACCAGGCGCGCCATGGCCTCCACGTAGACCGAGTCGGGCACGGGACCGGCGCCGGCCTCGGTCCCGCCGCAGGCGGCGGCCAGGAGGGCCAGGGCCACGGCGGCGCCGGCCGGCCCGAGCCCGGGCGCCGGCCACACCGCCTCGCGGTCAGCCCGGCTCACCCGACGGCCGGGCCGTTCTCGGTCGCGGACTCCGCGGTGCGCCACAGGTACCAGGCCAGCCCGGAGAAGATCACGATGCCCACCACGGTCTGCATCCAGACCGGGCCCTGCCAGGCGTGGCCGACGTGCCAGTTGTCCACCAGCCACTGGAAGAAGGACACCTGCTCGGCGAAGAAGATGATGGCCGCCAGCAGGACGCCCACCAGGGCGGCGCCGGCGATGAGGCCGGAGCTGAACAGCACCCCGCCCTCTCGCTTGTCCTCCATGACCGTCCCCTCGTTCTTCGCCTCGGTCAGCTTCCGGAGCCCGCCGCCCACCAGGATGGGGGTCGTCAGGGAGACCGGCAGGTAGAGGCCCACGGCGAAGGCCAGCGACGGCTGCTTGAAAAGGTGCTCGACCGCGGCCGCCAGGACGATGCCCACGATCACGAAGCTCCAGGGCAGGTTGGCCTCCAGGACGCCGTCGATCACCAGGCTCATCAGCGTGGCCTGGGGGGCGGGCAGCGTCTCGCTGCCGATCCCGTAGGAGCCGTGCAGGAGGATCAGCACCCCGCCCATGACGCTGGCCGAGGTGAGGACGCCGATCATCTCGCCCACCTGCTGCTTCCAGGGGGTGGCGCCCACCAGGAACCCGGTCTTCAGGTCCTGCGAGGTGTCGCCGGCGATGGCCAGGGCGATGCAGACGATGGCGCCCACGGCGAGGATCGAGATCCGGGCGTCGGGCATGTCGCCCATGCCCAGGGCCACGAAGATCAGGGCGGTGGCGATGAGCGTGGCGATGGTCATGCCGCTCACCGGGTTCGAGCTGGAGCCGATGAGCCCGACGATCCGGCTGGAGACGGTGACGAAGAAGAAGGAGAAGACGACGATGGCCACCGCCGCCGCCCAGTTCACGGGGATGACGGGCACCCACCAGATGATGAGGCAGATCACCAGGGCGCCGAGGCCCACCCACTTCAGGGGCACGTCCCGGTCGGTCCGGGCGAGCTCGGCCGTCGCCTCGCCCGCCGCCTCGCCGATCTCCTCCATGCCGATCTTGATGCTCTCCCAGATCGTGCCGAAGGACTTCACCAGGGTGATGAACCCGCCGTAGGCCACGCCCCCGGCCCCGATGTAGCGGATGTAGCGGTTCCAGATCTCCTCGGTGGACATCTGGGCCACGGGGATCTCGCCGGGATAGATGACCTGGCCGCCCCCGACGAGGTTGATGACCGGGATGATCACCAGCCAGGCCAGGGCGCCCCCGCTGAACATGATCAGGGCGATCTTCCAGCCGATGATGTAGCCCACCCCCAGCAGCTCGGGCGTGGCGTCGGCCCCGATCTTCGCCTTGCCCCAGAGCGGGATCTCGGGGCTCTCGTTCCAGAGCTGGAAGGCGTTGCTGTCGGCCAGGAGCTTGTAGAGGCCGCCCAGGCCCAGGCCCCCGAAGACCAGCTTCGCCTTCGAGCCTCCCGTCTCGCCGGCCACCTGCACCTCCGCGCAGGCGGTGCCTTCCGGATAGGGCAGCTTCCCGTGCTCGCGGGAGATCAGGAACCGCCGGAGCGGGATCATGAACAGGACGCCCAGGAGCCCCCCCAGCGCCGCCATCGTGAAGACCTCGAGCTGGTTCACGTCCAGACCCCAGACGAACAGCGCCGGGATGGTGAAGATCACGCCGGCCGCCAGCGACTCGCCGGCCGAGCCCACCGACTGGACGATGTTGGTCTCCAGGATGGTGCCGCTCCGGATGAACCGGAAGACGGCGATGGCCATCACCGCGGCCGGGATGGAGGCGCTGACGGTGAGCCCGACCCGGAGGCCCAGGTAGGCGTTGGCCGCCCCGAAGACCACGCCCAGCACGACGCCGATGACGACGGCCTTGAGCGTGAACTCGGGGAGGCTCGCGTCCTTGGAGACGTAGGGCGAGTACTGGTCGCCGGGGATCTCCTCGTACGCCTCGGGGGGGAGGCCGCGCGCTTCGGTCGCGGCCCCGGCCTCGGACGACTCCGCCATGGAGTGGCTCCTCTCTGCCTTCTCGGGGGAACGCCGGGCGGGCTGGCGCGGCCGCGGCCGGCGGCCGCGCGGAAACAGCTTGCAGGCTACCCGGGGCCGCACCGGGATGTCAAGCGGATCAGGGCCCCCTGCCATCGTGACAGGGGCGGTCCGGCCCGCCGCCCCCGACGCGCCCCGATGGCGCATCCCGACGGCCCTTTCACGGGCCTCGGGGGGCACGCCTCTTGCCCCTTTTCAGGGGACGCGACGAGAGGCCGGACGCCCCCCGCGAGGCGGGTCGAACGGACCCACTGCAGGCAGGGAGAGAGAGCCATGACCGACGACGACCGCCGACACGAGCGCGATCCTTCCCGGGCCGGGACGCCCGGGGATCCCGGGCAGGACGAGGGTCCGGAGACCGGTGCCGGACGGTCCGACGCCGGGGCGGAGGCAGGCGAGGCCGACGGCGAGCGGGCCGACCGGGCGGGCGAGGCCGGCTGGAGCGGCGCCATCTCGGAGATGCAGAACCTCGTGGGCGACGTGGTGGGCGAGGTCCTGGAGGGTGTCCGGGGCGCCGCCGGCCGCCGGTTCCCCCGCGTCGACATGGTCCGGCGCCCGGACGGCGATTACGTGGTGCTCGTGGACCTGCCGGGCGTGGAAAAGGACCGGGTGAAGGTCACCACGCTGGGCGGCGAGCTCACCGTCGCCGGCGAGCGTCCCCGGCCCGAGCTGGAGGAGGGCTCGGAGGTCCTCCGGACCGAGCGGGGGTACGGCGGCTTCCGGCGGACGCTCCGGCTGCCGCCCGACATCCGCGAGGAGGACGTCTCGGCGCGGCTCGAGGACGGCGTGCTGGAGGTCCGGCTCCCCCGGAAGGCGCCGTCCGACGCCCGGACGGTGGACATCGACTGAGCGAGTACGGACCCGGTCAACGATGTGAAGTGTCGAGTGAGATTATAGCATCTAATAAACTGTCCATCATATAGATAGAGATACACTATGATCTCCGGCGATCGACTCACCGTGAAGGCTCGCGAGGCGCTGCAGGACGCGGCGCGCCGGGCCGAGCGCGCCGACAACCCGGCCGTCGAGGACGTCCACCTGCTGGCCGCCCTGCTGGACCAGGAGGGCGGGGTCGTGGCCCCGGTGCTGGAGAAGGTGGGCGCCGACCCGGACGGCCTGGCCCGGGAGCTGGAGGGCCGCCTCGACCGCCTGCCCACCCAGACCGGCGCCTCCCCGCAGGTCAGCCGCGAGCTGGGCCGGGTGCTGGACGAGGCCGACGAGGCGGCGCGGTCGATGGACGACGCCTATGTCTCCTCCGAGCACCTGCTCCTGGCGCTGGCGGGCGATCGGGCGAGCACTACGGGCGACCTGCTCTCGGAGCGCGGCGCGGGGCCGGAGGTCATCCGGCAGGCCGTCGACGACGTCCGCGGCCCGCACCGGGTCACCGATCCCGAGGCCGAGGACCGCTACCGGGCGCTGGAGAGATACGGCATCGACCTCACCGCCCGGGCCCGGGACGGGGACCTGGACCCGGTCATCG
>CAYVFM010000130.1:0-4324 GCA_964450995.1 uncultured Gemmatimonadota bacterium | reverse complement strand
TAGTAGTCCTCGTACAGGTCCGGGTAGACGTCGGGCTGGAGGATGTAGTCCAGGACCCCGAGCTTGGACTCCTCCTTGGTCTTGAAGCTCTCGGGGTCGTCCAGCACCAGCCCGTCCCGGTTCCCGAGGATGTTCGTCGAGAACCAGCCCTCGACCCCCAGCATCCGAGCCTTGAGCCCCGGCGCGAGGATCGTCTTCATCAGCGTCTGGCCGGTCTTGAAGTCCTTGCCGGCGATGGGCACGCCCTCGCGCTCGGCCAGCTCGGTGAGGGCCGGGGCGTCCACGGTCAGGTTCGGGGCCCCGTTGGCGAAGGGCACGCCCTCCCTGAGCGCCGCGTAGGCGTAGATCATCGACGGGGCGACGGCCTCGGAGTCCTCCCGGAGCGCCTCCTCGAAGGCCTCCAGCGAGAGGTACGCCTCGTCGGGACGCATGTGGATCTCCGTCGAGGCGCACCAGATCATCACCAGCCGGTCGCAGCCGTTCTCCTCCTTGAAGCGCCGAATGTCCTCCCGGAGCTGCTCGGCCAGCTCCATCTTGTCGGCGCCCGACTTCACGTTGTCGCCGTCGAGCTTCTTCACGTAGCGCTTGTCGAAGACCGCCGGCATCGGCTCGATCCCCTGGAGGAAGTCGCCGAGCTCCCGGAGGTCGTCCGAGTCCAGGACGCCCGCCACCCGTGCCGACTCCAGCCCGTCGTCGGGAATGGGGTCCCAGGCGCCGAAGACCAGGTCGTCCAGCTCCGTCAGCGGGACCAGGTCCTTGATGAGGGGGGTCCGGTCCTCGGTCCGCTTGCCCAGGCGGATGGTGTTCATCTGGGTCAGCGACCCCACGGGCCGCTTCAGCCCGCGGCGCACGGCCTCCACCCCCGCCACGAAGGTGGTCGACACCGCCCCCAGCCCCACCAGCAGCACCCCGAGCCGTCCCTCGGCCGGGGCGATCGCCAGTCCGTCACCATTCTCCCTCGATGTATCGCTCATCGCCTCTTCTTCCCTGTCCCTTGATCTCGTTCCGGTCGCGCTCGGGCCGGCCCCGTGCATCGTCCCGCCCGGCTCGCACAGCTCGAAGCCTACAATATGATGGGGCGCCCCCTCCGCCCGAAGGGCGCGCCCGGTCCGCCGCCGTCCGCCCCCGCCGGGGCCCCGCCTCAGCCCGTCGCTTCCGCGTCGGCCTCCTCGTCGTCCCGCGTGTAGCGCCAGACCCAGGCGACCCGCTGCAGCGAGGTGAAGTTGGTGAGCACGGCCAGCGCGATGATGACCCCCTTCAGGACCACCCCCTGGTTCATCTCGCCGAAGGCCAGCGCCGCGCTGCCGATCAGGATCACCCGCTCGGCCCGCTGCATCAGGCCCACCTCGCACGGGATGTCGAGCCCCTCGGCCCGAGCCCGCGTGTAGCTGATCATGATCGACCCGGCCATGGCGAGCATGACCGCGTAGATCATCCCCACGTCGCCCAGCTCGAGCCGGTAGTCGTTGTAGAGCGACAGCAGGCCGAGGTAGACGACGATCTCGGAGAAGCGGTCGAGCGTGGAGTCGTAGAAGGCGCCGAAGGGGGAGGCCCGGTCGGTCCGCCGGGCCACCGTCCCGTCCAGCAGGTCGAAGACGCCCCCGAGGAGGATGAGCAGCCCCGCCGTCCGGACGTGGTGCTGGTGGAAGAAGTAGCCCGACGAGCAGGTGACGAGGAAACCCGCCGTGCTCAGGGCGTTCGGCGGGATGCGCCAGCGGACCAGCGCCTCGACCGCGGGCTCCATCAGCGTGCGGAGCCCGCGCTCGATCAGCTCCCGCAGGCGATTCATGAAGGCATGACGATCTGGCTCTCGCTGCCCTTCTGCATGCCCTCGCCGATGGCCTTCTGGACCTTCTGCATCAGCTTGTCGAAGTTCGACTGCGCCGCGACGAGGGACTGGTATCGGGGGCTCCCCTGCAGCTCGCCCTGGACTTCCTCCAGCTCGTCCTGGACGTCCTCGGGCGGATCCTCCCCGCGTTCCAGGTATTCGACCGCCTCCTCCTGGAGCTCCTTGAAGCGGTTGATGAGCTCGGTGGCGTCGCGGTCGTCGGAGATGTCCTGGTTCGCCGCCCGGAGGTACTCGTACTCGGACGTCTGCCCGATCATCCGCCCCAGCTCCTGCGCCTTCTCCATGATGCGCTCACGGCGGTCGGAGCTGCGGTCCTGCTGGTTCGGCTGGTCGACCATCGGTACCCGGTGGATCTGGGGTTCACGCCTCGACGTGCGAGCGTCAAAAGATAAGGAGGATGCAGGAATCGCGCGAACGTTCGGAGGGCTCGCTTCGCCCCTCCGGCGGCCCTCAGGTGCCGAAGACGATCCGCCGGAGCCAGAAGACGATCCGCGACGCCGCGATGCCGACGAAGAGGGGGACCACGACCCGGATCGACTCCAGGGGGATGGCCAGCCAGGTCAGCGGCTCGTCGGACATCGGCGAGACCACGAGGAGCCCGGTGTCGGTGAGCACGGTGCGGCCGAAGAGCACCGGGATCAACGGGATCAGCACCCCCACCCAGAGGGCGACGCCCGCCCGCCACGGCTCGTCGGAGCGGAGGAGGCCCACCACGAAGGCCAGGCCGCCGAGGACGGTCTGGGAGACCCGGAGGCTGACCGGCGTCGACCCGAACCAGGGCTCCAGGACACCCTCCCGCGCCGCCGACTCCCAACCGGTCCAGGGCTGGGGGGCGTAGAGCCCCTCCCAGGCGGTGGTGAAGTGCAGGTGGAGCAGGAGGAAGGACAGCGATCCCAGCACGACCAGGATCACCCAGGGGGGGAATCCGTGTGACTTCATCGCTCCTCCTCCGCGCGCTCGGCCCGGACGAATCGGTCCCGACCGGAGAGGTCCCGGGCGACCTCGATCTCGGCCCAGGGCCCGACTTCGGTCAGCAGCTCGTCCACTTCCCCGCCCTGCCCGGCGCCGATCTCAAGGAAGAGCGCGCCCCCGGGCCGCAGGTAGGCGCGGGCCCGGTCGGCGATCTCCCGGATCACCTCCAGGCCGTCGGGGCCTCCGGCCAGCGCCTCGCGGGGCTCGTGATGCACGATCTCGGCCGGCAGGTCCTCCATCTCCTCGTCGGTGACGTAGGGAGGGTTCGACACGATGGCGTCGAAACGCTCCTCCCGGCGAACGGCCGACCAGAGCGGCCGGGAGGCCAGGCGCAGCTCGACCTCCTCCTCCGACAGGTCGACCCCTTTCCGGTTCGCCGCCGCCTGCATGAGGGCGTCCGACGAAACGTCCAGCCCCACCACCCGCTCGGCGATCCCCTCCACCACCAGCGACAGGGCGATGGCGCCCGAGCCCGTCCCCACGTCGAGGACGCGGTCCAGCGGCGGCCCGTCACGCCCGCCGTCCCCCTCCCTCGGGCGGCCCACCGTCCGCACGTCCCCGGACCCGCCCGACCGGCGTCGCGCCCAGCGGGCCACCCGGTCCACGAGCTGCTCGGTCTCCGGGCGAGGGATGAAGGCCCGGGGGTCGGCCAGCAGCACCAGCTCCCGGAAGGCCACGGTCCCCTCGATGTGCTGGAGCGGCTCCCCGGAGAGGCGGCGGCGCACCGCCCGGGCGAGCCGCCCCGCCTCCTCCGGGGAGAGCCGGCGGTCCCCGGTCCGGGCGAGCTCGGCCCGGTCGGCGCCGGTGACGTGGGCGACCAGGCGCTCCGCCTCCAGCCGCGGCCGGTCCACGCCCACCTCCTCGTCCGCCGCCTCCAGGTCGCGGGCGACGCCGTCGATCGCCTCGTCCCGGGTGGGACCCGGCGGGCGGCCCACCGCCCCGGTCGGGGCGTCCTTCTCCCGGGCGCTCATCCCACCGCCGCCTCCAGCTTCTCCTCCAGCCCGGCGATCCGGAGAGCCTCGATCAGCTCGTCCAGGTCGCCGTCCAGCACGGAGTCCAGGGCGTGGGTCGTGTAGTCGATCCGGTGATCGGTGACCCGGCTCTGGGGGAAGTTGTAGGTCCGGATCTTGGCCGACCGGTCGCCGGTGCCCACCTGGGCCCGCCGGGCCTCGGCCCGCTTCGCCTCCCGCTCGGCGATCCGCCGGTCCAGCAGGCGGCTCCGCAGGACCTTCATCGCCTTCTTGCGGTTCTTGTGCTGGGACTTCTCGTCCTGGCAGCTCACCACCAGCCCCGTCGGCTCGTGGGTGATCCGGACCGCCGAGTCCGTGGTGTTCACCGACTGCCCGCCGGGCCCCGAGGAGCGGAAGACGTCGATCTTGAGGTCGTTCGGGTCCAGATCGACGTCCACCTCACGGGCCTCCGGGAGGACCGCCACCGTGGCGGCCGAGGTGTGGATGCGGCCGCCGGACTCGGTCTCGGGGACCCGCTGGACGCGGTGGACGC
>CAYVFM010000129.1:0-4378 GCA_964450995.1 uncultured Gemmatimonadota bacterium | reverse complement strand
TGGCCACGGCCAGGGCCCGGAGGCCGGAGCTCCTCGCGCAGCGCACGTCGGCCGGCGTGTCGCCCACCACCCAGACCTCTCCCGGCTCGAACGCCCGGCCGGTGCGCCGCTCGGCCCGGCGCAGGGCCAGCGGCGGCAGGTCGTCCCGGGATTCGGCGTCCGAGCCGAAGGCCCCGTAGCCGAACGGCTCCCGGACGCCCGCGGCCGACAGCTTCCGCCACGCCCCCTCCCGGACGTTGCCGGTGACCAGGGCGAGCTCGAAGCGTCCGTCGGCGGCCAGCCGGTCCAGCAGCGCCGGTACGCCCGGGCAGGGGCGGACCCGGCCGTCCCGGGCGGCCAGCTCCTCCTCCAGCGCCGCCAGGTAACGGGCCCAGAGCCGGTCCATCCGGTCGTCGATCCAGGCGTCGTCGCGGCCGCCGGCCCGGAGCAGCCCCCGGACGATGGCGGGGTCGGTCTTGCCGTGGAAGTCGAAGTCGTCCACCGGCCCGGTCTCGCCGTAGACCTCCAGGAGCGCCCGCCGGACGGCGGCCCGGCCGGCCCCGTCGACGTCGACCAGGGTCCCGTCGACGTCGAAGAGCAGCAGCCGCCTCACGGCGATCCTCCGCGGACCGCCCGCTCGACGGACCGCTCCAGGGCCTCCTGCGCCCGGAGGCCGATCCGCAGCACCTCGGCGATCGCCACCGGCTCGCTCGTCGGCGCGGTGCTGACGGCGAAGACGATGTCCCCGTCGAACGCCGTCGCCGCCGGACGGACCCGCCGGACCAGGCCGTGCATGGCCTGGCGCGCCACGCGGCGGAGCGCGGTCGCGTCCAGCGGGGCGTCGGTGGCCACCACCGCCAGGGTGGTGTTGGCCCCGACCTCGCCGCCGAAGCCCGCGGGCGGCTCGCCCTCCCGGAGGGTCCGCTCGGTGTCCAGGAAGGCGCCGGCCTCGTCCCGGGCGCCGGCCACGATCTCGCCGGCCCGGTCCACCACGTCGCCGAAGGCGTTCACCGCCGCCAGCGCGGCCACGGCCGGCCCCTCCCCGTCGTCGGCCCGGGAGCCCAGGCCCGATGGCTCCGCGCTGGCGGCGCCCCGGAGCTTGCCCACGGTGGCGCCGCAGCCGGCACCCACGGCCCCCTCCTCCACGGGCCCGGGCCCCGCAGCGTCCGCGGCTCGGCGCCCCATCCCGGCGTCGGGGCGCACGGACGCGTCGCCCACGCCGAGGTCGTAGAGGACCGCCGCCGGGACCACGGGCACGCGGGCCGCCGGGGTCTCGAAGCCGCGTCCCCGCTCCTCGAGCCAGCGGACGACGCCGTCGGCGGCCGCCAGCCCGAAGGCCGAGCCCCCGGTCAGGAGGAGCGCGTCGCACCGGGGCACCACGTGGAGGGGGGAGAGGGCGTCGAGCTCCCGGGAGCCGGTGGCCTGTCCCCGGACCTCGACGGCGCCCCGGAAGGGTCCCAGGATCGCCGTGCAGCCGGTCCTGGCGTCGGCGTCGTGGGCGTGGCCGACCTCCAGCCCGGGGACCGCGGTCAGCGTTCGCCGCCCGTCCCCGGCCCCGCTCATCGCCGTTCGTCCGCGCTGGCCCGGACGGCCTCGCCGAACCGCTCGAAGAGGCGCCGGTTGGTCCCCGTGCGCTCGTCCAGCATGCGCTCGGGATGCCACTGGACCCCGGCGATCCAGGCGTCCGTCCGGTCGCCGCGGTACTCCACCGCCTCGATGATCCCGTCCTCCGACCAGCCCACGGCCACCAGGCCCTCGCCCAGCTCGCGGATGGCCTGGTGGTGGGTCGAGTTGCAGCGGAAGCCGTCGTCCTCGAAGACCCCGTCGAGACGGTCCGCGCCGTCGACCCGGACCTCGTGGATCTCCCGGGAGATGTCGCTCCCGGTTCGGTCGTGGTTCAGCTCCTGGACCTCCTGGCCGGGGAGGTCCTCGTAGAGCGTGCCCCCCAGCACCACGTTGAGGATCTGGATGCCCCGGCACAGGAGGAGGATCGGCAGGTCCCGCTCCATGGCCATGTCGATGAGCCGGGCCTCCAGCGCGTCCCGCTCCACCGAGACGTTGCCGGCGGACCCGGGGTCGCCCTGGTAGCGGTCGGGGTGGACGTCCTCGCCCCCGGTGAGGATGACCCCGCTGCAGAGGGCCATCAGGTCCTCGACGGTGGACTCGTCCTGGTCGGGCGAGAGGATCACCGGGTTGCCGCCTGCGATCTCGGCGCCCCGCACGTACCCGGTCTCGGCCAGGCCGCCCATCGACGGGGCGCGGGCGCGCTTGCGGATCGCGACCGAGACCGCGATGAGCGGCCTCTGGGGCTCGGAAGGCAGCTTCATGGGCTCGTCGTCGGCTCCTCGTGGATCTCCTCGTCCAGCTCCTCCAGCCAGCCCGCCAGGACGCCGGGGTCGACGTTGCCGCCGGAGACCGTCGCCACCACGTCCCCGTTCCCGGCGCCCGGCTCCACGGCCCCCGAGAGCAGGGCCGCGACCGTGGCGGCCCCGCTGGGCTCGACCACCAGCCGGCGCTCGAAGTGCCAGTGGACGGCCTCCACCAGCGCGTCCTCGTCCACCAGCGCCACCTCGTCCACCAGCTCCCGGGCGTGCCGGAAGGTCAGGTCGCCGGGCCGGACGGGCTTCAGGCCGTCGGCCAGGGTCTCCACCCCCTCCAGCGTCACCGGCTCGCCGGCCTCCAGGGAACGGCGCATGGCGGCCGCCCCCTCCGGCTCCACCCCGATGACGCGGCATCCTGGATGGAGGGCGCGGAGGACGACGGCGTGGCCCGAGACCAGGCCGCCGCCGCCGACGGGGACCAGCCACGTGGACGGCCGGCCGGCGGCGTCCTCGCCCCGCTCGGCGGCCCGGCGGAGCTGGTCGACCCCCTCCAGGGCTACCGTACCCTGGCCGGCGATGACGTTCCGGTGGTCGAAGGGGGGGACGATCGTGGCGCCCGTACGGGCGGCGATCTCCTCGGCCCGGGCCCGGCGCTCGGTGGTGGTCGTGCCCTCCAGCACCACCTCCCCGCCGAGCCGGCGGGTGCCGCGGGCCTTCACCGCCGGGGCGTCCTCCGGCATCACGATGGTGGCCTCCAGCCCGAAGGCCCGGGCGGCGAGCGCCACCCCCTGGGCGTGGTTGCCGGAGGAGTAGGTGACCAGGCCGGCGGCCCGCTCCTCCTCGTCCAGCATCGCCACGAAGTTGTACGCGCCGCGGACCTTGAACGCGCCGCCGCGCTGGAGGCTCTCGCACTTCAGCCAGACCCGCCCGCCCCCCGGCAGCTCGCCGTCGACCAGGGGGGTGCGGCGGGCCGTGCCGCGGAGGCGCCGGGCCGCAGCCCGGACCTCCTCGAGGTCGACCAGGGGCTCGCCCCCGGCGGCCTCACTCACCGCCGGTCTCCTCCTCCACCTGCTCAGCCAGCTCCCGGACGGCCTCCGGCCCCTCGGCCACCGCGTCCTCGTCCGACTCGACCCGGTCGACCACCCGGGCCACGTCCACCACCTCGTCCCCATCGTCCAGCTCCACGAGCTTGACGCCCTGGGTCCGGCGGCCGATGACGCGGATCTCCCGGGCGTGCTGCCGGTTGATCACCCCGTTGCGGGTGACCAGCATCAGCTCGTCGTCGTCGGTGACCTCCTTCACCGCCACCACGTCGCCGGTGCGCTCGGAGATCTTGAGGTTGATCACGCCCTTCCCGCCCCGCTTCTGCATGCGGTAGTCCTCGATGTCCGAGCGCTTGCCGAGCCCCCGGCGGCTCACGGTGAGCAGCGTCCCGTCGCGCCGGACGACGACCATCCCCACCACCTGGTCCTCGTCGCCCAGGGCGATCCCCTTCACGCCCTGGGTCGCACGCCCCATGGGACGGGCGTCGTCCTCCTGGAAGCGGATCGCCATGCCCTTCCGGGTGGCCAGCATCACCTCGCTGGAGCCGTCGGTGACCTGCACGTCGATGAGGCGGTCGCCCTCGCGGATCTCGATGGCGTTGATGCCGGGCGAGCGGACGTTGGAGTACTCCGAGAGGCGGGTCTTCTTCACCTTGCCGCCGCGGGTGGCGAACAACAGGTAGTGGTCCTCGCTGAACTCCCGGACGGGGACCATGTTGGCGATGACCTCGTCCTTGTCGATTTCCAGGAGGTTGACGATGGGCCTCCCCCGGGCCTGGCGGCCGGCCTTCGGGATCTCGTAGACCTTCAGCCAGTAGGCGTGCCCGCCCTCGGTGAAGCACATCAGGTAGTCGTGGGTGGAGGCCAGGAAGAGGTGCTCCACCCAGTCCTCGTCCTTGGTCCCCATGCCGGCGACCCCGCGGCCGCCCCGACGCTGCTGCCGGTAGACCTCGGCCGGGATGCGCTTCACGTAGCCGTCCCGGCTGACCGTGACCACCATCGTCTCCTCGGCGATCAGGTCCTCCTCGGTGAAGT
>CAYVFM010000128.1:0-4406 GCA_964450995.1 uncultured Gemmatimonadota bacterium | reverse complement strand
GTGTCGCGGACGAAGCCGGCCACCGCGGCCGTCCGGGGGTGACCCTCCGCGGCCGGCGCGGGCGCCTCCCCCGGACACATTCGATCGTGCACGGCTCCTCGCTCCGGCAGCTCGACCTCGATCTCCCGCGAGATCCCGGTCTCCAGCTCCACCTCCCGGACCCGGGGCGCGAGGCCGGCCGCCGTCATCAGGGAATCGCGGACCGCCAGCTCGTAGCGGCCGCCGGTGAGCAGGTCCAGCCGGAAGTAGCCCGCCCCGTCGGTCCCCGTGCTCCGCTCCGTGCCCAGGAGCCGGACGGTCGCGCCGCCCGCCGGCTCGTCCGTTCCCTCCCGGCGGACCGTCCCCACCAGGGCCGCCGTCTCGGCCGTCCGCAGGGTGTCGCCCCGGGGACCGTAGACCTCGAGCACTTCGCCCCCGACCACGTCGTAGCCCGTCACCGCCTCCTCCCCGTAGCGGACGTAGCTCTCGAGACGGAGGCTGGTGCGGCCCATCCTCGGCATCCGGATCCACCACTGCCGGACGACGAGCGACCCCTCGGGCAGCCGGACGAACTCCACCCGACCCCCGACGCGATGCTCGTGGGAGGGAAGCTGGACGTTGGCGTACCGGTAGGTCAGCAGGCGGAGCTGGGCGGTGTGGGGGTCGAGCCAGAAAGTCCCCGAGATGTCGGGCGTCTCCCGCCCCTGCACCGGCCGGAAGGCGAGGCCGATCATCCCGTCCTCCCGGCCCGCCATCCGGAAGCAGTGGTCGGCCAGGAACTCGGTGGAGAGGAGCGCCTCGGCGTCGGGGGCGAAGTAGTCGGTGAGCGTCTCCCCGTCGACCTCCACCGACCGGACGTAGCCCTCGTCCGACAGGTCGGAGGCGCTCAGGCTCTCGAAGGGGTGCCGGCCCACCGCCATGTAGGTCTGCGAGGACTCCTCGACGATGTCCATCTCCTGGTCGGCCCGCTGGCGGTACTCCCGGATCCGGAAGCGGAGGAGACCCCGCTGGCCGGTGACCTGGACGCTCTCCAGCGCCTTCCGGGTCTCGTCCCAGATCCGCGCCGTGCGGCGGCTCTCGCTCGGGCCCGTGCGGCAGCGGCGGGACGCGGAGACGTCGAGGTCGGAGAGCCGGATCGCCTGGACCGGGACGTCGGCCCGCAGCGAGAGCGTGGCGCCCGCCTCCAGCTCCAGCGCGTCCGAGGTCCACTGCTCGTAGCCGATGCGCTCCACCCGGAGCCGGTAGGTGCCGGCGCCGGGGGCCGAGAGGGCGTAGTTGCCGGCCAGGCCGGTCACCATGCGGTCCACCGTCGAATCCGTGGCGCTCAGGAGCTCGACGAGCGCGCCGGTGATGGGATCGGCGCTCCCCCGCTCCACCACCTTGCCGCGGACCTCCTGGGCCGCGAGGTCGGCGGACAGGAGGAGCGCCGCCGCGGCGAGGAGGATCGGGGAGTGCCGGAAGGCCGGTCGAGACATCTTCATCCTCCGTGGCGTTCGGGGCGGCGAGCCGGGGGGCGCCGGAGCCCCGAGACGGACGCTCCCGTACAAGCTGCGGGCGAGGTTGTTAAGCATGCAACATTCGTGGGAGACCGCTGGCGCGCATTTCGCAGGCACTGGCCGGCGGCGCCGCCCGGCGCGACCCGGGCCCCGGACAGAAGCCCTTCCTTCCGATCACCCGAGGCGGAGGTCCGACGACCGTGGACGAGATCGGCCGATATTTGAGCGAGCGGCGGCAGGAGCGGGAGGACGAGCTGTTCGAGTACCTCTCGATCCCCAGCGTGAGCACCGACCGGGCGCACCGGGAAGACGTGGCCCGCTGCGCCGGCTGGGTCGCCGAGCGGCTCGAGGAGGCCGGGGTGGACCGGGCGGAGGTCCTGGAGACCGACGGCCATCCGATCGTGCTCGGCGAGCACGAGGTCGATCCCGGGGCCCCCACGCTCCTGGTCTACGGGCACTACGACGTCCAGCCCGCCGATCCCCTGGAGGAGTGGACCTCGCCGCCCTTCGAGCCGGACGTCCGCGAGGGCCGCGTCTACGCCCGCGGGGCCACCGACAACAAGGGCCAGAACCACATGCACCTGAAGGCCCTGGAGGCCTGTGACCGGGTGCACGGGGAGATCCCGGTGAACCTCAGGGTCGTCCTCGAGGGGGAGGAGGAGGTCGGGAGCCCCAACCTCGAGATCTTCCTCCGCGAGGAGCGGGACCGGCTGGACTGCGACGCGGTCCTGCTCTCCGACACCCAGATGGTGCGCCGCGACCTGCCCGCCATCATCGTGGGTCTGCGGGGGCTCGCCTACCTGCAGATCGACGTGCGCGGCCCCGCCTCCGATCTCCACTCCGGCGTCTACGGCGGTCCGGTGGTCAACCCGGCCAACGCCCTGGCGCAGATCGTGGGCGCCCTCAAGGACGACCGGGGCCGGGTCACCATCCCGGGCTTCTACGACGACGTCCGGCCGCTCACCGAGGAGGACCGCGAGGAGCTCGGCCGCATCCCCTTCGACGAGGAGGCCTACCGGGAGGAGACCGGGGTGCCGGCGCTGGGCGGCGAGGAGGGCTACTCCCCGCTGGAGCAGCTCGGCTACCGGCCCACCTGCGACGTGAACGGCCTGCTGGCCGGGTTCACGGGCGAGGGCGCCAAGACCGTGCTCCCCGCGAAGGCGATGGCGAAGGTCTCCATGCGGCTGGTGCCCGACCAGGATCCCGACGAGATCCGGAGGGCCGCCCGCGAGTACGTCCGCGAGCTGGCGCCCGAGGGCGTCGAGGTTGAGGTCCGGGACCTCCACGGGGGCCGGCCCTGGGCCGCCCGTCCCGAGGGCCCCCTGGCGGACGCCGCCGCCGAGGCGCTGGAGGAGGCCTTCGGCAACCCGCCGGTCCACCTCCGCGAGGGCGGCTCGATCCCCATCATCCCGCTGTTCGCCGAGACGTTCGGCGTCCAGGTGCTGCCCATCGGCTTCGCCCTGCCCGGCTGCAACCTCCACGCGCCGGACGAGTGGCTGGACCTGGAGGTCTACCACGAGGGCATCGAGGCCCTGGCCCGTCTCTACCTCCGGGCGGGCGAGCTGAGCCTGTAGCCCCGGACCGCCAGCCCGGGTCTCCCCTCTCTCCCCGTCCCCCGGGGAACTCCCGCGATCCCCCCCGCCGGCATTTTTTGACAAACCTAATCCGGCCCGGCAAGTTAAAACGACGGAGATCGTTGTTCGGCCAGGGGTGGGCGCACGCGGTACCACCGCCCGGCGCGCGGGGCCGATCTCCGGCTTCCTCGCGCCAGACCGGTCGTTTGTTGATACCGATGTGACCGGGCGTATCTACTCTGACGATCCCCCCGGCGTAGTGGGTCCGGGGCGATCCGGAGCTTTCGATCGAGGGCCGTACCATGACGCATCGACTTCGCTGTTTCGGCCGCCTGGCCATCGAGGACGAAGGGGGCGAGCGCGTCCAGCTCCGCTCCCGCAAGCACCTGGCGCTGCTCGTGTACCTGGCCGCCCACCCGGACCGCCGCCACGAGCGGGGCCGCCTGGCGGGGCTCTTCTGGGACACCGAGCCGGACCTGGCCCGACACTCCCTGAGCCAGGCCCTCTACGACCTGGGCAAGCACCTCCCCGACCTGGACCTCGACCGAACCAACCGCGAGGTGGGCCTCGGCCCGACGGGATTCGATTACGAAGGTCGGGCCTTCGAGGAGGCCGTGCGGGAGGACCGCCTGGACGAGGCCGTCCGGCTGTACGACGGCCCCTTCGCCCCCGACCTGGAGACCGTGGGCGGCCCCGACTTCGAGCGCTGGGTCGAGCGCGAGCGGACCCGGTTCCGGAGCCTGGCGGAGAAGGCGCTCCTGCGGCAGGTGTCCGCGTGCGCCGACGCCGGCCGATGGGGGGAGATGGTGGTGGCCGGCAACCGCCTGGTGGACATGAACCCCCTGAGCGAGGAGGCGCACCGGGCAGTCATGAAGGGCCTGTGGCTCCGCGGGGACCGGTCGGCGGCCCTGGCCCACTTCCAGGAGCACGAGGACTTCCTCGAGGAGGAGCTGCCCGGGGGCGTCAGCGCGGAGACCCGCGAGCTGATCGAGAAGATCCGGAGCGCCGAGCGCACGGGCGGCGGCCGAACCGTCCGGGAGCGCCCCCGGCCCGAGATGGTCGGTCGGGAGGAGGAGTTCCGGGTCCTCAAGGACGCCCTGGCCGACGTGATGGAGGGCGAGAGCCGCTTCATCGTGATCCGCGGCGAGGCCGGAATCGGGAAGACGCGGCTCCTGGAGGAGTTCGCCGAGGTGGCCGCCCTGGAGGACGTCCGCCTGCTAGAGAGCCGCTGCTACGCCGCCGAGTCGGATGTCCCCTACGGCCCGATCGTCGACGGCCTCAGGGAGCTGGTGGAGGAGTTCGCCGAATCCCCCGAGGCCGAGGAGACGAAGTTCTACCAGCTCGGGCACCTGTTCCC
>CAYVFM010000127.1:0-4418 GCA_964450995.1 uncultured Gemmatimonadota bacterium | reverse complement strand
CGGCCCTGGCCGCCGCCGACCGCTTCTTCGAGGTGGTGGACGCCGAGCCCGAGCCCGTGGGGCCGGAGGGCGACCGGGTGCTGGAGCGGTTCGAGGACGGGATCCGGGTGGAGGACGTGACCTTCGCCTACGAGCCCGGCCGCCCGGTGCTCCGGGAGGTGAGCCTGGAGGCCGCGCGGGGCGAGGTGGTGGCGCTGGTGGGCCCCTCCGGGGCGGGGAAGAGCACCCTGGTCGACCTGCTCCCCCGCTTCATCGACCCGGACGAGGGGCGCATCGTCCTGGACGGCCGCGACGTCCGCGAGTACACGCTGGACTCGCTCCGCGCCCAGATGGGGGTGGTGAGCCAGGAGACGGTGATCTTCCACGACACCGTCCGGGCCAACATCGCCTACGGGGACCCGGGCCGCTGGACCGACGAGCAGGTCTGGCGGGCCACCGAGGCGGCCCACGCCGCCGAGTTCGTCCGGGACCTGCCCGAAGGGATGGACACCCCCCTGGGCGACCGGGGCGTGCGGCTCTCGGGCGGCCAGCGCCAGCGGGTGGGGATCGCCCGGGCCCTGCTGCGGGACCCGCCGATCCTGATCCTGGACGAGGCCACCTCCCACCTGGACACCGAGTCCGAGCAGCTCATCCAGCGGGCCATGGAGCGGCTGCTGGAGGGCCGGACCGTCTTCGTCATCGCCCACCGGCTCTCGACGGTGCAGGGCGCCGACCGGATCGTGGTGCTGGACGACGGACGGGTGGTGGGCCGGGGGACCCACGGGGAGCTGTACGATCGGGACGGCCTCTACCGGAAGCTCTACGAGATGCAGTTCCGGACGGGGGAGGGCGGGGCGGGCTGACGGAGGCGCCGGCCCGGCGCGTCGGCCCCGGCCGGGCCGGTCGGCACCGGCCGTCGGCGGCGATCCGACGCCCGGGTCAGCCGCCCCCGCCGCCGTCGGGGGGCTCGCCCAGGTCGATGGCCTTGAGGCGCTCGAGCTGGGTGCGGACCGTGCCCAGCGTCCGGATCAGCTCCAGCAGGGTGCGGGCCTCCACCGCCCGGCCGCCCTCCGGCTCGCCGGCCAGGAGCTGCTCCAGCGCCCGGGCGGCGCCCCGGGGGTCCCGGAGGTCGTCCCCGCCCTCCCCGGGCTGGAGCCGGGCCAGCGCCAGGCGCCACAGCATCCGGTCGTCCAGCCGGCCCTCCCGGGCCAGGGCCGTGGAGTCGCGCTCGAAGAGGGCCACGGCCTGGCGGTAGTACCCCTGCTCCCAGAGCCGGTGGAAGCGGTCCCCGGCCCCGCCGCCCGAGCCCAGGGTGGCGCAGGCCGGCGCCAGGAGGAGGGCGGCCGCAGCGACGGCGGGGAGGACCCGGCGGGCGCTCACGGCGCCTCCTCCGCCCCGGCGGGGGCGGTGTCGGCCGCGGGCGGGGCGCCCTCGGCCGCCGGCGTGCCGGCGGGCGGCTCGAGGGGGCGGAGCACCCGGAAGAGCCCGCCGCCCTCCTCGCTCTCCTCGACCCAGATGGTGCCGCCGTGGGCCTCGGCGATCTCGCGGCAGAGGGTGAGCCCCAGGCCCACCCCGCCGCCGGAGGCGCCGTCGCCGCCCTGGCGGAAGCGCTCGAAGATCCCGGCGCGCTCGCCGGCGGGCACGCCGGGCCCGTCGTCGGCCACGGTGACCACGAACCAGGGGGCGGGACCGGGGCCGGAGCCGCCGGAGTCGCCTGAGGGTGGCCCGTCGTCGCCGGGCGCCCCGCCGTCGCCGCCCGGCGGGCGGGCGGCGGCCCAGTCCGGCATCGCGGGCGGCCCGTCGCGGCCCTCCACCCGCACCCGGATCCGGCCGCCCTCGGGGGCGTGCTCCAGGGCGTTGTCCAGGAGGTTCTGGAGGACCTGTACGGTCCGGTCCCGGTCCACGAGGGCGACGGGGCCGCCCGCCGGGCCGCCGGCGACCTCCACCTCCAGCGTCCGGTCGCCGCCCCGGAGCCGGGGGCGGATCTCCTCGGCCACCTCCCGGGCCAGCTCCCCCACGTCCACGCGCTCCGGCCCGTAGCTCACCGCGTCGGCCTCCATCCGGGCCAGGTCCAGCAGGCGGTCGATCATCGCCGCCAGCCGCTCGCTGGAGCGGAGGCTCATCTCCAGCAGGCGCCGCTGGTCGTCGCTCAGCTCGCCGGGCACCTCGTCCAGCAGGAGCATGTCGATCTCCCGGACCGAGACCAGCGGGCTCTTCAGGTCGTGGGAGACCTGGGAGAGGAAGTCCCGCTTGAGGCGGTCCACCTCGCCGAGCCGGGCGGTCATGGCGTTGAAGGCCCCGGCCAGCTCGGCGAACTCGTCCTCGCCGTCGGTCCGGATCCGGTGCTCGAAGTCGCCGTCCGCCACGGCCCGGGTGCCGTCCCGGAGCCGCCCGAGGCCGCGGAGGATGGAGCGGACGGCCCACCAGGCGGCGGCGCCGGCCGCCAGGAGCCCGACCGCCAGGAAGAGCCAGGAGAGCGTCTCGGCCCGCCCGACGGCCTCCGCCGAGGCCTCCACCCGGCTCCGGATCGCGTCCCGGGAAGCGCGGTTCACCGCCCGGGTCCGGCCCCGGAGGCGGCGCACGCGCTCGCGGAGCGCGGCCACGGTGTCCGACGCGGCGCCCGCCGGCAGGCCCGAGAGCCATTCGGGCAGCCGGGAGGGGAGGGCCTCGCCGCCCGCCCAGGCGGCCCGCAGCTCGCGGACGGGCCCGCGCTCGGCGTCGGTGAGCGGCGTCTCCTCCAGCTCCTCGATCATCCCGGCGACGCTGTCGCGGGCGGCGGCGTAGCGGTCGGCGTAGCCGGAGTCCCGGGTCACCCAGTACTTGCTGGCGGTCTCCTCCACGCGGTCCAGCACCCGCAGGTATCGGCCGGAGGTGGCCTCCATGCGGCCGCCCAGGCGGCGGAGCTCCCGGGTGGTCTCCGCCGACCCCCGGATCACCGACAGGTGGTGGACGGCCAGGCCCGTGAAGACCAGGATCACCGCGCCGAAGCCCGCCAGGAGCTTCGTCCGGACGCTCACGCGGTCACCTCCCGGCGCCGTGTCCGGGCGCGCTCACCGTTCTCACATCTCCCCGTAGCGCTTCAGCTTGTTGCGGACCGTCTTCGGGTCCACGCCCAGCCGCCGGGCGGCCTCGGCCTTGTTGTTGTCGACGTGCTCCAGCGTCCGGAGGATCAGCTCCCGCTCGGCGTCCTCGATGCTGGTCCCGACGGGGATCTCCAGCCTCGGCTCGCCCCCCTCCCGCCCCTCGGCCACGTAGGGGGGCAGGTCCTGGGCGTCGATCCAGCCCGACCCGGCCACGATGGTCGCCCGCTCGATCACGTTGCGCAGCTCCCGGACGTTGCCCGGCCAGGGGTAGTCGGCGAGCAGCTCCAGGGCCTCCGGCCGGACGCCGCGGACCCCGGTCCCGTGCTTCTCGTTGAAGACGCGGACGAAGTGCTGGGCCAGGAGGGGGACGTCCCCGGACCGCTGGTGCAGGGGAGGGACCGAGACGCGGAAGACGTTGAGGCGGTAGAAGAGGTCCTCGCGGAGGTCGCCGCCCTCGACGGCCTCCCCCGGATCCCGGTTCGTGGCGGCCAGGATCCGGACGTCGAAGTCCACCTCCTCCTCGCCGCCCACCCGCCGGGCGGAGTCCTCCTCCAGCACCCGGAGCAGCTTCGGCTGGAGCGAGAGGGGCATCTCGGTGATCTCGTCCAGCAGGAGGGTGCCGCCGTCGGCCCGCTCGAAGCAGCCGCGGCGGGTCTCGGTGGCCCCGGTGAAGGCCCCCTCCTCGTGGCCGAACAGCTCGCTCTCGATCAGCCCCTCCGGGATGGCCGACGCGTTGAGGGCCACGAAGGGCCCGTCGGCCCGGGCGCTCAGGTCGTGGACGGTCCGGGCCACCATCTCCTTGCCGGTGCCGCTCTCGCCGGTGATGAAGGCGGAGGCGTCGCTCTCGGCCAGCACCCGCACGGTCTCGAAGAGCTCCTGCATCCGGTCGCTGGCCCCCACCAGGCGGCCCAGCCCCGCCTCGCCCTCCAGCGAGTCCTCGAGCTGGCGGGCCCGGCCCTGCAGCTCCACCTCCTCGGCGGCGGCCTCCAGCAGGCTCCGCACCTTGTCGGCGTCCAGCGGCTTGGTGAGGAAGTCCATGGCGCCGGCCTTCATGGCGTCCACCGCCCGGTCGATGCTCCCGTGGGCGGTCATCAGGATGACCTGGCGGCGCTCGTCGTGGCCGGTCAGGCCCTCCAGCAGCTCGATGCCCGACCGGTCGGGCAGGACCACGTCGGCCAGCACCACGTCCGGGTCCCGCTCGCGGATCAGCTCGCCGGCCTCGGCGGCGGTGGCGGCCGTGCAGGTGCGGTAGCCCCAGCTCTCGACGCGCATCGAGAGCGCCTCCCGCAGCGATTCCTCGTCGTCCACCACCAGGACGAGGAGATCCTTCTCGGTCATCGGGTGCCTCCGTCGTCG
>CAYVFM010000126.1:0-4453 GCA_964450995.1 uncultured Gemmatimonadota bacterium | reverse complement strand
GCCAGGGGGGTCGGAACGGGCCTTCGGCCCGACGCGGCGCGGGTTTTCGGCCGACCGCGTCCCTTGACGCCCACCGGGGCCGCTCGTACACTGGTTTCAGTCAACAGGCCGCCTCTCGCCTGGTGTTTCGTAACCTCATCACAAGGAGCCAGCATGAACAAGACCGAGCTGACCGAAGCCCTCGCCGACGCGACGGACTTCACCAAGGCCGACGCGCAGCGGGCCATCGACGCGCTGTTCGACACCGACGACGGCGTCATCGCGGGCACGCTGGACGGGGGCGACAAGGTGCAGATCACGGGCTTCGGGACCTTCGAGACCCGAGAGCGGAGCGCCCGGATGGGCCGCAATCCGCAGACCGGCGAGAAGATCCGGATCCCCGCCAGCACGGCGGTGAGCTTCCGGGCCGGCAAGGGCCTGAAGGACGCGGTCAACTAGGCTCGACCGACCGCCAACGCCGGGGAGGACGTCCCCGGCGCGATCCACCGACCGGGGCCGGGGCGCGAGCGCGCCTCCGGCCTCGCGGTGCGTGTGGGCCCGACCCGGGGCCGGCACGGTGCCCTTCCGCGGCTCCCCCGCGGCGTTCCGATCAGCTCTTCCGGTCCGGGCGGGCGACGACCTCCCGCCCCTTGACGCTGGTGCCCGTCAGGCCGGCCATGACCTCCTCGGCCACGTCCGGCTCCACGTCCACCAGCGAGTAGCTCTCCCGCACGTCGATCCGGCCGATCTGGTCGCCGGTCACCCGGGTCTCGCCGGTGATGGCGCCCACCAGGTCGCCGGGCCCCACGCCGTCCCGCTCTCCGGCGCTGACGAAGACACGCGTCCAGGTCCCCTGGTGCGGGGACCCGCCCCCGCCGGACCCGCGCCCCCCGGCCTGGCCGCCGCGCCCCCGGGGGGCCGCCCCGCGCGGCGGACGCTCCTGACGCCCCGGCCGCTCGGCGCGCCGGGCCTCCAGCTCCGGCGGCGCCTCCGCGGGCTCGGGCGCCCCCTCGCGCAGGAGGCCGGACAGGGCCTCGGCCACCCGGGCGGCGCCGTGCTCCCGGATCAGCGGCTCCAGCACGAGCGCCTCGGCCGCGTCGTCGCGCTCCTCGATCCGCTCCCGGAGGCGCCGGCGCCAGCGCTCGATGCGGTCCCCGGCCGCCGGGGCCGGCCCCTCGGGCACGGCCCGCAGGCGCCAGCCCTGCCGCCGGGCCAGCAGTCGGAGCTGGTCCCGGTGGCCGGCGTCCACCACGGCGGCAGGGACGTCGGCGCGATCGAGCCAGCGCAGCCCCTCCAGGGAGAGGGGGAGGCCGAAGAGGACGCCGATCCCCTCCGGCCGCGGCTCGTCCTCGCCCCAGGCGACGGCGACGCCGGGCCCCTCGTCCTCGTCGGTGAGCTCCACGCCGCGGGCGGCCAGGGCCGTGGCCACCCGGTGGGCCTCCTCGCCGTCCCGACACCGGACCACGGCCCGGTCGGTGTCGGCCTCGCCGGCGGCCTGGCGGAGCGCGTCGGCCAGCCGATCGATGCGCTCCTCCCCGGAGCCCCCGGCCGCCGCGAGCAGGGCCGGCGCGTTCTGGTCCGGCTCCCCGCCGCCGCCCGGGGCGAAGAGCTCCGGAGGCCACTTCCGGGCCCGGCCGAGCTGGTGCGTGATCAGGTCCCGGAGCCGCTCCGAGCCCCGCACGTCGGTGACCAGCTTCTGGGCGTCGTCCGGGAGGGTGTCCAGGATCGCCTCCACCGCGTCCCACTGCCCCGTCTCCTCCAGCGCCGACACGCCGTCCAGCACCAGGAGCTTGAGCCCGCCCAGCTTGAGCCGTCCGGCCTCCACCCGCGGCATCAGCTCGGCGGGCCGGCCCGTCATGAGCTGGGCGAAGGGATGCTCCTCGCCCTCCGGCGGCTCGCGCCAGGGCAGCCAGGCCAGGGCGGCCAGGCCCGTGGGGCCGCCCAGCAGGTGCAGGGCCCGGGCGGCCCGGTCGGCCTCCTCCGGGGTGGGACACAGCACCAGCGTCTGGAGCTCCGGGGAGGAGGGATCGCAGCGCTCGGCGGCCGCCAGGGCGTAGAGCAGCTCCTTGCCGGAGCCGCCGCCCGCGAGGGCGGCCACCGGGTTGCCCCGCCGGGCCACGGCCCCGACCTCCTCCACCAGCTCGGGCAGGCCCGCGTAGCCCAGCCGGGCGGCCGCCTCCGGCAGGAGGTCCACGGGATCCGGCAGGTCGGGACCGGCCGCTCCGCCCTCCGCGGCGGGGGGCGAGTCGGCGTCGGCTTCGGGGGCTCGGGTCTCGTCCACGGGTGTCTCCTCGGGGTGTCGGGGCGCGGCGGGGACCGTACGTCGGGGGTCGCCGCCGCCGGTTGACGGCCCGGCGCCGGGCCGTCTAACCTGCGTGCCGTCCTCGGCCGGCGCCGCCGGCCGACCGGCTCGACCTCACGGCACCTCAGACAGGGCGCAATCACCATGCACGAGATCGCCGCCAGCTTCGCGACGGCCCTGGCGCTCCAGGAGGGCGCCGGCGGACCGGACCTGATCGCCGTGCTGGGGGAGGTCTCGGGCGTCGTCTGGGGCCCGTGGCTGCTGATCCCCCTCCTGCTTCTGACCGGGCTATATCTAACGGTCCTTCTCAAGGGCCTGCAATTCCGGAAGCTGGGCCACTCCCTCTGGCTCGCCCTGGTGAAGAGGGAGGAGGAGGGCGCCGACGGCGACATCTCCCACTTCCAGGCCCTGATGACGGCCCTGGCCGGCACCGTGGGGACCGGCAACATCGTCGGCGTGGCCACGGCGATCTCGGCCGGGGGGCCCGGCGCGCTCTTCTGGATGTGGATCACCGGCCTGGTGGGGATGGCCACCAAGTACTCGGAGGCGGTCCTGGGCGTCCACTTCCGGGAGACCGACGCCCGGGGCGAGAAGGCGGGCGGACCGGCCTTCTACCTGGCCCACGGGATCCGGTGGGGCAAGCTCGGCAAGGTGCTGGGCGGGGCCTTCGCGCTCTTCGCCGCGGTGGCGGCCTTCGGCATCGGCAACGGCGTCCAGTCTCAGGCGGTGGCCGACGCCGTGAACCGCTCCTTCGGGCTCCCCACCTGGATCACCGGGCTCGTCGTGGCCGGGCTCGCCGCCCCCATCATCCTGGGCGGCATCCGCTCGATCGGCCGGTTCACCGGCGTCTTCGTGCCGATCATGGTCGTGCTCTACATGGTCTGCGCCGGGGTGATCATCGCCCTCAACTTCGAGCAGGTGCCCGAGGCCTTCGCCCTCGTCTTCGAGGGGGCGTTCCGGCCGGTCTCGGCGGCGGGCGGGGCGCTGGGCTTCGGCGTCGCCCAGGCGATCCGGTTCGGGGTGGCCCGGGGCATCTTCTCCAACGAGTCGGGCCTGGGGACCGGGGGGATCGCCGCCGCGGCCGCCCAGACCGAGGAGCCGGTGCGCCAGGCCATGGTCTCGATGACCCAGACCTTCATCGACACCCTGGTGGTCTGCACCTTCACCGGCATCGCCATCATCGCCACCGGCGCCTGGACCGGGGGGCTGGAGGGCGCGAACCTCACCCAGGCGGCCTTCCAGACCGGCCTGCCCGGCGAGTGGGGCGGCTACATCGTGGCCGGCAGCCTGGCGGTCTTCGCCTTCAGCACCATGCTGGGCTGGGCCTACTACGGTGAGCGGAACCTGGAGTACCTGCTGGGCGAGAAGGTGATCGTCCCCTACCGCCTGCTCTTCATCGCGGTCATCGCCGTGGCCGCCAGCGTTCAGCTCGAGGTGGTCTGGCTGCTCTCGGACATCATGAACGGCCTGATGGCGGTGCCGAACCTCATCGGCCTGATCCTGCTCTCGGGCGTGGTGCTGCGGGAGACCCGCTCCTACTTCGAGCGCCACCCGGGCGGGCGGCTGGAGTAGGCGGGCGGCTGGAGAAGGGTCAGCCCTCGAAGCGGGGGTAGTGTCCCAGGTCGTAGGCGCGGATGGAGAGGATCTCCCGGGGCTGGACGCCCAGCTCGGCCAGGGTGACGCTCTCGTCGGGCACCTGGCGCTCGGCGTACTCCACGTAGAAGTCGTCGGGGTGGTCCGTGTCGCGCAGCAGCATCTCCCGGAGGCCGATCCGCTTGGCGTCCTCCACGGTGGTGTCGGGGGCCAGCCGCTCGACGTGCTCCAGCCAGCGGTCGGGCATCACCAGCCGGACGGGCAGGGTCCCCTCCGCCTCCACCTCCGGCGTCTCCGTCTCCCCGGGATCGGGCCGCTTCGGGGTCATGCTCGCTCCAGCGTGTAGAGGAACCGCTTGGTGACGTCGGTGACGTCCAGGCCCACGACCCGGTCGGTCTCGGCGTGGACGTTGGTCCGGTTGTGGTGGCGGTCCACCCGGAGCTTCGCCCGGCCGATCTCGCCGCGGAAGGCCACCGAGTCGGGGGTCTCCTCCTCCACCTCCATGCGGGTGTGGTCGGCGTAGAAGCGCTTCGCCCGCTCGAGGACCTCCTCGGGCGGGACGTCGGTCATCGTCTGGTA
>CAYVFM010000125.1:0-4454 GCA_964450995.1 uncultured Gemmatimonadota bacterium | reverse complement strand
ACTGGTCGCCCCGGGCCCGCTCGTAGCCGCAGTGGGGACAGGTGCCGATGACGTAGCGGTCCGGAAGGAAGCGGCCGTCCTCGGGCGAGTAGAGCTGGGTGAGGGTCTTCTCGGAGATGAAGCCGGCCTCGTCCAGCCGTTCGAAGAGGTGGCGGGTGAGCTCGTGGTTGTGCTCCGAGGAGCTCCGGCCGAAATGGTCGAAGGAGAGGTTGAAGCGGCGGTAGACGTCGGCCTGCGCCTCGTACTGCTCGTCGCAGTAGTCGGCCACGTCCCGGTCCGCCTCCAGGGCGGCGATCTCGGCGGGCGCCCCGTGCTCGTCGGTGGCGCAGATGTAGAGGACTTCTTCCTCCTCCTGCCGGAGGAAGCGCGCGTAGACGTCGGCCGGGAGCATCGAGCCCACCAGGTTGCCCAGGTGCTTGATCCCGTTGATGTACGGCAGCGCCGACGTGACCAGGTACCTCATCTGCCCGTCCGTTCCGGTTCGTGACCCGCTCTCCGCCCCGAGAAGCCGGACGCAAGCGCCACGCCCAGGGCGGCCAGGATCGCGGCCCATCCGGCCAGGTCGCCGTGGCGGGCGTAGAAGGTGGTCCCGTCGGTGGTGTGCACCGTGGCGGCGAAGGCCGCCGGCCGGAAGAGCTCGGTCCGGTGGTGGATCCGCCCGCGGGGGTCGATGGTCATCGAGATGCCGGTGTTGGCGGGCCGTGCCACCCCGATCCGGTTCTCCACCGCCCGCATCACCATGTGCGCCGGGTGCTGGTAGAGGGCGCTGGTCTGGCTCCAGGCGGGCTCCTCCCGGCCGTACCAGGCGTCGTTGGTGGCGTTGACCAGGAAGTCCGCGCCAGCGGTCCGGTAGCGCCGGGCCACGTCCGAGAAGATCGACTCGTAGCAGATCAGGACCCCGAAGCGGGCGTCCCCCGCCGGCATCAGCTCCGGCTCCGGACCGACGGCGTAGCCGCCGAACCAGCCGCCCAGGGCGTCCGACACGGCGCCCTCGAACAGCGCCGGGTCCAGGAAGGGCACCCGCTCGACGACCGGCACCAGCTCCCGCTTGTGGTAGACGCCCAGCCGCCGTCCGGTCGAATCGCTGTAGAAGGCCGAGTTGTAGTAGCGAAGCTCGCCCTCCACCTCCTCGATCCCGATGGTGCCCCACAGGACCGGCGCGCCCGCCCGGCGCGCCGTCGCCTGTACGAAGCCCCGCAGGTCCGGACCGAGGTCGTAGCCCCGCGGCCCCGGGGGATGGACCGGCGTCCAGGCGGGGAAGGTGGTCTCGGGCAGGAGCACCGCGTCGAGGCCCGCCGTGTCCGGGGCGAGCTCCCGCCGGACCAGCGTCCGCACCGAGGTCCGTGCGCTGTCGAGCCCCGCGAGCCGATCCAGCTTGAGGTCCTCGGGGATGTTCGGCTGGACCACGCCCACCCGGGCCGCGGGTCGGGTCTCCAGGGTCTGCCATCGCCACATCGAGTACGTCGTGGGGATGGCCAGCGCCACGACGAGCCCGGCCGCCACGGGGGCGAGCGCCCGGCCGGACGCCCCGGGCGGGGCGCCCGCGCTTCCGTCCCTCCCCCCCCGCTCGCCCGTCCCCCCGCCGTGGCCGGGGAGCCATCGCTCGGCCCAGGCCGGACGCGCCCGGAGGAGCGCCTCGGCCAGCAGGCCGGAGACCAGGGCCAGCCAGAAGGTGAGCCCCCGGGCCCCCACCAGGTCCGCCGCCCCGATCAGCCGCGGGTAGCCGGTGAGGCTCTCCCCGAGCCCCATCCAGGGGAAGGAGACGTCGCCCAGGTGGGCCCGCAGCCACTCCATGGCCGTCCAGAAGATCGGCACGGCGGCCCAGACCGGGACCCCGACTCGCCGGACGGCCTGGTGGACGCCCAGCGTGGCCACGGCGAGGAAGCCCGACAGGATCAGCACCGGCAGGGCGAAAGCCAGGATCGCCAGCGGCGTGTAGAAGATCAGGGCCACCACGAGCCAGTAGAACACCAGGCTGAAGTAGACCAGCCCCAGGAGGAAGCCGCCCCGGAGGGCCGCCGACCGTCCCTCCGCGCCCGCCGGCAGGCGGGCCGTCCAGGCCGCCCAGGGGACGAGCGCCAGGAACGAGGGGCCCAGCAGGTGGAAGGGCGGGAAGGCGAGCCCGAGCAGGAGGCCGCTCAGGACCAGGGGAGCGGCCGGCCGCGGCGGCCGCAGGAGGCCGGGGAGCCTCAAACCTCCACCTCGCGTCCCTCCCCGGCCGATCGGTAGCAGGCCTCCACCACCTCCAGGAGGGGGATCTGCTCGCGCTCGACCTCCAGGGGCCGCTCGCCCCGGACCCGGCGGAGGAAGGCCGCCCACTCCTGGCGGTAGGAGGCCGTGTAGCGCCCTCCCGTCTCCGCGTCCAGCGGGGGCGTCACGTCCGTGAGGCCCGTCTCCATCTCCTTGAGCACCCGGAAGGGCGAAGTTCCGGCCGACCCGCGGGTGCCGAAGACGTAGACGCCCTGCCGGTCGCGCTCCTCCATCAGCTCCCAGGTCACCTCGACGCTCACCGTGGAGCCCCCCTCCAGGGTGAGCAGGGCCGTGGCCGAGTCCTCCACCCTGCTGCGTCGGTGGAAGCGGGCGCTCACCCGCTCCACCGCCGGGTAGTCCAGGAGCCAGAGCGCCAGGTCCACCGCCTGGACGCCCAGGTCCATCATGACGCCGCCGCCGGCCCGATCGGGGTCCCGCCTCCATCCCTTCCGCGGACGTCGCTCGCGCCGCGTCAGCAGCGAGGAGCGGAGGAAGAAGACCTCACCCAGCTCGCCGCTCTGGACGAACTGGCGGATGGACCGGACGTCGTAGCGGTAGCGCATGTTCATCGCGGTCATGAGCTGGCGCCCGGCGTCCTCGGCGGCCTCGATCATCCGGCGCGCCGAGTCCGAGGAGACCGAGAGAGGCCGCTCGCAGAGGACGTGGAGCCCCCGGTCCAGGCAGGCGGTGACTACCTCCTCGTGGGTGTCATTCGGCGTGCAGACCACGGCGGCGTCCACCCCGAGGCCCTCCAGCCCGGCGATCTCCTCCCGGACCTCCTCGACGCCGAAGCGTTCGGCGATGGTCCGGGCCTTCTCCTCGTGCGGGTCCACCACCGCCGCCACCTCCAGGTCCGGCAGCCGCTGGAGGATCGGCAGGTGGACCACCTGCGCCGCGCTGCCCGCTCCCACCACGGCCACCCTCACGTCCCTCGCCACGTCGTCTCCCTCCTCCTCGCTCGCTCGTGCACGGCTCTCAGTACGCCTTCCGAAGCTCGGTGCCGGGGTAGTAGTGCGCCAGGATCTCCCGGTATCCCTGTCCCGCACGCGCCCGGCCGATGGCCCCCCACTGGCACATCCCCACCCCGTGCCCGAAGCCGCGTCCCTCCAGCCGGAGCCCCCCGCCGTCGGGTCCCCCGGTCACCCGGAAGCGGGTCGACCGCAGCCCCCGGCCGTCCGGCGTCCGGAGGGTGAAGCGGATGTCGTCCTTGGTCAGGAACCAGCGCCCTCCCTCCGTGCGGACCTCCAGCACGGTGATCCGCCCGCCGTCGGTCCGGGCCAGGACCTCCACGCCCCGCACCGGGCCGACCTCGTCGGGCGTCACCCCGAAGTGGTCGGCCAGCCCCCGGCGGGCGGCGGCGTCGAGCTCCGACTCCGACCAGCGCTCCGTCCACCGGAAGCGGGGCGACGCCTCGCAGTACCAGCCCCCGTCCGGGCGCCGGTCGGAGACCCGGCGGAGGTACGGCGCGTCCGGGAGGTCCCAGGCGTCGGAGACCCGGGCCGTCGTGCCGCCGCCGGTGGAGTGGTAGTAGGCGCGGATCGGCCGCCCCCGGTGGACCAGGATCTCGCCTCCGGTCTCCTCCACCGCCCGGGTGACCCGCTCCCGCTCCGCCCCGCGGCCCCCGTAGACCTGGTCCTGGACGCTGCCGAAGAGGTCGAAGCCCAGCGAGTCCCGCCGGCCCAGGTTCGCCACCGCGTAGGTCCGGGCCGCCACCGCCTGGGCCCGGACCGCCTCGACCTCGTCGGGCCGTCGGGGGCCGATCTCCAGCGGGACGACGCCCCGGAGGTAGGCCTCCAGGTCGAGCTGGTTCACCACCACCAGGCCGTGGCCGGGCACCGTGTAGACGTCCACCAGCCCTTGGTAGGCTCGCTCCCCGATCCGGATCGACTCGCCCTCCCGGCGGGCCGTGAGGCGCAGCCGCCGGCCGCTCCCGCCGCCCTCGGCCCGCACCCGCTCCCCGTCGCGCCGGAGGAGCCAGGGCCGGTCGCCGCCGGGAGGATCCAGCTCGTCGCCTCCGGCCAGATCGGTCACCCGGAGCCCCCCGTCCGCGGCGGCCCGCACCGAGTCGGGACCCACCTCCAGGCCGACCCGCACGAAGGGCTCGCGGGTCGGAATCCGCCCGGGGTCGGGCCGCTCCGCCGGCCCGGGGCGGGGTCCGGCTCCGCCGCAGGCCGCCGCGGCCAGGGCCGCGGCCGCGCAGGCCA
>CAYVFM010000124.1:0-4475 GCA_964450995.1 uncultured Gemmatimonadota bacterium | reverse complement strand
CCCGCCGTCGGTATCAACACCCGCCATGCAGATCACCGAGATCTTCCACTCCGTGCAGGGCGAGTCCACCCGGGCCGGGTGGCCGTGCGTCTTCGTCCGCACCACCGGCTGCAACCTCCGCTGCGCCTGGTGCGACACCGCCTACTCCTTCCACGGCGGCGAGGAGATGAGCGTGGAGGAGATCCTGGAGGAGGTGGAGCGGATCGGCGACGGGTGCCGGCTGGTCGAGATCACCGGCGGCGAGCCGCTCCTCCAGCACGACGTGGGCGAGCTGGCCGACGCCCTGCTGGAGCGCGGCTACGAGGTGCTCTGCGAGACCTCGGGCAGCGTGCCGGTGGACCGGGTGCCGGGGGAGGTCGTGGTGATCATGGACCTCAAGGCGCCGGGCAGCGAGGAGGCGGAGGCCAACGACTGGTCGAACCTGGAGCGGCTCGAACCCGGGAAGGACGAGCTGAAGTTCGTCCTGGCCGACCGGGAGGACTACGAGTGGGCGGCCCGCCAGCTCCGGGAGCGCGACCTGGGCCGGTTCACCGTCCACTTCTCGCCGGTCCACGGCGAGCTGGATCGCCGCTCGCTGGCCGAGTGGATCCTGGAGGACGGGCTGGACGTCCGGCTGAACCTCCAGCTCCACAAGTTCGTCTGGGATCCGGAGACGAAGGGGGTGTAGGGCGGCCGGCTCAAGCCTTTCCGTTCCCCTCCGTCCGCCCGCCGGAGCGCTCGCCCGCCAGCAGCGGCGCCATGACCCGCTCCTCGAAGGCGGCGAAGAAGGCGTCCCGGCTGCCGTTGGAGAGCCCCTGGAGCGAGCTGTCGCACTGCCGGCGGGCCACCCGCCGCAGGGTCCGGACGTGGACACCCAGCTCCTCGGCCACCTCCCGCCAGCTCCGGTCGGGTGTCTTCCGGGCGGCGGCCCGCAGCAGGAGCACCCAGTCGAGGAAGCCCTTCAGCGTCAGGTCGTCCTCCTCGCCGATCACCTTGCGCCAGTGATGCCAGAGGGTCCGGCGGTCGCGCTCCACCTCGCCGGCCAGGTCCTGGACCGCGGTGAGGGGCGGGCGCCGCCGGAGGGCCCGGGTGAGAGCCGCCACCAGCGTGGGCGAGAGGTCGGACGCCGCCTCCAGCTCCGACTCGAGGCGGCGGAACCAGCGCTCCCCGTCGGCCCGGCGCACGGCGGCGGCGAGCTCCTCCTCCAGGGCGTCGGTCCAGACGACCTCCTCCAGCATCACGTCCTTGAGCTTCCGGAGGCTGGAGGGGTCGCGCCGGGTCACCAGCACCACGGGCGGGTCGGACGGGTTCCGCTGGAGGGTCTGGAGCCGGGCGAAGAGGTCCGGCTCCGGGTCGGGGGCCACGACCAGGGCGCAGTCGGCCTGGGCGTAGAGGCGCCGGAACTCCTCCCAGGACCCCGCCGCGCGGACCTCCCGGCCCTCGGGCAGGTGCTCCCGGACCCTCCGTCGGTCCTCGTCCTCGCGGGACCAGAGCGCCAGCATGTTCGTCCCCCTCGGGGCTCGGTTCGTCCTCTCGTCGCTCCGCGCTCGCCGCGGACGGCGGGACAGGGCCCTGGTTACATGGACGATCCGTCCCGCCAATCCGTCTCAACCCTACGCACGGGTATCAACGCGCTCTCAACACGCGCTGGACCACGGGATCACGGCCCATGCTCGTATGTTCGAACGGCTTCCGGCGGCGGTCCGTTCCGCCCGTCCCGCCTCTCTGGGGACGGACGGGCCTCCGTCGTCAGGCGGAACGTCCCCCTCGTCGGGCGGGCTCCGTCTCCGGGCGTGAGCCGCCTCCGTCCCGTCCCACGCCGACGGGAGGAACGCTTGCTGCAGCGACCTGGGGTCGAGCGGCCCCGGATCGCGGGGCCGTCGGAACCCCGGGCCCCTGGGACATGAGCGACCTCGCGCTGCTGATCCTGCTGGCGGTCCCCCTGGTCCTGTCGCTGGCCCTGGGGATCTGGATCGGGCTGGGCTACCCGGGACTGTACGGCCGCTACGAGTCCGCGGGCGGAAAGCGGACCCGGAGCCCGTGGGAGAGGCTGGTGGACTGGATCGTGTGGAAGCTCGATGGCTGAGAAGCCGACGCTGGGCGCCGTCCGGCCCCGGCCCGGCGGCGGCCGGCCGGAGGACCGCCGGAAGGCCGTGGTGCGGATCCTCTGGGGGGTGCTCGCCGCGAACCTGGCCGTGGTGGCGGCCAAGCTCTACGTCGGGCTCGGGGCGGGCTCCATCGCGGTGCTGGGCGACGGCGCCCACTCGGGCGTGGACGCGCTGAACAACCTGGTGGCGCTGGCCGCCGTACGGGTCGCCGCGGCTCCCCCGGATGAGGACCATCCTTACGGCCACGGGAAGTTCGAGACGGTGGGCGCGCTGGCCATCGTCGCCTTCCTCTCCATCACCTGCTTCGAGCTCGTGCGCACGTCCGTGGTCCGCCTGCTGGGCGATGCGCGTCCCCCCTCGGTGGAGCCGGTCCTCTTCTGGGTCCTGGGCGGCGCCATGGTGGTGAACGTCGCGGTGGCCTGGGCCGAGGCCCGGTGGGGCCGGAAGCACGGCAGCCACTTGCTGCTGGCCGACGCTCGCCACACGGCGGCCGACGTCCTGGTCACCGGGTCGGTTCTGGGGGGGATGGGGCTGGTGGCCCTGGGCTGGGAGCGGGCGGACGCCTGGCTGGGGCTGGCGGTGGCGGTGGTGATCGCCCGGTCGGGCCTGGAGATCCTGCGGGAGACCGTCCCGGTGCTGGTGGACGAGCGCGCCTTCGACCCCGACCGGATCCACTCGCTGGTCACCGACGCCGACGGCGTGCGGGACGCGTCCGAGATCCGGTCGCGGGGGCGGCCGGGGGAGGCCTTCGCCGAGCTCACGATCCACGTGGACCCCGGGGCGGGCGTGCGGGAGGCCCACCGGATCGCCGACCGGGTGGAGCGGATGCTGGAGGAGGAGGGGGGCTTCTACGGGGTCACGGTGCACGTCGAGCCCGCCGAGGAGGGGTGAGGGGGTCTCCTCAGGCCCCCGGCCGCCAGACGCAGCAGCTGTCGCCGCGGGACTCGCAGAGGGGGTGCAGCGTGTCTCCGCTCGGGTCCATGCCGTGCATCGAGAGCGAGGTCTCCAGGGCCGCCCGGACGAGCCGGCAGGCCTCGGGGACGCCGGCGGCCGCGGGCAGGGAGCCCTCCACCACCAGGGCCGGGGGATTGCCCTCGGTCCGGACCGAGGCGCCCGGGTTCACCTGTTCGGCCACGCCCCGGGCGATACGGAGCGCCAGGGCCCGCTGGACGACCCCGGGGAGCGGGACCCGCGCGATGCTCCGGCGCAGGCGCTTCTCCCGGAGGCTCCGCCGCGCGAGCCAGGCGCCGGCCCGCTCGAAGACGTCGCCGGCGTCCGGCCGACGGTCCACCAGGACCAGCAGGTCGGCCAGCTCCCGGCTGCTCATCTTCGCCTTCCGGTCCTTCAGGTCCCGGTAGCGGCGGATCTGGGTCCCCACCACCTCGCTGAGGCCGAGCCGCCGCGGGAGGCTCTGCTGGACGTCCTCCTCCTCGAGCATCTCCTCCGGCGTGTCGGTGCTCCGCAGGGCCTCCAGGAGGGCCAGCGCCACGACGGGCGTGGTGCTGGCGGCGGCCGGATCCTGGAGGGAGGGGGAGTCGGTCATAGGGACCGGTAGGCTAGGCGAGCCGCGCCGGACCGGCAAGCAGGGAGCGGGCCCCGGACGGGCGGTGGAAGGGGCCTCGCCGGGGCCGTAACATGACGCGGAGCGCACCGCCCGCCGGCCGGTGCCGGCGCCGGCGGGGAGCCCCGGGAGCCGGAACGTCCGGTCCCCCGACGGGTCCCACCGGACGCCCGCCGGCCGGTGCCGGCCCGCCCGACGATCCCTCTCTCGGACAGGAGACGGACGAGGACGATGCGCGACCCCGAGACCATCGAGGAGAAGTGGCGCGAGCGCTGGCGAGCGTCCGGGGCGAACGAGCCCGACCTGGGCGCCGCCGACGAGCCCTTCTACAACCTGATGATGTTCCCGTACCCCTCCGCCGAGGGGCTGCACGTCGGGAACCTGTACGCCTTCACCGGGGCCGACCTCTACGGCCGCTTCGAGCGCCTGCGCGGGAAGGACGTCTTCCAGCCCATCGGCTTCGACGCCTTCGGGATCCACTCGGAGAACTACGCGCTCCAGGTGGACGTCCACCCGATGGAGCTGATCCCGAGCAACATCGAGAACTTCGAGCGGGTCCTGCGCCGGGCCGGGATCATGTACGACTGGTCCCACACCGTCGACACGACCGACCCGGAGTACTACCGCTGGACCCAGTGGCTCTTCCTCCAGCTCTACGAGGCCGGCCTGGCCGAGAAGAAGGAGGCGCCCGTCAACTGGTGCCCCTCCTGCCGGACCGTGCTGGCCAACGAGCAGGTGATCGCCGGCGAGTGCGAGCGGTGCGGCACCGCGGTGGGCCAGAAGCGGCTCTCCCAGTGGTTCTTCCGCATCACCGAGTACGCCGACCG
>CAYVFM010000123.1:0-4569 GCA_964450995.1 uncultured Gemmatimonadota bacterium | reverse complement strand
ACCGGTCGGTGGTGGTGAACGACCTGGTGCTGGACGCCGAGGGGCGGAAGATGTCGAAGTCCCGGGGCAACACCGTGGACCCCTGGGCGGCGCTGGAGCGCCACGGCGCCGACGCCATCCGGTTCTTCCTGGTCTCCTCGTCCAACCCATGGCTGCCCAAGCGCTGGGACCCCGAGGGGCTGGGCGAGGTGGTCCGCAAGCTGTTCGACACGCTGCGCAACACCTACCGGTTCTTCGCGATGTACGCGAACCTGGAGGGCTGGGAGGGGCAGGGAGGAGGGCGCCTCTCCGCCGGCTCGGCGGCCGCGGCGGACGGCGCGGCGCCCGTGGAGCCCCGCCCCGCCGCCGAGCGATCGGCGCTGGACCGCTGGCTGCTGAGCCGGCTGGACACCCTCGCCGCCGGGATGCGCGAGGACCTGGACGGCTACGACCTCACGGCCGCAGCCCGCCGGCTGTCCGACTTCACGGTGGACGAGCTGTCGAACTGGTACGTGCGCCGGAGCCGGGACCGCTTCTGGGCCACGCCCGGCAGCGGGCTGGACCGCCGGGACACCGCCGACGCCTTCGCCACCCTGGACGAGGCGCTCCGGACCGTGGCCCGGGCGCTGGCCCCCTTCTCGCCCTTCCTTTCCGACTGGCTCCACCGGGCGCTGGCCGGCGGCGACTCGGCCCACCTGGCCGACTTCCCCGAGCCCGCCGGCCGGGCCGACCCGGGGCTGGAGCGGGAGATGGAGGACGCCCGGCGGCTGGCCGCCCTGGGCCGGGCCGCCCGCGAGGAAGCCGGCCTCAAGGTGCGCCAGCCGCTCCGGGAGGTGCGGGTGGTGGTGCCCGGCGGCCGGCGGCTCTCGCCCGAGGTGGCGGCGATCCTCCGGGAGGAGCTCAACGTGAAGCGGGTCGAGTTCCTCGACGAGGACGACGAGATCGTGCGCCTCCGGGTGAAGCCCGACTACAGCGCCCTGGGACCCCGCTTCGGGGAGGAGACACCCGCCGTGGCGGGGGCCGTCGAGGCGCTGGACGACGACGACGCCCGCCGGCTGCGGGCCGGCGAGACGGTGACGGTCTCCCACGACGGAGGCGAGGCCGAGGTGGGCCCCGGCGACGTGGAGATCGTCGAGGAGGCCCGCGGCGAGCTGGCCGTGGGTACCGGCCGGGGCTTCACGGCGGCCCTGGACCCGGCCCTGGACGAGGAGCTGCGCCGCGAGGGGCTGGCCCGGGAGCTGGTGAGCCGCGTCCAGCGGCTCCGGCGCGACGCCGGGCTGGAGGTTCAGGACCGGATCCGGCTGGCCGTGGCCGGCGACGAGGCGCTCGAGGCCGCCGCCCGGGCGCACCGGGGCGACATCGCCGGCGAGACGCTGGCGCTGGAGGACGGCGAGCCCCGGCTCTCGGTGGGCGAGGAGGCCGACGGAACCCCGGAACACACGGAAGAAGTCGAGATAGAAGGACACCGCGCCCGCATCGGGCTGTCGCGGGCGTCCGGGGCCTGAAGGCGGCCCGTCCGGCGCCGGCGGGCCCGCCCGCGGTGACAGGGAGATCGACATGGACGAAAAAGACCTGAAGCACTTCGAAGAGCGCCTCCTGAAGGAGCGGGCCCGCGCCCTCAAGGAGCTGGGCTACTACGACGAAACCCTCTCCAAGGACCCGGCCGAGGCCGACGGGGATCTCTCCAGCTACAGCTTCCACATGGCCGACCAGGGCACCGACGCCATGGAGCGGGAGAAGGCCTTCATGTTCGCCAGCAAGGAGGGCCGCTTCCTCCACCACATCGACATGGCCCTGCGGCGGCTCTACCAGGAGCCCGAGAGCTTCGGCATCTGCCACGAGTGCGGCGACGAGATCGCCTTCGAGCGGCTCGACGCGCTTCCGCACGCCCGGCTCTGCATCGAGTGCAAGGAAGAAGAGGAGAGCAGTGCCCTCCGCTGAAGGCGAGGGCGTCGACAAGCTCCGCCTGCTGGGGCTCCTGGGCGGCACCGTGGTGGTGCTGGACCTGGCCACCAAGGCCTGGGTCCTGGGGGAGTTCGCCCTCTACGAGAGCCGCCCGGTCCTGGGCGACTTCCTCCGGCTGACCTACACGCACAACCCCGGCGCCGCCTTCGGCATCAACATCGGCGAGCACTCCCGGATCTTCTTCCTGACGCTGGCCCTGCTCGCGCTGGGGGTGCTGGTGTACCTCTACGTGATCACCCCTGCCACCGACCGTCTGCGGCTGTGGGCCGTGGCGCTGGTCACCGGCGGGGCGGTGGGCAACATCGTCGACCGGATCCGCTTCGAGCGGGGCGTGGTCGACTTCCTGGACTTCGGGATCGGCGGGGTCCGGTGGCCGGTCTTCAACGTGGCCGACACCGCCGTGAGCATCGGAGCGGTCCTGCTGATGGTCTCCTTCTACCAAGAGGAGCGCCGTGTCCGCGAGCGAGAGGAGCTCGACGCCGGAGGCTGAGCCCGAGCGGGAGCGCCTCCGCCTGGAGGCGGACGCCGGGGACCGGCTGGACCGCTGGCTGGCCGACCGCCTGGAGCTGAGCCGGTCGCGGGTCGCCGACCTCATCGGCGAGGGTCTCGTCCGGGTGGACGGCGAGGTCCCGAAGAAGAGCTACGAGCCGGCCGCCGGCGACGTGGTGGAGGTGGAGATCCCGCCCCGCCCCGAGCCCTCGCTGGAGCCCCAGGACCTCCCGATCCGGATCGTCCACGAGGACGACGATCTCGTGGTGGTGGACAAGCCCGCCGGCATGGTCGTCCACCCCGCCCCCGGCCACCCCGACGGCACGCTGGTGAACGCCCTGCTGGCCCGCGTGGACCGCCTCTCGCCCGTGGGCGGCGACACGCGGCCCGGCATCGTCCACCGGCTGGACAAGGACACCAGCGGCCTGATGGTGGTGGCCAAGTCCGAGCCGGCCCACCACGCCCTCGCCCGGGCCATCGCCCGCCACGACGTCGAGCGCGGCTACCTGGCCGCCGCCTGGGGCCACCTGGACGCCGACGAGGTGACCCTCGACAGGCCCGTGGGCCGGGACCCCTCCGACCGCCGGAAGATGGCCGTGGTGGAGCAGGGCAAGCGGGCCGTCACCCACCTGAAACGGCTCGAGCGCTGGGTCTCGGCCGACCTGGTGGCGCTGAAGCTGGAGACCGGCCGCACCCACCAGATCCGCGTCCACCTGCTGGACGCCGGCCACCCGGTGGTGGGCGACCCGATCTACGCCGACGGGTGGGAGAAGGGCTTCACCGGCGCGGGGGGACGCTGGGCCGAGGACCTCGCCGCCCGGGCGGGCCGTCTCTTCCTGCACGCCGCGCGGCTGGTCTTCGAGCACCCGACCACCGGTGAGCGGATGGCCTTCACCTCGGCGCTGCCCGAACGGCTGGCCGGGGCGGCCGACTGGGCGCGGGAGACGAGCTCGCCGTGAGCCCCCGGGCCGCGGCGGTGGCGGCGGCGATGGCGCTGGGGGCGACGGCGCTTCCGGTCCCCCCGGCCGACGCCGTGCCGCCGGACCGGCCCGGAGCGCCCGCCGACCAGGTCGCCCGGGAAGCCGGCCAGGCCGTGGCCGTCGAGGGCGCGCCCCTGCCGCTCATGGCCTCGCCGGGGCTCGAGCGGCTCGCCCGGACCCTGGCCGCCGACCGCGCCGCCTGGGCGCCGCTGCCCGGCCTGGGGCCGCCCGCCACCTGGTTCGAGCGCCCGCCCACCGTCTGGGTGGTGGACGACCTGGGCCGAGTGCCGGGGCCCGGTCCGAGCCGGCGGGAGGAGGGCTGGGCGGCGGGCTTCGCCGACGCCGAGCGCAACCTGGTGGCCGTGCTGGCCGGCCCCCGGGGCCCCGGCCGGCTGGATGAGCTGCGGAAGACCTTCCGCCACGAGCTGGCGCACCTGGCCCTGGAGCGGGCCGCCGGCGGCCGGGCGCCCCGCTGGCTGCACGAGGGCTACGCCCAGCTCGCCGCCGGCGACTGGAACTGGGAGCAGGCCTGGCGGCTGCGGGGGGCGCTGTTCCGGGAGGGCTCGGGCGTGCTGGAGCGGCTCGCCCTGGACTTCCCCGAGCACGAGGGCGACGCCCGGACCGCCTACCTCCTCTCCTACACGGCCGTCCAGGAGCTCGTCCGGCGGGGCGGGACCCGGGGCCTGTCGAGCTTCTTCCGGGCGCTCCGGGGCGGGGCCACCGTGGACGGGGCCCTGCGGGACGTCTACGGGATGAGCCTGGTGCAGTTCGAGAAGCAGTGGCGCGAGTCGGTGAAGAGCCGCTACGGCTGGCTCTACCTGCTCTCCAGGGCGTCCTTCTTCTGGCTGCTGCTCACCCTGGCGCTCCTCGCGCTGGGGTGGCGGCGCTGGAAGCACGACCGCCAGCGCTGGGAGGAGATGCGCCGCCGGGAGGCCGAGGAGGGTCCGCCCCGGATCGAGGGCGCGTGGTGGGTGGAGGAGGAGCCCGGGGAGGGCGGTCCCTCCGGGCCCGGTGGGGCGTCGCCGGGCGGGGGCCCGGGGCGATGAGGCGCGCCTCGTTGACGGGGCGGGGCGCCCGGTCCAACTTTGGGCGACCATGACGCCGAAGAACGCCGGATCCGGATCGGAGGACGGGGGCCTGCTGGGCTTCGGCACCG
>CAYVFM010000122.1:0-4591 GCA_964450995.1 uncultured Gemmatimonadota bacterium | reverse complement strand
GCGGCTACACCAGCGCGCCCTCCGGGCCCACCAGCGCCAGGGCCACCGCCCCGATGATCCCCAGCCAGACCGCCACGTAGACGGGGACGAAGCGGAAGCGGGTCTTCAGCAGCTCGGGGTGCTTCGGCTCCTTGCCCTGGAACTTGCCGCGGTCCTCGTGGGGGAAGAAGAAGGTCTTGTAGGTCTCGGTGGTGGCCACCGTGTAGCCGATCGAGCCGAGGAAGACCGCCACGTAGCTGCCGGTGAGCGTGGCCATCAGCAGGCCCCACAGGAAGGCTATGAGGGGGCTCCGGAAGAACTTCAGGACGTGGAACCCCTCCACCGGGGCGTCCTTCCAGGCGCCCCCGAAGGCGGAGATCCACCCGCCGGCGCTTCCCACCACCAGGGCGACGAGGACCGTGCCCATCTCGGGCCCGCTCCGGTCCAGCCACCAGACGCCGGCCAGCACGGCCAGCACGCCGGCCAGGTAGAGGGCGCCGGCGCCCAGGCGGAGCGCCCGGCTCTCGACCACCTCGCCCCCCACCGAGAACTGCATGGGGATCGTGTACTTGGACTGGTCCTGCTCCCGGAGGAAGGTCTTGTAGAGCTCGAGCAGGCCCCGCTCCAGGCCGTAGGTGACCCCGAAGAGCACCACCACGCCGGCGGCGTTCGTCGGCGTCAGGCCGGCCCAGACGGAGAGGGCGACGGCGATGAGCACCGCCATCACGGGGCTCCGCAGGTAGGTGCTCCAGGTGAACCCCTCGTGGGGGGCGTCCTTGAACATCCCCCAGGTGGCGGTGTGCAGGCCGACGGCCAGGCCGACGCCCGCGGCGGCGAGGTGCTCCATGCGCTCCTCTCTTCCGGATCTCGGTGTCGCGGTCTCTCTCGACGGGACGTGGCGCCCGGCTGCAATCGCCGTGCTCGCGCGGGGCGGGTCGGGCCCGGCTCAGCCCTCCAGCCCGGCGGTCCGGTAGGCCTCGCGGACCAGGCGGACGTCGCGCTCGGCGTCGTCCAGCGTCATGGCCGGCTCGCGGCCGGTCCGGAGGGCCTCCACCAGGTCGCGCCACATCCCCCGGTAGCCGGCGATGTCCCGGAGGCCGGGGAAGCGGAGGCGGAGCCGGCGGCCCCGCTGGAAGACGAAGAGCCCGTTGGACTCGAAGGTGAGGGCGCCCTCCCGGCCGTAGATCCGCGAGAGGCGGAGGCCCTTCAGCGGCGAGGGGACCTCCCAGGAGTAGGAGAGCGTCCCCACCGCGCCGCCGGCGTAGCGGAACAGCACCACCATGCTCCGCTCGGGTCCGCCCGTCGGCGCCGGGGCCCGACCCTCGACCTCCTCCACCTCGAGCCCGAGCTCGGCCATGAAGTTGACCCAGTGGATGCCGCCCTCCAGGAGGGCGCCGCCACCGGCCCGCTCCGGGTCGTCGCGCCAGCCGCCGGTGGCCTGCTCCTTCACGGCGTCGACCTGGAGCATCAGCGGCCGCCCGACGGCGCCCTCCTCCAGCAGGCGGGCCAGCTCCCGGCGGAGGGGCTTGTAGCGGTAGTTCTCGGCCACCAGCACCCGGCGCCCGGCCGCCCTCGCCGCCTCCCGCACGGCCGCGAAGTCCTCGGGGCGGGGGAAGGCGGGCTTCTCCACCAGCGCGTGGCGGCCGTGCTCCAGGGCCGCCTCCACCAGCTCGCGGTGGCGGTGGGGCGGGGTGAGCACCACGGCCGCGTCCACCTCCGGGTCCTCCAGGGCCTCCCGGTAGGAGCCGTAGGCGCCGTCGCCGCCCAGGTCGGCGTCGAAGGCCTCCGCCTTCGCCCGGTCGCGGCTGGCGAAGCGGACGGCCACGTCGTCGGCCACCCGCCCCAGCACCTTCGCGTGGGTCCGGGCCGCCTCGCCGCAGCCCAGCAGGGCCAGGACCAGCCGCTCGCCGCTCACGGCGCGCCCGCCTCCCGACCGCTCGTCTCCGCGGCGATCGTCCCGGCCGCGGCCCCGGGCTCGGCCTCCGGGTCCAGCCCCGCCATCAGCCGGCCCACCCGCAGGGCGTGGGCGGCGATGGTGAGGCTGGGGTTCACCCCGGCGGCGGTGGGGAAGACGCTGGCGTCGGTGATCCGGAGGTTCTCCAGCCCCCGGTAGCGGCCGTCCGGCGCCACGGGGTCGGCCTCCGGGTCCTCGCCCATCCGGACGGTGCCCAGGGCGTGGGAGAAGGTGTCGATCCGGTGCTCGTAGGTGAGGAGCGCCCCGGCCGCCCGATGGATCTGACGGGCGCGTCGAACCAGGGCCGCCCGGGACGCCAGGTCGCGGGGGTCGTAGGCGTGCCGGATCACGGTGCGGGGGAGGCCGAAGGGGTCGCGCTCGTCGGACGAGAGGACCACCCGGTTCCCGTAGCGGGGCCGGTCCTCGGCCAGCACCAGCAGGCCCGTGGCCCGGCCGAGCAGGGGCGCGATCAGCTCGGGCAGGGGCCAGGGCAGCTCCGAGCGCACCGAGCCGATGGACGGGGTCTGGGTCTGCTGGATGTTGCCGAGCTTGCCCTCCGGGGCGCCGGGGGCGTCGTCGCCGAAGTAGAAGTCGTTGACTCCGACCTGCTTGTGGAAGCGCTCTCCGCCGTCGGGGAGCCGCGGGTAGAGGCCGAAGACGATGGAGGAGCAGTGGCGCATCAGCCGGCGGCCGACGGCGTGGCCGGCGGGGTTGGCGGACCGGAGGCCGGAGGCCGCCAGGAGCTGGGGGGTCCCGAGCGCCCCGGCGGCCAGGACGAAGCGGTCGGCCGTGAAGCGAAGCTCCTCGCCGGACGCCAGGTCCCGGGCCCGGACGGTCCGCACCGATCCCCCGTCGGCCTCCAGCGCCAGCGCCGCCGTCCGGGGGCGCAGCTCCATCCCCGCCTCCATCAGGCGGGGGATCACCCGGGCGGCCAGGTCGTTCTTGGCCTCGATGGCGCAGGCGAAGGTGTCGCAGGTGGAGCACCGGACGCAGGCCCGGCGATCGTCGTCCGCGCCGTAGTTGATGGCCAGCGGGAGCCGGTACGGGGCCAGCTCCAGCCGCTCCGCCGCGCCGGCGATCATCCGGCTCGTGGGCGAGAGATCCGGCAGGCCCTGCGGATAGCCGGACCGCCGGGGCGGGGCGGTGGGATCGCCGTCGTCGGCGCCCGCCACCCCCAGCACCCGCTCGGCCTCCAGGTAGCGGGGGCGGAGGGCCTCGTAGCCGAAGGGCCAGCGCGCGCCCGGGTCGCCGGTCACCGCCGGGTCGGGCGCGAAGTCCTCCTCCCGGAAGCGGGTGGAGACCGCCCCGTAGAAGACCGAGGCGCCGCCCACGCAGGCGGTCGTCCCCCGGCTCGCCTCCTCGCCGCCCGAGCGGACGCGGAGCTGGTCGCCGACGTAGTGGTCGGTGAGGGGCAGGGTCCCCTCCGGCTCCCAGCACTCCGGGCCGCGACGGACCCAGTCCCCCCGCTCCAGCATCAGCACGTCCAGCCCCGACCGCACCAGGGGCCAGGCGGCCAGGACGCCGCCGAAGCCGCTGCCGATCACCACCACGTCGCGGTGTCCGGTCTCGGCGCTCATCGGTCTCCTGCGGAGGTGCGGGCCGTCGGGGAGGGTCGGGCCGGGCCGGCGCCGGCCGCGGCCGGCCGGAAACTCGGGCCGACGTCCCCGCGCCGCAACTGGCCGTCGGGCCCGTCCGGGGTCACAGCAGGTAGAGGACGGCCACGTCCACCAGGAAGTGGATGAAGACCGGACCGCGGAGGTCGCCGCGCCAGAGGAAGAGCCCGGCGAAGAGCAGGCCCACCGCCGCCCGCCGGGCCAGGTCCGCCGCCGGCTGGCCGAGCCCGTGGATCAGGACGAAGGCGGCGGTGGAGACCAGCACGGCCAGCACGACGCTCCCCGTCCGCCGGCGGAGCTCGGTGAGGGCGAAGCCGCGGAAGAGCGTCTCCTCGCAGACGCCCGCCGTCAGGGCCGCCAGGACCCACACGGCACGCTCCAGGGGCGTGTCGGGGAGGTACCAGACGAGGCCGGCGCCGGACCCGGCCCCGGGCGGCGCGGCGAGCAGGAAGCCGGCGGCCACGGCCAGGACCACCAGGCCCCAGAGCACCTCGCTCCGCCCGAGCCGCGGGAAGCCCACCGAGGTGAGGTCCCGCCCCGCGGCCCGGAGCGCCACGGCCACGAAGGCGAGCAGGGCCCACTCCCAGGCCACCAGCCAGAGCACCAGGGCCCACCAGTCGCCCCTTCCGGGCCCGTGGACGGCCTCCAGGAAGGGGAGTCGGGGGATGAAGACGATCTGGACGGCGGGGAAGACCACCAGCACCAGGAGCAGGGCGGCGGTGATCCAGGCCCGCCCCCGGACGTGGCGCCATCCTTTCGCCCCTACGTCCTGCTCCGCTCGATCCATCCGCTCCCTCCCGTCTCGCGCGCGTGGTCGATCGGCCGGAAATGTGGTCGGGCGGGCGGACGGACGGAAGGGTCGGAGCGACCGCGGACGGGCCGGACGGAGCGGCGCGGCGGCTGGCGGGTAGGGAAGGGCGCGGACGGGTCGGCGGGGCGCCCCGCGCCCCGTTGTACGGCGCCGCCGCCGGGGCTACGATGCCCCGTCCCTGCGCCCGTAGCTCAACTGGATAGAGCGCCGGACTTCGGATCCGGAGGTTGGGGG
>CAYVFM010000121.1:0-4601 GCA_964450995.1 uncultured Gemmatimonadota bacterium | reverse complement strand
TCCGACCCCCACGTCCACGGTGAGGGGCACGTCCAGCTCCATCGCCCCCTCCATCTCCTCGCGGACCACCGGCAGGACGTCCTCCACCTCGCCCTCCCGGACCTCGAAGAGCAGCTCGTCGTGGACCTGGAGCAGCATCCGGGCGCGGTCCGGGTCGAGCCGCTCCTCCAGCTCGATCATGGCCAGCTTGATCAGGTCGGCCGCGGTGCCCTGGATGGGGGTGTTGGCGGCGGTGCGCTCGCCGAAGCCCCGGACGCCCGGGTTGCGGGAGCGGATCTCCGGGATGTAGCGCCGCCGGCCGGTGAGGGTCTCCACGTAGCCGTCCTCGCGGGCCTTCTCCTGCATCCGGTCGATGTAGGCCCGCACCTCGGAGAAGCGCTCGAAGTAGCCCTCGATGAACTCCTCGGCCTGCTGCCGGGAGATCCCGAGCTGGGACGCCAGCGCCCCGGGGCCCTGCCCGTAGATGGTGGCGTAGTTGATGGTCTTCGCCCGGTCCCGCATCCCGCCGGAGACGTCGTCCGGGTCGACGCCGAAGATCCGGGCCGCCGTCTCCCGGTGGACGTCGCGGCCGGCGCGGAAGGCCTCCACGAAGGCCGGGTCCCCCGTCAGGTGGGCCAGGATCCTCAGCTCCACCTGCGAGTAGTCCGCACCCACGAAGGTCCAGCCCTCCTCGGCCACGAAGCCCTTGCGGATCTCCCGCCCCAGCGCCGACCGGACCGGGATGTTCTGCAGGTTGGGCTCGGAGGAGGAGAGCCGCCCGGTGGCGGCCACCGTCTGGTTGAAGTTCGTGTGGACCCGTCCGGTCTCCGGGTGGACCAGCTCCGGCAGGGGATCGACGTAGGTGGAGCGCAGCTTGTCCAGCTCCCGGTAGTCCAGGATCAGCCGGGGCACCTCGTGGCCCCGGGCGGCCAGCTCCGTGAGGACGCTCTCGTCGGTGGAGGGCCCGGTCTTGGTGCGCTTGATCACGGGCAGGTCCAGCTCCTCGAAGAGCAGCTCCCGGAGCTGGGGCACCGAGCGCAGGTTGACCTCCTCCCCGGCGATCTTCCGGATCTCCTCCTCCACCTGGGACAGCTCGCGGTCGACCCGGCCGGAGAGCTCCTCGAAGAAGTCCAGGTCCAGGGCGATCCCCCTCTGCTCCATGGCCGCCAGCACGGGGACCAGGGGGATCTCGATCCGGCGCATCAGCTCCAGCAGCCGGTGCTCCTCCAGCTCCTCGGCCAGCAGCTCCGCCAGCCGGAGGCAGTAGTCGGCGTCCTCGCCGGCGTACTGGAGGGCCTCCTCCAGGGGGACCTCGCTGAAGAGGATCTCCGAGGCCCCGCTCCCGGCCACCTCCTCCCAGGAGGTGAGCTCGGCGCCCAGCTTCTCCATCACCAGCAGGTCCAGCGAGTGGTCCCGCTTGCCCGGGTCCAAACAGTAGGAGGCGAGCGAGGTGTCGAAGTCGATCCCCTCCAGCGCGCCCCCGGCCCGCTCCAGGACGACGCGGTCGTACTTCAGGTTGTGGCCCACCTTGGCCACGTCCGGGTCGGCCAGCAGGGCCCGGAGCGGCTCCATCTCCTCGCCGGTGAAGGGCGGCAGGTTCTCCACCTCCTCCGGCTCCTCCAGCGCCAGCGTCGGGTTCCCGTCCTCGTCCCGGGCCACCTCGGGCGGCTCGTGGCCGAAGGGGAGGTAGTAGGCGCGGCCCGGCTCGGCGCACAGCGAGACGCCCACCAGCTCCGCCCGCATCGGGTCCAGGGAGGTGGTCTCGGTGTCCACGGCGCAGCGGCCGGCGTCCCGCATCTCCTCCACCACCTCCCGGGCCCGGCCGGCGTCGGTCACCAGCTCGTAGTCCTCCTCCACGCCCTCGCCCCCGGAGGCGAAGTCCCGGACCAGGCTGTGGAACTCCAGCTCCAGGAAGAGGTCGCGGAGCCGGCGGCGGTCCGGCTCCTCCCGCCGGAAGCGCTCCAGGTCCAGCTCCACGGGGGCGTCGGTGCGGATCGTCACCAGCTCCCGGGAGAGGCGGGCGTCCTCGCCGTGCTCCTCCAGGGCGTTCCGGGCCCGAGTGGACTCGACCTCGTCCAGCCGCTCCAGGATCTCGTCCACGCCCGAGAAGCGCTCCAGCAGCTTCGGGGCGGTCTTCTCCCCGATCCCCCTCACCCCCGGGATGTTGTCCGAGCTGTCGCCGATGAGGGCCAGGTAGTCGGTGACCTGTCCCGGGGGGATCCCGAGCCGCTCGTCGGCGTTCTCCGGCGTCACCCACTCGCCCTCCACCGGGGCGTGGCCCCCGCGGCCGGGGTTCAGGAGCCAGGTGTGGTCGTCGACGAGCTGGTAGAAGTCCTTGTCCCCCGAGACGATGATCGTCTGGAGGCCCTCCTCCCCGGCCTGCTCGGCCAGGGTGCCGATGACGTCGTCGGCCTCCCAGTTCTCGGCCTCCACGACGGGGACCCGGAACGCCTCCACGAGCTCGCGGCACCGGGGGAGCGACGCCTCCAGCTCCTCGGGCATCTTCTCACGGGTGGCCTTGTACTCGGGGTGCTTCTCCTCCCGGAAGCTGTGGCCCGCGTCGAAGACCACGCCCAGGTAGTCGGGCCGGTGCTCGTCCAGGACGTCGATGAGGAAGTGGGCGAGGCCGTAGGGGGCGGAGGTGTTCTCGCCGCTCGAGGTGGTCAGCGGCCGGCTGATCATGGCGTAGAACGCCCGGTAGATCAGCGCGTAGCCGTCGATCAGGTAGAGGGTGGGGCGGTCGAACTCCACCGCCTCGCTGTCGGGGACCGATCCGGGCATGGGCGTCGGGGGTGGCGGGGCGCGCTCGCGGGCGCCGTCCCCGGCGGGGGCTCCGGCGCCGGCCCGGGGCCGCGCCCGGGCACCCGGAGAGCGGTGCAAGGGGGAGGCCAGCGGGCGCCGGGTGGGAGACGCCCGCCCGGCGGACGCCCGCGTCGGGCGTCGCCGTTCGGACGGGTCCCGACTCAGACCGTCACGACGTTCGCGGCGCGGGGTCCCTTGTCTCCGGTCTCGACCTCGAACTCCACCTCCTGGCCCTCGGCCAGGGTCTTGAAGCCGTCCATCTGGATGGCGCTGAAGTGCACGAAAACGTCGTCCTCGGCCTCATCCGGCTGCTCGATGAATCCGTACCCCTTGGATTCATTGAACCACTTCACGGTACCGCGGGGCATGAAGCGACCTCCTGAAGATGTTGTGAAGAAGCGACGGGGCGTCGGCGCCCCGCGTCACCATCCTAGGCCGGCCCCAACGGACCGTCAACGCGGGCGATCGCGCGCGGGCTCGAACCGACCCGCGGCGGGCGCAGCGGGAGGACGATCGTCCCCCTCCAGCCCGTGGAGGCGGTCGTAGAGGTAGACGTTCCGGAGCACCGCCTTCACGTAGCGCCGCGTCTCGCCGAAGGGGATCCGCTCCACCAGCAGCTCGGGGTCCGCGTCCGCCTCGGGGAAGCGGCGCCACCGGAGCCAGCGCGTCGGTCCGGCGTTGTAGGAGACCAGGGCGGCCACCAGCGAGCCGTCGAAGCGGTCCAGGAGCCCGCCCAGGTAATCCGCCCCCAGCGCCAGGCTCACGCCGGGCTCCATGAGCGCATCGCTGTCGGCGGGCGACCCGGTCAGGGCCCGCGCGGTGGCCGGCATGATCTGCATCAGCCCCACCGCCCCCGCCCGGGAGACGGCCCGGGGGTCGAAGGCGGACTCCTGCCGGGCCACGGCGGCCACCAGGGCCGGCGGGAGGTCGTGGTCCGCCGCCGCCCGGAGGACCGCCTCCCGGTGGGGGAGCGGCCAGATCGCCAGCGCCACCGGCCGGCTCCAGCTCCCCCGCCGCTCGAAGACGCTCCAGCCGAGCTCGATCCCCGGCCACGTCCAGCCGGCGGCGTTCAGCCGGTGCGCCAGCTCGAGGCGGCGGTCCGTCCCGAGGGCGTCCCGGTCCACGGCGGCCCACTCGGCCATCGCGCGGCCGGTCCAGCCCAGCTCCCGGAGCCGATCCATCCGGCCCAGGAACGCCTCCGCCCCGTCCCTGCCCGGCGCGGACGCGGCCGGGGCCCCCTCCTCCCGCAGGGCGCCCTCCAGGGGCGTCACGCCCAGCCGATGGGCCGCCCGGATCCCGTACCAGCTCGTGGGGTCCCGCTCCACCACGCCCCGGTACCGCTCCGACGCCGGCCCGCTCCGACCGGCCGCCGCCTGGGCCCGGCCCTCCCAGTAGATCGAGGCCGTGTGCCAGCCGCCCCCGGCCCGGTCCCGCCGGTAGGCGCGGAAGTGCTCGGCCGCCCCGTCGTGGTCCCCCTCCCGGAAGGCGAGCAGGCCCAGCCGCATCCGCGCGATCCCCCCGTGGCGGGTGCCCGGCAGGGCCCGGGCCACCCGGCCGTAGCGCTCCCGGGCCTCGCGCGTCCGGCCCCGGTCGTGGGCCTGGTCGGCGAGCAGGTAGCCGGCGCGGGCGGAGGGCTCGCCGCCGCTGGCCGCCAGGCCACGGCCCAGGTGGACCGCGGCCTGGTCGGACTGGTCCCGGGCCAGGTGGCTCCGCGCGGAGGCGGTCTCGAGCTCCGCCCGGGTCTCCGGGTCCCGGGCCACCTCGAGCCCGCGCGCCGCGCTCCGGTGCGCGGCGGCCGGCCGGCCCGCGGCCAGCTCGAC
>CAYVFM010000120.1:0-4608 GCA_964450995.1 uncultured Gemmatimonadota bacterium | reverse complement strand
GCCCCGGCCCTGCTGCCCGCCGAGGCCGTCGCCGCGGCGGCGTCGGAGGCTCCCCGGGTGCTGCCGGCGCGGGAGGCGCCCTGGCGTCGGGCCTGGGACCGGCGGGAGACGCGCCCGGAGCGGCCGACGACCCGGATCGCCGCCGTCGCCGGCCGGTCGGCGGCCCCCTGGCGGACGCCCCGGACGGAGGGGCCCCGGATCGCCCCGCGGACGGTCCGGCCCGCGGGCCCGGCCGGCCCCCTCTTCGGCACACCCGGGCGGAGCGACTACCTGCCGGCGGGCGCCGGCGTGGACGCCGGCTCGGCCGGACCCGACCCGGCCCTCGCCTGGCTGGCCGACGCGGTGGCCGCGCTCGCCTCCTCCGCGGCCGTCCGACCGACGGAGCGGGCGGCCCCGGCGGCCGAGGACGAAGCGGCCGGGGAAGCGTCCGACGGACGCGTCCCGCTCGTGGGGATCGAGGAGGAGGCCCGGTGGATCGACTCCGGCCGGACCGGCCGGCCCGCGGACGCCTCGACGGGCCTGTGGGAGGCGCTGGTGGCGGGGGCGTCGCCGGAGCCGGCCGTCCGCGGGAACGGGGACGCGGAGGAGACCGACGAGCCGGGCGACGACGAACCGGGGTCCCGGCCCGCGGAGGAGGCCGCGGACGACGAGCGGGCCGACGACCGGGAGCGGACCGACGTCCCGGCCCCGGCCCCGGCGGCGGGTCGCCCCGAGCGGGCGGACGAGGGCGTCGACCCGGACGACGGGCGGGGGACGGGTCCGGTCGAGGAGCCGGATCGCGAGCCCGCCGGGGCGGAGGACGCGCCCTCCGTCGACCTCCCGCGGCCGGCCCCCGGGCCGGCGCCGCCGGTGGAGGTCGCCGCCTCGGGCGGCCCCGACTTCACGGCGATGCTGAAGCACATCGGGTGGCTGGACCGCGGCGACGGGGACGACGCGACGGCGAACGGGAGGTCCGCCGGACGCGCCGCCCGCGAAACGGGGCAGGGCGGAGAGCGCACCGAGTCGGCCGGCACCGGGCCCGAGGTGCCCGCGCCCTGGAAGCGTCCCATGTCCTCCGACGGCCCCGAGGCGCCCGCCGGGGAGGAGGCGGCCGACGCCGCGGACGGGTCCGCCGGCGAGGAGGCCGGGGACGACGGCGAGGACGGAGAAGGGATCGCCCCGGACTTCACCGACATGCTGCAGGACGTCGGCTGGCTCGACGGGGAGGACCGCCGGCGGGTCTCCTGAGCCGCTCCCGCCGGCCCGGCGGGGTCCTGGGCCCACCGTTCAGCTCCCGGGCGCGGGATCCCGCCGCATGGCCGGGGCGTAGGTCCCCGCCCGCTTCCGCTTCCACCACCGACCGGTCCGACGCCGCTCCCGGCGGCCGGTGAACTCGTACCGGTACAGCTCCGCCCGCACGTAGCGGGGCGGCTCCTCCGGGAAGGGGTTCTCCTCCAGCAGGCCCGTGACCGCCTCCGATCCCTCGAGCAGCCGCTCCAGGAAGACCCGGAACCAGGGCGCCCGGCGGTAGCCGCGGAGGGCCGCGAACCACATCTGCCAGTCGAGCCGGGGCTGGTGGGGCTGGCAGAACCGCGGCCGGCGGGACGGGTCGCCCGGCTTCCAGCGGAACTCGTAGTCCCGCCAGGTCTCGCCGTCCCGGCTGCCCTGCACGACGATCTCGGGCCGCTCCTTCGTCATCACCCGGAAGAGCCCGTAGCTGTTGAAGGTCCGGAAGGGCTGGACGCGCCGGAGCAGCGCCCGGGCCGCGTCCGGGAGCGGCCGGTCCGGCAGCAGCGTCCGCCGCAGGTGCAGCCCCCCCAGCCCCAGCGCCGGCACGGCGAGCGCGAGCCCGGCCGCGGTCCGGAGGCTCGACGGCTCCGCCGCCGCACCGGCCGGCGGCACGATCCCGGCGGCCGCCCCCGGCAGGAGCGCCGCCCAGGCGGCGTCGTCCACCAGCAGGAGGCAGAGCCCGACGGTGAGGAGGTTGAAGAAGTTGTAGTTGCCGGTGGCCAGGATGGCGACCTGCAGGAGGACCATCCCGGCGCAGGCCGCGAGCCGGGCCTCGCGGGGGGCGAAGATCAGCAGGGGCACCGCCACCTCGAGCAGGTGCGTGGCGGCCGTGCCCGCCCGGTGGAACGGCCGCGGGAGCTGGTGGACCCACCAGGCGGTCCAGACGGGGAGGGGCTGGGTCCACCAGTGGTAGCGCAGCGCCGTGAGGTCGCGCCAGCTCGGGTCGCCCGACGTGAGCTTGCCCACCCCGGACTGGAAGAACAGCCGGAAGAGGAGCCACCAGGCCAGCAGGAGGGCCACCGGCGGCACGCCCCCCGGCGCCGGGCCGGGCGGCAGGCCGGCGATCCCGGCGGCCGCGCCGCCCGGGAGGAGCGACCAGGGGGCCAGGACGAGGCCCAGGAAGCTCGCCTCCAGCAGCAGGACGTCCCACTGGTAGGAGAGGAAGACCCGGCCCACGGCCGCGAAGGAGAGGTAGAGGGCCCAGAGCCCGGCCAGGCAGGGGGCCGGGGCCACGCCGGCTGCCAGCAGGAGGGCCAGCACGGTGCCGACGGCGCAGGCGGCGTGGAGGGCGCCGTCCCCGGCCCCGAGCCAGAAGACGGTGGGCGTTCGGAGGAGCGAGGGTCCTTCGGCGTCCCGGACGCGGCGCAGGTGCCCGGCGGCGGGCAGAATCCCTCGCTCGCCCAGCAGCCCCTCCACCTGGACCCACAGCGACACGAAGGCGGCCAGCCAGGCCAGGCCCAGCACCCGGAGGAAGAGCCAGCGGCCGACGGCGAAGCGGGCGGCCGCGCCCTCGCTCCGGCCCCAGCCGGCAGCGATCCACGCCGCGCCCTCCCGGAGCGGCTCGAGCAGGGCGGCCGGGTCGGGGAGGGCGGTGACGGCGGTCATGGTCCCGGGACAGGTTGGCGGGGCGGCGGCGTGTCCGGCAAGCGGAGCCTGGCCGCGGCGCTTGGCCCCGGCCCGCCGGGCGGCTAACCTGTCCCGCCATGACGACCTGGACCCGCCGCCTCCTGGCCGCCACCTTCGGGCTCTTCATCCTCCACCAGTGGGTGGCGCCCCCCCTGACGGAGCTGATGGCCCTCGTCCCCGGCCTCCTCCTCCAGCGGCCGTGGACCGCCCTCACCTACGTGTTCGTCCACGCCGACCTCTGGCACGTGCTCTTCAACATGATCGTGCTCTTCTTCTTCGGACCCCGCCTGGAGATGCGGCTGGGGGAGCGCTCCTTCCTGGGGCTGTACGTGGTGGCCGGGCTCGGGGGGGCGCTGCTGTCGTGGGCCTTCCTCTTCGCGGGCCTCACCGACCCGATGCGGCCCATCGTGGGCGCCTCGGGCGCGGTCTTCGGCGTCCTGGTGGGGTTCGCACGCTACTGGCCCCGCGACCGCATCTTCATCTGGGGCGTGCTCCCCATCGAGGCCCGGTGGCTGGTGACCATCGCCGTCCTGATGGCCCTGTTCGGGGGCTTCAGCGGCGCCCAGGGGGGCATCGCCCACTTCGCGCACCTCGGCGGGTTCGCCGGCGGGTGGATCTACCTCTGGGCCCGGGACCGGCGCCGGGGTCGGCGGGGACCGGTCCGGCGTATCGTCGAGGAGAAGGTCAGCCGACCCTCGAAGCCGGGCTCGGACCGGGTCCGCCGCTGGCTCGAGCTCGACCCCGAGGGGCTCCACGAGGTGAACCGCGAGCACCTGGAGCGGCTCCAGGAGAAGCTCGAGGAGGAGGGTGCCGGCGCGCTCAGCGCCCGGGAGCGGGCGTTCCTGGAGCGGATGGAGACGAGCGCCGGAAACGGAGAATGAGCCCGTCCCGCGAGCGGGAGGCGTCGCTGGCGGTGACGTCCCGCGAGCCCGGCCGGACGGCGGACCGGGTGGCGGAGCTGGAGGAGCTGGCCGGCCTCCGGCTCGAGGCCCTCCCCGAGCGGCGGCTCCGGGATGTCTACCTGGACCGGCCCTCCGACGATCTCCGGGCCGCGGGCCTGGCGCTCCGCCTCCGCCGGGAGGACGACGGCCTCCCGGCGCTGGCCCTCAAGGGCGACGAGCGCGGCCTGTCCGGGGGCGGGACCGACCGGCTGGAGGTGGAGGGCCCGTGGGGCGAGACGGCGCTGTCGGCGGTCCGGGAGGCCCTCGAGGCGGCGGGCCTCCCGGCGGACTGGCTGCCCGCCGACCCGGGTCCCGGGGACCCGCTGGACCGGCTGGTCGCCCGGGGCTGGCGGCCGGTCCAGGACCGGGTGACCCGGCGCCGCCCCCGGCGGATCGAGAGTCCGGACGGGGAGACCGTCGGGGAGCTCGCGGTGGACGAGGTGCGGTTCCGCGCGGCCGGCCGGACGGCCGTCCACCGGGAGGCGGAGGTCGAGGCGGCCCCGGGCGGCGAGCCGCCGGGGCGGGCGGCCGGGGCGCTGCTGGACCGGTTCCCGGACGACCTCCGGCCCTGGGACCACCCGAAGCTGGCCACCGGCCGGGCCCTGGAGCGGCTCCTGGCCGGCGACGACGGCGACCCGGACCGCTGGCTGGGCCCGGACGGCGACCTCCGACCGGAGGCCTACGGGCGCCTGGAGGCGATCCTGGCGGAGGGCTGAGCGGCGGGTCGCCTCAGCCCCCGAACAGCTCCGTCTGCTGGCCGTCGACGGCGGGC
>CAYVFM010000119.1:0-4647 GCA_964450995.1 uncultured Gemmatimonadota bacterium | reverse complement strand
TGAGGCTCAGCAGGTAGTCGTCCCGGTCCAGGTTCTCCAGGATCTGGCGGGAGGTCGGGTTCACGTCGAAGCTGACGCCCTCGTCCACCTGGCGGCCCTTCACCATCTCGGCCGGCACGGCGAAGTCCCGGTAGCCGGGGTTGGCCGACGAGCCGATGTAGGCCTGTGAGAGGGGCTTTCCGGCCACCTCGGTCACCGGCACCACGTTGCCCGGGCTCGAGGGCAGCGCGATGAGCGGCTCCACCTCCGAGAGGTCGACCTGCTCGTGGACGTCGTAGGTGGCGTCCGGGTCGGCCTTCAGCTCGGACCAGTCGTCCTCGCGCTGCTGGGCCCGGAGGAACCGGCGCACCTCGTCGTCCGAGGGGAAGACGGTGGTGGTGGCCCCCAGCTCGGTGCCCATGTTGGCGATGACGTGCCGGTCCATGGCGGACAGAGAGTCCAGCCCGGGGCCGTAGTACTCGATGATCCGGTTCACGCCGCCGTCGACGTCGTGGCGCCGGAGCATCTCCAGGATCACGTCCTTGGCGCTGACCCAGTCGGGCAGCTCGCCGGTGAGCTCGACCCCCCAGATCTCGGGCATCTTGAAGTGGTAGGGCTCGCCCGCCATGGCCATGGCTATGTCCATCCCGCCCGAGCCGATGGCGAGCATCCCGATGGCGCCGGCGGCCGGCGTGTGGCTGTCCGAGCCCACCATGGTCTTGCCCGGCACGCCGAAGCGCTCCTGGTGGACCGGGTGGCTCACCCCGTTGCCCGGCCGGCTGTACCAGACGCCGAAGCGCTTGCAGGCGCTCTGGAGGAAGAAGTGGTCGTCCGGGTTCTTGTTGTCCTCCTGGATCAGGTTGTGGTCCACGTACTGGGCCGAGAGCTCGGTCTTCACCCGGTCCAGCTCCATGGCCTCCAGCTCCAGCATCACCAGGGTCCCGGTGGCGTCCTGGGTGAGGGTCTGGTCCACCTCGATGGCGATCTCCCGACCCGGGACCATCTCTCCCTCCACCAGGTGGGAGGAGATCAGCTTCTCGGCGACGTTCTGGCCCACGGCGACTCCCCTTCCGATGTCGTCCTCGTCGTCTCGCTCCTGCGGCCCCCGACGGGGCGTGTCCCGGGTGCCGGCGCACCGGTCCCGGGGCGCTGCCCGCTCCTTCGAGCACCTATCATACCGGGCGCCGGGACGCGGGTTCGGGGCTCTCAGCCGCCCCCGCGTCCCCGCGGCGAGACGCCGGCCTCCAGCGCCCGCTCCACGTAGCTCACCACGGCCCCGGCCACGTCCACACCGGTGGCCTCCTCGATCCCCTCCAGCCCCGGCGAGGAGTTCACCTCCAGCACCAGGGGGCCCCGGCTCGACCGCAGCAGATCCACGCCGGCCACGCCGAGCCCCAGGCACTCCGCGGCCTCCACGGCGATGCGGCGCTCCTCCTCGCTCAGCTCGGCCGCCTCGGCGGTCCCGCCCAGGTGGAGGTTCGCCCGGAACTCCCCCGGGGCGGCGTGGCGGACCATGGCCGCCACGACCTCCCCGTCCACGACGAACGCCCGGAGATCGTCCCCGCCGGCGTCGGCCACGAACTCCTGCACCAGGATGTTGGCGTCGAGCTGCCGGAACGCCCCGATGACCGATTCGGCGGCCTTGCGGGTCTCTGCCAGGATGACCCCCCGCCCCTGCGTCCCCTCCAGGAGCTTCACCACCACCGGGGGGCCGCCCACGAGCTTCAGGAGGGCCGCGGTGTCCTTCACCGAATGGGCGAAGCCGGTGACGGGCAGGTCGATCCCCTCCCGGGAGAGGAGCTGGAGCGCGCGCAGCTTGTCCCGGGATCGGGCGATGGCCTGGGACTCGTTGGCCGTGAACGTGCCGGTCATCTCGAACTGGCGGACCACGGCCGTCCCGTAGAAGGTGACCGAGGCCCCGATCCGGGGGACCACCGCGTCGAAGTCCAGCCGCTCGTCGCCCAGGACCACGGCGGGCCGTCGGGCCGTGATGTTCATCGTGCACCGGAGATAGTTGACCACCCGCGCCTCGTGCCCCCGCTCCCGGGCGGCCTCCCGGAGCCGGCGGGTCGAATGGAGCGACGCCTTCCGGGAGAGGATGCCGAGCTTCATCCGTCCCCTCCCGGCGCGCCGGGCCCGTCTTCACCGTCGGCCTCCGGCCCGGGCGACTGCCGGGGCGGGTCGGTGGGGTCGCGCCGGGCCGGGCCGCGACCCGGCCCCTCGGCGTCCTCCGCGTCGGCCGGCCGCGTCGGCCGGCCGCCCTCCCCGTCCGACGGCGACGTGAACCGCTCGGGGGGACGCCGCCGGGTGCCCCCGGCCAGGAAGGAGCCGGAGGCGTCCACCAGGAAGCGGCCCGCCAGGGCCTCCCGCCCCAGGAGCATCCTGAAGCCCATTCGGTCGCGGTTGGCCAGGGTGACCTCGATGGGGAAGCGTCGGTCCGCCAGCTCCACCTCGGTGACGATGACGGGCCGGACCGTCTGCCGGCCGGTGGACGGCCGGACCTTCCGGTCCTCGTGCAGGGGGATCTCGGCGTCGACGACCACCGAGTCGTCGCGCTGGACGGGGTGGACCTGGAAGCGCAGGTGCGTCTCGCCGTCCCGCTCCACCCGCTGGACGTCGTAGGCGTGGAGCGAGGAGGAGCGGGCGCCGGTGTCCACCTTCACCTTGACGCGGTCGACCCCCAGCTCCGGCAGGCGCACCCACTCGCGCCAGCCGAGGACCGGCCGGTCCCCCTCGCCGCTCATCCGCCGTCCTCCCCGGACGCGTCTCCGGCACCGTCCGCATCTCCGTCCGTCGCGCCCGGCGGGTCCGGCGCCTCCCAGCCGGCGTCCCCCCGCACGTGATGCTGGAACCACCGGAGCTCCTCGACCAGCCGCGTCCGGTGGTGGCGCGGCTCCCGGATCCCGTGGCCCTCCCGGGGGAAGAGCACGAAGCGGTTCGGCACGTCGAACCAGCGGAGGGCCTGGTGGAAGTTCATCGACTGACCCACCGTGTCCACCCGGTCGTCCTCGCCGTGGAAGAGGATGGTGGGGGTGGAGACGCGATCGGCGTGGGTGTAGGCCGATCGTCCACGCCACATCTCGGGGTTGGACCAGGGGGAGCCGCCCAGGTACCAGCGCACGACGTCGTAGTGGAAGCCGACGCCGAACTCGCTGGGCCAGTGGGAGACCATCGCTCCGAGGCTCGCGGCCTCGAACCGGTCGGTGCGCGTGATCGTCCACCCGCCCAGGATCCCGCCGTAGCTCCAGCCCTTCACCGCCAGCGAGTCGGCGTGGCCGATCCCCCGCTCCAGCACGGCGTCGACGCCGGTCATCAGGTCCCGATAGTCGCCGCCGCCGATGTCCTCCATGTTGGCCCGGAGGTGCTCGTCGCCGTAGCCGGTGGAGCCGCGCACGTTGGGCTGGAGGACCGCGTAGCCGTGGGCGGCGAGCACCTGGGCGTCCGCGTCGAAGCCCCGGGCGAACACGCCGGCCGGCCCTCCGTGGATCTCCAGCACCAGGGCGCCCGCCTCCGGCAGGGCCCCGGGCGCCGGTCGGTAGAGCAGGCCCTCGATCTCGCGGCCGTCTTCGCTGGTCCAGCGGACCGTCTCCGGGGCCGCCAGGTCCTTCGCCTCCACGGCCCCGTGGGAGCGGGTCACCCGCGTCGGGCCCGCCTCGCTCCCGGGCTCGACGACGTACACGTCCTCCGGGCGGCGCGGATCCTCGAAGGTGAAGGCCACCCGGCGCCCGTCGGCCGAGACCGTGAACGCACCCACCGTCCCCTCCAGGCGGGTCACCGCCTCCATGCCGTCGGATTCCAGGTCCAGCCGGAACAGCTCGGCCTCGGTGCGGACGAGCCCCGAGACGAGCATCGCGTCCCCGCCCGGCAGCCACCGATACCCCTGGATCTCCCCGTCGAAGCCCCGCGCGACCCGCCGGGTGCCGCCCGACGCCAGGTCCCGCACGTAGAGGTTCCCCTGGTCCAGCCGCCATCGCTCCAGGTCGGGCGCCAGGAACGCCAGCCGGCCGCCGTCCGGGCTCCAGGCGAGGTCGGACTCGGGGGCCTCGTTGTCGGTGAGGTCCCGGATCTCCCCGGTGGCCACGTCCACCACCGCGATCTCCGACCGGTGCGGGTCGTTGCGGTGATTCTCCTTCCGGTAGGTGAAGGCCACCCGGTCGCCCGACGGCGAGACGGCGAACTCCCCCACGATCCGCTCCCCCCGCGTCAGGGGACGGGCTTCGCCGGAGTCCGGGTCCGCGGGGACCCACCAGAGGTTGGACCAGCTCCCCCGGGTCTGCCCGTTCGGCCCCTCGTTGACGAAGACGGCGTCCCCGCCCGCCTCGCGGCGCTCCTCCACCTCGTCGGGCACGGTGTCGTCGGCCACGAAGTAGAGCCGGCGGCCCTCGGGCCCCCAGGCGTGGGAGCGGACGGCCGTCGGGTGCGAGGTGAGACGGCGGGCCTCGCCGCCGTCGGTCCGGATCAGGAAGGCCTGCCGCGTCTCGTCCCCCTCCTCCCCGGCGGCGCGGGCGAACGCCACCCACCGGCCGTCCGGCGACCAGCGGGGGCGGTCGTCCCCCGGCTCCGCCGTGTAGGGGCGGACGTCCGAGCCGTCGGCGTCGGCGACCCAGATCCGGTCGGGGCGCTCGTTCTCCTCCCAGTCCAGCGTCGAGCGGGTGAAGAGGACCTCGC
>CAYVFM010000118.1:0-4750 GCA_964450995.1 uncultured Gemmatimonadota bacterium | reverse complement strand
ACGGGCTGGAGATCATGGCCGCCGGCACCCACCCGATCTCCGACTGGCAGAACCAGGAGATCACCCCGCTGGAGCGCTACCGGGGGATCCGCGAGGACATGGCCGAGGTGGCCCACCGGATGCTGGCCTTCGGCCTCCACGTCCACGTGGGCGTCGAGGACCGGGACTTCCTGATCGACGCGATGAACTTCTCCCGCTATTTCCTCCCCCACCTGCTGGCCCTCTCCACCAGCTCGCCCTTCTGGTCGGGCCGGGAGACCGGGCTCAAGTCCTACCGGACGGTGGTCTGGGAGAGCTTCCCGCGCACGGGCCTGCCGCCCCACCTGGAGTCGTGGTCCGCCTACCAGGACATGCTGGACACGATGATCGCCACCGGCTGCCTCGAGGACGGGAGCAAGATCTGGTGGGACATCCGCCCGAACCCGAAGTATCCCACCATCGAGTTCCGGGTGTGCGACGTCTGCACCCGGATCGACGAGGCCATCTGCCTGGCCGCCCTCTTCCAGGCCCTGGTGGCCAAGCTGTGGCGGCTCCGGAGCGAGAACCTGACCTTCCGGAACTACCCCCGGAGCCTCACCGCCGAGAACAAGTGGCGGGCGGTCCGCTACGGGACCGGGGGCGAGCTGATCGACTTCGGCAAGCGGGAGGCGATGCCCGCCCCGGAGCTCATCGAGGAGCTGGTGGACGACTTCCTCGGCGACGTCCTCGACGAGATCGGCGCCCGGGAGGAGGCGGAGTACGCCCACCGCATCCTGGAGGAGGGCACCAGCGCCGACCGCCAGCTCGAGACCTGGCGGGAGACCGGCAGCCTGGAGGCGGTGGTGGACCGGCTGGTGGAGGAGACCCGGGAGGGCGTGGACGGCTGAGGCCGCCGCCCGCCCCTCCCCCGCGGACTCCCGTTCCCCCTCTCAGCTCCCGCCGCGCAGCCGGTCGAGCTGGCGCTGGAGGAAGGCTCGCGCCCGCTCCGGGGCGTGCTCGATCGCGTTCTCCAGGCTCGTGATCGCCGCGTCGGTGTCGCCCGCCCGGCGCTGGACCTGGGCCCGGGCGAACCAGGCCCGGTAGGACTCCGGGTGGTACTCGGTCTCCAGCTCCGCCAGCCGGAGGCCGGCCGCGGTGTTCCCCTCCCGCGCCAGGCGCCGGGCCGCCTCCGAGAGGGGGCCCGCCTGGAAGTCGTAGGCGAAGCTCCCGTAGTACTGGTCCCGCAGGGCCCGGTACTTCGCCACCGCCGAGTCCACGCCGGCCGAGCGGACGATGGAGGTGACCACGTCCTGGATCATCCGCGGCTCCTCGGTGCCCCGGTGGCAGGTCGTGCAGGTGACGTGGCCCTCCAGCAGGCGGGTGTCGGTGCCGTGGGTGTGGGTGTGGCCGTCCTCGTGCTCGTGGGTGTGGCCCTCCTCGAGCTGGGAGAGGTGCTCGTTGTTGATGGCCTGGACCATCCGCATCATCACCCGGGCGACCTCCTTGTGCCCCTCGTCGTCGGAGGCGAAGTCCCACTCGGAGAGGTCGCCCTCGCCGACGTGGCAGTAGCTGCACTGGACGCCGAGCGCGTCGGTGAAGTGCTGCATCACCGCCCGGAGCCGGTCCGGGCCGGTGGTGTCGGAGAGGACCTCCAGGTTCTCGGCCTCGTCGGGCCACTGGAAGTCCTGGGCCGCGGCGGCGTCCGGGGCCAGGGCCGCCAGCGTCGCGGCCAGGAGGGCGGCGGGGAGGGCGCGGGGTGCCGTCATGGGCGTCTCCTCGGTGTCGGCGTGGTCCGCTACGTCGGTCGGCGTGCTCGGCGCGTCCGTCCGCGGATGCAACACGCCGGCCAGCGGGAGCGTTGTATAGCGGGCCGGGCGGCGACGAGGCAAGCCCGGGAAACCAGGGACGGGAGCGAGACATGAGCGGACGGGGATGGAAGGTGGCCGGGGCGGTCGCCCTGGCGGTGGCGGTGGGCATCCAGTTCGTCCCGGTCGACCGGACGAACCCGCCGGTGCGGAACGAGATCGACGCCCCGGACGACGTCCACCGCGTCCTGCGGCGCTCCTGCTACGACTGCCACTCCAACGAGACCGAGTGGCCCTGGTACAGCCGGGTGGCGCCCGTCTCCTGGCTCGTGGCCGACGACGTCCACGAGGCCCGGGAGGACATGAACTTCAGCGAGTGGCCCACCGACCTCGACGACGCCACCGACCACATCGAGGAGATCGGCGAGCAGGTCGAGTCCGGCGCCATGCCGCTGGACAGCTATCTCTGGATGCACCCGGAGGCCCGGCTCAGCGAGGAGGAGCGCCAGCTGCTGATCGACTGGTCGCTGACCGAGGGGGGGATGGACCGGCTGCCGGGCGAGCTGCCGTAGGGGGGAGCGGTCCCCGGGACGCCCGCCTCAGCGGCGCCGGCGGGCCGCCGCCCCGTCCTCCCGGGCCGACGCCGCCGTCGCGCGGCGGACCTCCGGGACGACCTCCTCCCGGAGGATCCGGAAGAGGGACCGGTCGGTGTCGAAGTCCCGGCGCTCGGCCCCGACGTCGGTGGTGGCCACCACGGCCAGCTCCAGTCCCGGTGCCAGCAGGAGGTACTGCCCGCCGTAGCCCCAGGCGTACCAGAATCGCTCGCCTCCCAGCTCCCGGGTCCACCACCCGTACCCGTAGCCGTTGCCGTTGTAGGAGGAGGTGACCCGGGCCTCCCAGGACTGGCGGATCCAGCGCTCGGGGACGACCTGCTCGCCCTCCCACCGGCCCCCGTCCAGCAGCATCTCGCCGATCCGGAGCAGCTCCCGGGGGGTGAACGACATGTTGTTCCCGCCCAGGTAGTAGCCGTCCGGCCCCCGGTCCCAGGGCCGGGCGGGGATGCCCAGCGGCCCCATCAGCTCCCGGGCCGCCCAGCTCCGGGTGTCCGTGCCCGTGGCCCGGGTGAGGATCGCCGAGAGCAGGTGGTAGTTCCCCGTGCTGTACTCCCAGCATCGGCCCGGCAGGCACTCCATCGGCCGCTCGAGCGCGAAGCCGATCCAGTCGTCGCTCGAGGCCCAGGCCCCGTAGGTGTCGAAGCTGGTGGTGGACAGCCCCGCCTGCATCGAGAGCAGGTGGCCCACCGTGATCAGCCGCTTGCGGGGATCGTCCAGCGATCGGAAGTGGCCGGGGAAGAACTCCCGGATCGGCTGGTCGACGCTCCGGACGTGGCCCTCCTCGATGGCGATCCCCACCAGGAGGCCCAGGATGCTCTTGGAGGCCGACTTCACGTTCACCGGCCGGCCCGGCGCGACGCCCCGCCAGTAGCTCCCGCCCAGGAACTGCCCGCCCTGGGAGACGAGGAGGCTGCTGAGGGCGCCGACCCGCGAGGCGCGGCGGAAGGCCTCGGAGAGGTCCGGGGGAGCGGGCGGCCCGGCCGGCAGCGGGGCGGCCGCGGGCACGGGGGGCGTGACCGGCGGACGGGCGGCGTCGTGGGGATCGCTCGCCGGCGACGGGTCGCCACCGTCCACCAGGAGGCCGGTGGCTCCGGCCGCCGTCAGCAGGAGAGCCGCGCCGACGGCCAGGAGCGCCCCCCGGCGGCCGGCGCCGCCCTCGTTCCGGTCCTGCCGCTCGGGTCCTCCGCCGCTCGTCTCGTCCATGGTCCGGGGAGGTACTACCGGCGCGGGCGGCGCGGAGGTCCCGTCGGCGGCTGTGGACCAGGGGCGTTTCCGCGGAGACGCCGGCGGGGGCTGTCGGCCGGTGTCGGATCCGGGCGGGAGGGGTTGACAGATTTCGGGGCGAGCAATGCCGGAAGCCGGGCCCCGCCCCGGATCCCGCCCTCCGCGCCGCTGGCCGGCCCCCTGCCGGCCGATCTCGCCGCGGGCCTCCCTCGACGCCTCGACGACCCCCCGTTCGTCGGTCCTGACCCCCTTCCCGCGAGCCGAGAATCGCGCTCTTATATTGGGGGTGGTTTCGGTTTCTGTTCGGTACGAACCTGCACCCGGAAGGCGGCCTCCGATGATCGACTTCGCCGACGAGACGACCCCGGACTTCATCGCCGAGGGCAAGGCCCGCCAGCGTCGGCTGGCCGAGCTCGACGACGCCATCGCGCGGCTGTCGGCCCACATTGCCGCGGCCACCTGGCGGCTGCTGGTGCTGATCCGTGAGTTCGACGCCGGGGACGGCTGGGCCGAGCAGGGCTTCCGGAGCTGTGCGCAGTGGCTCAGCTGGCGGACCGGCATCGGCGCCTGTGCGGCCCGGGAGCGGGTGCGGGTGGCGCGGGCGCTCGGAGAGCTGCCCGTGCTGAGCGAGGCGATGAAGCAGGGGGAGCTCTCCTACTCGCTGGCCCGGGCCATCACGCGGGTGGCCACGCCCGAGAACGAGGCCGAGCTGGTCGAGACCGCCCGCCACGTCTCGGCCGCCCAGATGGAGCGGCTGATCCGGGTCTGGCGGCGCTGCGAGCGGACCGAGGCCGAGGAGCTCCGGCTCGAAGCGGAGCGCCACGCCACCCGGGAGCTGCGGCTCACCGCCGGGGCGGACGGCTCGTGGTCGATCCGCGGCCGGCTGTCGCCCGAGGCGGGGGCGGCGCTGGCCCGGGCGCTGGAGGCGGCCGGTGAGGCGCTGTTCCGGCGGGAGCGGACGGAAGAAGGGGACGCCGACGACGAGGCTGCCCGCACGCCGGCCGCCGCCCGCCGGGCCGACGCGATGGGGCTGGTGGCGGAGGCGGCCCTGGGCGGGGGACTGGAGGCGGAAGCGGAAGAAGCGCCGGCCACCGGCCGGGCCGACCGCTACCAGGTGGTGGTCCACGTTTCCGCGGAAACGCTGGCGGG
>CAYVFM010000117.1:0-4775 GCA_964450995.1 uncultured Gemmatimonadota bacterium | reverse complement strand
CCGCCCTGGCCGCCGAGCACGGCCTCTCGGACGACGAGTGGGAGCGGATCCTGGACCTGCTGGACCGCACGCCCACCCTCGCCGAGCTGGGCGTCTTCAGCGCCATGTGGTCGGAGCACTGCAGCTACAAGACGTCGAAGCCGCTGCTGGAGACGCTCCCCACCGACGGGCCGCAGGTGGTCCAGGGGCCCGGCGAGAACGCCGGGGTGGTGGACGTGGGCGAGGGCTGGGGGCTCGCCTTCAAGATCGAGTCGCACAACCACCCGTCGGCGGTGGAGCCCTACCAGGGGGCGGCCACCGGCGTCGGCGGGATCCTCCGGGACGTCTTCACCATGGGCGCGCGCCCGGTGGCGGTGCTGGACAGCCTCCGCTTCGGCCCCCTGGACGAGCCCCGCTCCCGCTACCTGCTGGACGGCGTGGTCCGGGGGATCGGCGACTACGGCAACTGCGTCGGGATCCCCACGGTGGGGGGCGAGACGGTCTTCGACCCGGCCTACCGGCGGAACCCCCTGGTGAACGCCATGTGCCTGGGCCTGGTGCGGCTGGAGGACCTGACGCGGGCGGTGGCCGAGGGTGTCGGCAACACCGTCATGGCGGTGGGGGCCCGGACCGGGCGCGACGGCATCCACGGCGCCGCCTTCGCCTCCGAGGAGCTGTCGGACGAGACCGCCGACAGCCGGCCCCAGGTGCAGGTGGGCGACCCCTTCACCGAGAAGCTGCTGCTGGAGGCCACCCTGGAGCTGATCGAGCGCGACCTGGTGGTGGGGGTCCAGGACATGGGCGCGGCGGGGCTCACCTCCAGCGCCACGGAGATGGCCTCCCGGAGCGGGACGGGCATCGAGATCGAGACCGACCGGGTCCCGGTGCGCGAGCCCGGGATGACCCCCTACGAGATCCTCCTCTCCGAGTCCCAGGAGCGGATGCTGGTGGTGGCCCGGCCGGGCCGGGAGGAGGAAGTCCGGGAGGTGCTGGACCGCTGGGAGCTGCTGGCCGCCGACGTGGGCCGGGTCACCGACGACGGCCGCTTCCGGGTCGTCCACGGCGGCGAGACGGTGGTGGACCTGCCCCTGGAGCCGCTGGTGGACGACGTCCCGGTCCGGGTGCTCGAGGCCGTGGAGGACCCGGAGGTCCGCCGGCGCCGGGAGGAGGACGTCGCCGACGCCGCCCTGGCCGACGCCGACGAGGCCGCCGACGCCCTGCTCCGCCTGCTGGACGCCCCCTCGGTGGGCTCCCGTCGCTGGATCTGGGAGCAGTACGACACCACGGTGGGCGCGAACACCGTGGCTGGCCCCGGCGGCGACGCCGCCGTCCTGCGGCTGGGCGACACCGGGCGGGGGATCGCCGCCGCCGTGGACGGCAACGGCCGCCTGGTGCGGCTGGAGCCCCGGCGGGGCGCCGCCCTGGCGGTGGCCGAGGCGGCCCGGAACCTGGCCTGCGCCGGGGCCCGCCCGCTGGCGGTGACCAACTGCCTGAACTTCGGCAACCCGGAGGGGCCAGCGGTTTACCACGAGCTGAAGGAGGCCGTGGCCGGCATGGGCGAGGCCTGCCGTGTCCTGGGGACGCCGGTCACCGGCGGCAACGTCTCCCTCTACAACGAGACCGCGGAGGGGCCGGTCCTCCCGACGCCCGTGATCGGGATGGTCGGGGTGCTGGAGGACGTGGAGAGAGCCGTGCCGGCGGCCTTCCGCTCGCTGGAGGACGAGGTCTGGCTGGCCGGCGAGACCGGCGAGGAGCTGGGCGGCTCCGAGTTCCTCGCGGTGGTCCGGGACCGTGTGGCGGGCCGACCGCCGGACCCGCGGCTGGAGGCCGCCGCCGACCTGGTGGCGTTCCTGCTGGCCGCCGCCGACCGGGGCCTGACCCGCTCGGCCCACGACCTGTCGGAGGGCGGCCTCGCGGTGGCCCTGGCCGAGTGCGCGATCCGGGCGGAGGACGGCCCGCTGGGCGTGGAGGCGTCGCTGGAGGTCGACGGCGTCTCGGACACCGCGGCGCTCTTCGGCGAGTCCGCGGGTCGGGCCCTGCTCTCCTGCCGGCCCGGGGACGGCCGGGCGCTGGAGGCGCTGGCCGCCGACCACGGCGTGCCCCTCGTCCGGCTGGGCAGCGTGGCGGGGTCGGGCGAGCCGTTCCGCCTCCGGGCCGGCGGCCTGGCGCTGGAGCTCGATCCCGGCCGGCTCCGGGACGCCTACGAGGACGCGCTCCCGCGCCGGATGCGGACCGAGGCGGGGCTGACCACGTGACCGCGGCGCCTTCCACCTCCGACCGGGCCGAACGATGAGCCGAGACCTCCCCTTCCTGGACGACGACAGGCCGCGGGAGGAGTGCGGCGTCTTCGCCGTCAGCGGCGCCGACCGGGCCGCCGAGCTCGCCTACATGGGCCTCTACTCCCTCCAGCACCGCGGCCAGGAGTCCGCCGGCATCGTCACCGTCGACGACGACGGCGTCGCCCGCTCCCACCGCGGGATGGGCCTGGTGTCGGAGGTCTTCGAGGACGCCCACATGCGGAGGCTCGAGGGGCGCACCGCCCTGGGCCACGTCCGCTACTCCACCTCCGGGAGCTCGGGCCTGCGCAACGCCCAGCCGGTCCTGGTGGACTACCACCGCGGCCCCCTGGCCCTGGCCCACAACGGGAACCTCACCAACCAGCAGGTCCTCCGGGACCGGCTCGTCGACGACGGGGCCATCTTCCAGACAGACAGCGACAGCGAGGTGGTGATCCACCTCATCGCCAACTCCCGACGGGAGAGCGAGAAGTCCCAGGTGGACGACGCCCTCTCCCAGGTCACCGGCGCCTTCTCGCTGGTGCTGAGCATCGGCGACACGCTCTACGCGGCCCGGGACCCACGGGGCTTCCGCCCCCTCGTCCTGGGCGAGCTGGACGGCGCGGCCATCGTCGCCTCGGAGACCTGCGCGCTGGACATCATCGGGGCCGACTACGTGCGCGACGTCGAGCCCGGCGAGGTGCTCCGGATCCGCGACGGCGAGGTGGAGGAGCTGCGGCCCCTGCCGCCCGAGGACCCGGCCCCCTGCCTCTTCGAGCTGGTCTACTTCGCCCGGCCCGACTCGAAGATCTGGGGCGCCAGCGTGGACCGGGCCCGCCGGGCCTTCGGGCGCCAGCTCGCCCGGGAGCACCCGGTGGAGGCCGACTGCGTCTTCTCGGTGCCCGACTCGGCGAACTCCTCCGCCCTGGGCTACGCCGAGGAGTCGGGCGTGCCCTTCGAGCTGGGGCTGATCCGGAACCACTACGTCGGGCGGACCTTCATCCAGCCCACCCAGGCCGGGCGCGACTTCAAGGTCCGGATGAAGTACAACCCGGTGGAAGAGATCATCGACGGGCGGCGCGTGGTCGTGGTCGACGACTCCCTGGTCCGGGGCACCACCAGCATGGGCCTGGTGGGGCTGCTGCGGGAGGCCGGGGCCGAGGAGATCCACTTCCGGATCGCCTCGCCCCCGATCCGCCACCCCTGCTACTACGGCATCGACATGCCCACCAAGGAGGAGCTGCTCGGGGCCTCGCACACGGTGGACGAGATCCGGGACCACCTGGGCGTCGACTCCCTGGGCTACCTCTCCATGGAGGGGATGAAGGACGCCATGGGAGACATGGGCCCGTTCTGCGACGCCTGCTGGAGCGGCGACTACACCGCTCCCCTGGTGGACCGGGAGAAGGGCTACGAGATGGTGAAGTGACGACGCCCCGGCGCCGCCCCTCCGGCGGCGTGGATCCTGCAGCCTCCCCCCGCCAAACCGAGACGCTCCCCGCCCCCGCCCCGCCGGCGGGGGCCGCGACCCTCCCCGGGAGGTGACCCCTTGAAGGAAGCCGACGTCCGAAGCGCCGTCGAGGCCATGCCCAAGGTCGACCTGCACGTCCACCTGGACGGCTCCCTGCGGCCTTCCACCGTCCTGGAGCTGGCCGACGAGCACGGCGTCGAGCTGCCGACGCGCGACCGGGAGGAGCTGGCCGACTACCTCTACGTGCGGAACGCGCGCAACCTCGAGGACTACCTCGAGCGCTTCGACGTGACCCTGTCGGTGATGCAGCACGCCGACGCCATGGAGCGGGCGGCCTACGAGCTCTGCGAGGACGCCGCGGCCGAGAACGTCCGCTACATGGAGATCCGCTACTCGCCGATCCTCCACACCGAGGAGGGGCTCCCGCTGACCGAGACGGTGGAGGCGCCGCTGCGGGGGATCGAGCGGGCGAAGGAGGAGACGGGGATCGAGGCCGCGCTCATCATCTGCGGGATCCGGAACATGTCGCCCGACGTCTCCCGCGACCTGGCCGACCTGACCGTGGCCTACAAGGACCGCGGCGTGGTGGCCTTCGACCTGGCGGGGGCCGAGTACAACTACCCGGCCAAGAAGCACCGCGACGCTTTCTACGCGGTCCTCAACCACAACGTCAACGCCACCATCCACGCCGGCGAGGCCTACGGGCCCGAGTCGATCCACCAGGCGCTGCACTACTGCGGGGCCCACCGCATCGGCCACGGGACGCGGCTCTTCGAGGACCCCGAGCTGATGCAGTACGTCAACGACCACCGGGTCCCGCTGGAGATCTGCCTCACCAGCAACGTGCAGACGAACGCGGTCCCCTCCTTCGAGGAGCACCCGGTCCGCCGCTACTTCGACGAGGGCCTGGTGGTGAGCCTCCACACCGACAACCGGCTGATGAGCGGGACGTCGGTGACCGAGGAGTACGTCCGCGCCTGGAAGCACCTGGGCTTCGACCTGGAGGAGATCGCCTCGATGGTCCTCCACGGCTTCCGGAGCTCCTTCCT
>CAYVFM010000116.1:0-4815 GCA_964450995.1 uncultured Gemmatimonadota bacterium | reverse complement strand
CGTGCCTGCCATTCCGGCGGCCGGGTGCGGTACACGGCTTGCACGTACGGTACGGGTGAAGCGCCGCGCCACGGCCCGATGCCGTCGGCTTCGGCCGGCGGGCCGGCTCGTGGCTCGCGCCATCGACACCTCGAAGGAGGCATCATGCCGAAAGACCAGGACACTCCCGTCATCATCGTCGAGAAGGAGCGCGGCTCCGGGCTCGGCGGCTTTCTCCTCGGCGCCCTCGCCGGCGCGGCCGCCGGCCTGCTGCTGGCGCCCAAGTCGGGCGAGGAGACCCAGGAGGAGCTGAAGGAGGGCGCCCGGAAGCTCCGCTCGGACGCCGAGGAGCGGATGGAGGAGCTCCGCGAGGAGCTGGGCGAGATCTACGAGCGGACCCGCGAGGACGTGGCGCGCCGGGTCGAGGGCGCCCGGGACGAGGTCCAGGACCGCCGCCGCCGCGCCGAGGAGGCGATGCGCGCCGGGAAGACGGCGGCCAGCTCCGCGCGGGACGACCTGGAGCGCCGCGTGGAGGAGTCGAAGGAGGCGTACAAGGAAGCCGTGGCGGCCGGGGCCGCCGCCGGCGGGTCCGAAGAGGCCGAGGAGAGCCAGGACGACGCCGAGGAGGCGTAGCGGCCGGCCCGCCGGAGCGTTCTTCTCCTCCCCCGGCTGTGAGCGCGTGAGAGGCCGCGGCCGTGCCCGGTGACGGGGCGGTGCGCGGCTTCTTCTCGCTCGTCTACGAGAAGGCCGCCGAGGACAACATCTTCTTCCTGGCCTCGGGGATGACCTTCAGCGTCCTCCTGGCGGCCATCCCCTTCCTCCTCCTGCTGATGACGGTGGCCGGCCTGGTGCTGGCCCCGCAGTTCGAGGCGCCCCGCGGGGAGGTTCTGATCTGGTTCTGGGAGCTGCTGCCCGTGGCGGGGGAGCCGGTCCGCTCCGAGCTGGAGCGGGCGGTCCAGCAGGTGGCCGACCAGGCGGGCTCGATCGGGCTGGCGAGCGGCCTGGCCTTCGTCTGGTTCTCCACCCGGCTCTTCGGGGCGCTCCGGACCGTCCTGGCCGAGGTGTTCGACCTCCGGGACGTCCCCGGCGTGGTCCGGGGGAAGCTCATGGACGTGGGCATGGTGCTGGTGAGCACCCTGCTGCTCTGCCTGAACATCGCCCTCACCTCGATGCTCACCGGCCTGGGCCGGGGCGGCCTGCGGGCGATGGGGATGGAGGCCGGCGTCCCGGAGCAGGCGCTGGGCTTCGCCGCCGCCTTCCTGTTCATCTTCCTGATGTTCCTGCTCATCTACAAGTTCGTCGCCCTGAACCGGGTCCCCTGGCGCAGCGCGGCCCTGGCGGCGCTGGTGGCGTCGGCCGGCTACGAGCTGCTCAAGGCGGGCTTCACCTGGTGGGTGGTGAACTACGCCGACTACGGCTCGTTCTTCTTCGCCTTCGCCACGCTGGTCGTGGTGGTCATCGCCGTCTACTACGGCTCGGCGATCTTCGTGCTGGGCGGGGAGGTGGCCCAGGTGGTGGAGCTGCGGCGGACCCTCCACCGCCAGCGGGAGATGTTCGAGGGCTGAGCACGGGGGCGAGCCTCCGGTGATCGGGAACGCCGGGCCCCCGCGACGCGTAGCATTCTCCGTCCCCGCCGCCTACATTGTGGCGGCGTCCCGTCCATCCGCCGTACAGGCATCTCGCACAGGTCACGAGCGCATCCGGGAGTCCAGTTGGCCCAGGAAGACGGCCGGCGCGTGGTCCTCCGCAATCGGAAGGCCCGCCACGAGTACGAGGTGCTCGACACCTACGAGGCCGGCCTGGTGCTCCGGGGGGCGGAGGTGAAGTCCCTCCGCCAGGGCGACGCGAGCTTCACGGACGCGTTCGCCCGCGTCGAGGACGGGGAGGTCTGGCTGCACAACCTCCACATCAAGCCCTGGCACGGGGCCACCCACGACGCGCCGGATCCCAAGCGGACCCGCAAGCTGCTGCTCCGGGAGAGCGAGATCGAGAAGCTCTTCGTGGAGACGCGCCAGCGCGGCCGCACCCTGGTGCCGCTGGACCTGTACTTCCGCGACGGCTGGGCCAAGACGACCCTGGCCCTGGCCGAGGGGAAGAAGCACCGGGACAAGCGCGAGGACCTCAAGCGCGAGGCCATGAGGCGGGAGGCGGAGCGTGAGATCAAGAAACACCGGGGCTGACGACCCCCGAAGGCGGCGGCCCGCCGGACTCGCGGCCGCCCTCCTGGCCGCGGGCCTGCTCGCGGCGCTCCCGGCCGCGGCCGCCGCGGCGCCCGGGCCGGCGGCTCCTCCCTGCTGCGAGGACGCCGAGAGCCACCGCGGCTACCCCGTGGTGGCGGCCTCCTCCCTCGCCGGGGAGCGTCTCCAGAGGGTAAGCGTCCGCCACGACGTGCTCCGGGCCCGCGCCCCGGCCGGCGAGCTGGAGCTGGTGGTGGGGAGCCTCTTCTACCGGCTGGGCGGGGAGGTCCGGCAGCTCGCCAATCCGGCCTACGTCCGGGACGGCCGCGTGTGGCTGCCCGTGGAGCTGGCCCGCGGCCTGGCAGGGGAGGCCCCGGCCGCGGCGGCCGGCGGCGCCGGCGAGTCGCCGGAGGGAATGGCCCGCGCCCGCCAGGGCCCCTGGAAGGTGGTGATCGATCCGGGCCACGGCGGCCGCGATCCGGGCGCCCGGGGTCCGGACGGGACGCTGGAGAAGCACGTGGTGATGGACATCGCCCGGCGGGTCAAGCGCCGGCTCGAGGAGCGGGGGGACGTCGAGGTCGTGCTCACCCGCGACGGCGACGACTTCGTGCCCCTGGCCGAGCGCTCCCGCTTCGCCGTCCAGCAGGGGGCGGACCTCTTCGTCTCGCTCCACGCCAACGCGGCCCGGAACCGCCGGGCCCGCGGCTTCGAGACCTACTTCCTCGGCGAGGCCCGCACCGAGCGGGCCCGCGAGGTGGCCATGCGAGAGAACGCCTCGGTCCGCTTCGAGGAGGACGGCACGGGCGAGGTGCCCGACGATCTGCAGGTGATCCTGGCCAACCTGGACCTCCGGGGCTACCAGCGGGAGTCGAGCTTCGTCGCCGGGATGATGCAGAACGCCCTGCGCTCCCGGCTGTCGATGCCCGACCGGGGCGTGAAGCAGAACATCTTCCTGGTGCTGGTGAACGCCAGCGGGAGCATGCCCGCGGTGCTGGTGGAGACCGGCTTCCTCTCGAACCCCCGGAGCGAGAAGGTCCTGGCCAGCGAAGGGGGCCAGGCCGAGATCGCCGCCGGGCTGGCCGACGCGGTGACGCGCTACTTCCGGGAGCGGGAGGAGCGGGGGTCGGTCCAGACCGCCTCGCGGCGCTGAATGGCGTCGCCGCCCGCCGCCGGCCCCGACGCCCTGGCCATCCTCACCGGACGCGCACCGGGGCGTGAGGCGGGCGATCGGGCGGAGCCCCTGCGCCGCTGGTCCCCGGTCGTCTCCCGGACGAAGACGGCCGAGAACACCTGGTGGCTCGAGGTCGAGGCGCCGGAGATCGCCGCCGCCAGCGTCCCGGGCCAGTTCCTGATGATCGGCTACGGGCTCGAGAACGCCGGCGCCCCCTTCCTGCCGCGGCCGTTCAGCGTCGGCGGCCGCACCCGGGACGGCCGGGTGGGTCTCCTGCTGCGCGCCTTCGGCGCCGGCACCCGCCGGATGGCTCGCCTGGAGCCGGGCGACGAGCTCCTCCTGCTGGGCCCGCTGGGCCGGCCCTTCCGCCTGGACGAGGGTCGCCGGACCCTCTGCGTGGCGGGCGGGGTGGGCCTGGCCCCCTTCCTCTTCCTGGCCGACGTGGCCCGGCGGGGCGGCCTGGACGTGGACCTGGTCTACGGCGAGCGGACGGCCGACCGTGTCTTCGACCCCGAGCTGCTGGAGCGGCTCGCCGGCGGGCCGGCGGAGGTCTGGACCGAGGACGGGAGCGCCGGCCGCGAGGGGCTGGTGCTGGGCGGGGTCGACCTCCGGGACGACCCGGTGCTGCTGGGCTGCGGGCCCGACCCCATGCTGCGGGCCCTGGCCGAGCTGGCCCGCGACCGGGACGCCGACCTCCAGGTCTCGGTGGAGGAGCACATGGGCTGCGGGGTGGGCACGTGCCAGGGGTGCGTCGTCCGGAGCGCCGACGGCCGCTGGGTGAAGTCCTGCGTGGAGGGCCCCGTCTTCGAGGCCCGGGAGCTGGACTGGAGCGTGCCCCATGCCTGACCCCGCCGCCGGACCCCTGGCCCAGGAGCTCCTCGGCACGACCTTCCAGAGCCCGGTCCTGCTGGCCTCGGGCACCTGCGGCTACGGGGAGGAGTACGACGGGCTGATCCCGCTGGACGGGATCGGCGGCCTCGTCACGAAGGCGGTGAGCGTGGAGCCCCGGGCGGGGAACCCGCCCCACCGCGTCGCCGAGACGCCGGCGGGGATGATCAACGCCATCGGGCTCCACAACGTGGGGCTCGAGCGGTTCCGGGCGGAGAAGCTCCCGTGGCTCCGGGACCACCTCCGCCGCGCCCGCGTGCTCGTGAACGTCGTGGGACGGACGGTGGACGAGTACGCCGCCGTCGTGTCCGGCCTGGACGACGAGGAGGGCTTCCTGGGCTACGAGATCAACGTCTCCTGTCCGAACGTCGAGGGCGGCACGCTCTTCGGCACCGACCGGGAGGCGCTGGGCCGGCTGGTGGGGCGGCTCCGGGACGAGACGGAGCGCCCGCTGGTGGTGAAGCTCACGCCGAACGTGCCGGAGATCGGGGTCTACGCCCGGGTCTGCGAGGAGGCCGGGGCCGACGGCCTCAGCACCATCAACACCTTCCCGGGCATGCTGGTGGACGTGGAGCGCCGCCGCCCGGTGATCGGCAACGT
>CAYVFM010000115.1:0-4864 GCA_964450995.1 uncultured Gemmatimonadota bacterium | reverse complement strand
CCGGCCGACTCGGCCGCGGCCATGGCCTCGCAGGTCTCCGAGACGGTGCCCACCTGGTTCAGCTTGACGAGCACCGCGTTGGCGACCTCCTCCTCGATCCCGCGCCGGATCCGGTCCACGTGGGTGACGAAGAGGTCGTCCCCCACCAGGCGGAGACGGTCCCCGAGCCGCCGGTTCAGCTCGGCCCAGCCGGTCCAGTCGTCCTCCGCCAGGCCGTCCTCCACGGACACCAGGGGGAAGCGGTCCGCCCAGTCGGCATAGAGCTCCACCAGCCCGTCGGCCCCGAACTCGCGCCCCTCGCCGGTGAAGCGGTACACGCCCGTGTCGGCCTCGTACAGTTCGGTGGCGGCGCAGTCCACGGCCAGGGCCACCTCGTCGCCGGGCTCGTAGCCGGCGTCCTCCACGGCCCGCACCAGCAGCTCCAGCGCCTCCTCGTTGGAGTCCAGGTCGGGCGCCACCCCGCCCTCGTCGCCCACGTCGGTGGAGCGTCCGGCGGCCTCCAGCCGGCGGACCAGGGCGTGGAAGACCTCGACCCCGGCCCGGAGCGCCTCCCCGAAGGCATCGAAGCCCAGGGGGACGGCCATGAACTCCTGGACGTCCACGTTGTTGTCGGCGTGGGCGCCGCCGTTCACCAGGTTCATCATCGGGACGGGCAGCAGGTCGGCGTCGTCGCCCCCCAGGTACCGGTAGAGGGGCTCGCCGGCGGTCTCCGCGGCGGCCCGTGCCGTGGCCATCGAGACGGCGAGCACCGCGTTGGCGCCCAGGCGACCCTTGTTGGGGGTGCCGTCCAGCTCGATGAGCCGGCGGTCCACGGTGCCCTGCTCGGCGGCGTCCAGCCCCGCCAGGGACTCGGCGATCTCGCCCCGGACGTGGCCCACGGCCTGCCGTACGCCGCGGCCCCCGTAGCGGGGACCGCCGTCGCGGAGCTCCAGGGCCTCGTGGGCGCCGGTGGAGGCGCCGCTGGGGACGGCGGCCCGGCCGCGGACGCCGCTCTCGAGCACCACGTCCGCCTCGACGGTGGGCCAGCCCCGGGAGTCGAGCACCTCCCGGGCCGTGACCTCTCGGATCGCCGTCATCGCTCCTCCGTTCGGGTGTCGGACGTGCACCGGGGAAAGGTGGCGCCGGGCGGTGCCGTCGACAAGCCGATCATCCCCCGGTCACGGGGCCCCGCTCCCGGCGGAACCGCACCCGTCCGTCCCCGTCCCGGCCGCGTGCGGCCGACGGCCTCGGCCCGCATCTCTTCCAGCATCTCCGCGATGGCCTCCCGGGTCTCGCGGTGGATCCGGTCCCGCTCCTCCCGGTCCCGGCCCGCCAGGGACAGCGGTTCCGCGCAGCGGATGCGGATGATGCCGGGCTCGAGGCGCCGGGCGCCGCGCGGCAGGATCTCGGATCCGCCCTCCACGGCCACCGGGACCAGCTCGGCTCCGGTCTCGATCGCCAGCGAGAAGGCGCCCCGGCGGAACCGGGCCAGCCGCCCGTCGTCCGACCGGGTGCCCTCCGGGAAGACGGCCAGCGAAAGGCCCTCCTCGCCCATCCGCTCGCCGGCCTCTCGCATGGCCTCCACGGCCTGGCGCCGGTCGGTGCGGTCGATGAAGACGTGGCCGGCCCTCGCCATGGCGCCGGCGAAGACCGGCCAGCGGCTGAGCTCCTCCTTGGCGACGAAGCGGAGGGAGACCGGCAGGGCGGAGAAGAGCGCGAGGATGTCCAGGAGGGACTGGTGGTTGGCGGCCAGCACCTGGGGACCCTCGCGCCGGAGGTGCTCGAGGCCGGCCGTCTCCACCCGGACGCCGGCCAGGCGGAGCTGGATCCCCGACCAGGTGCGGTGGATCCAGTCGAACCAGCCCTTCCCCGCCCCGAGCAGTCCGCCGACGACGGCCAGGACCGAGAAGAAGGCCGTGACGGGGATGCCCAGGCCGTAGAAGACGAGCCACCGGATCACGGCCCGTCCCCGGGGGCACCGGTCCCGAAGTGGTCGAAGCCCCCGCCAGGGGGGTCGATCTCCCGCTCGTCGGCGTCGCGCCAGCTCACCCCCCGGCCCTCCTCCAGCCGGCCCACCCGGGTGAGCTCGACCCCGAAGCGGTCGGCGAAGGCCTCGGCGATCCCGCCCAGCTCGCCGGGCGCCGCGGCGGCCAGCAGCTCGAAGTCCTCCCCGCCGGCCGCAGCGTAGCGCAGGGCCCGGCCCCGGTCGGACCAGCCCTCCAGCGGCCCGGCCAGGGGCACCCGGTCCGCCAGCACCACGGCGGCGACGCCGGAGGCGGCGGCCAGGTGGGCGGCGTCGCCGGCCAGCCCGTCGGAGAGGTCGATCAGGGCCCGCAGGTCCGCGCGATCGGCCAGCCAGCGGGCCTCCTCCACCCGGGGACGGGGACGGTCGAAGGCCCGCACCAGCTCGGGCTCCGGCTCCAGGTTGCGGCTCCGGGCGGCCACGGCGGCGGCCGAGGCGCCCAGCCGGCCGGTGACCCACAGCTCGTCGCCGGGACGGCCGCCGCTCCGCTCCACGGGCCGGACGGCGGAGCCCAGCCCCACGGCGTCCAGCACCACCGGCCCCGGCGACCGGGAGAGGTCGCCCCCGAGCAGGTCGCCGCCGTGCTCGTCCAGGCAGCGGCCGAGCCCGTCGCCGATCTCGTCCAGCACGCCGCGGTCGAGCTCGGGGGGGAGGGCCGCCGAGAGGAGCACGCCCAGGGGCCTCGCGGCCATGGCGGCCAGGTCGCTCAGGGCCGCGGCCGCGGCCCGCCAGCCCACCGTCTTCCAGCCCACCCAGGCCCGGCGGAAGTGAACGTCCTCCACCTGGAGGTCGGTGCCGACGACGAGCCTCTCGCCCTCCGGGACGTCGAGCACCGCCGCGTCGTCGCCGGGGCCGAGCGGGCCGCCCTCCCCCGGGCGGTCGGCGCCGGCGGCCCGGAGCAGGGCCCGGATCCGGTCGAACTCGGCGCCCGGCCCCATCCGGCCCCGCCGCACGGCCGCCTCAGCCGGCGGCCAGGGCGAACAGCACCGCGTCGGCGCCGTCGGCCGGGGCCAGCGCCTCCACCTCCGACCGCACCTCCGGCAGGCGGTCGGGGACATCCGAGGCGAGGTGCCCCTCGGCGGCGGCCGAGCGGCGGGCGGCCAGGGCGGTGAGCAGCAGGGCCGCGCCGGCGGCGTCGGCCGCCGGGAGGCCCCCGGCCAGGAAGGCGCCGGCGGCGCCGGCCAGGACGTCGCCCGAGCCGCCGCTGGCCACCTCCGGGCCGGCGTGGGGAGCCACCCGCAGGGGGCCGGACGGCGGGGCGACCACCGACGGGGCTCCCTTCAGCAGGACGGTGGCCCCGACCCGCTCGGCCGCTCGCCGGGCCGCCGCGGGGGGATCCTCCAGGATCTCGTCGACCTCCGCGCCCAGCAGGCGGGACAGCTCGCCCGGATGGGGCGTGAGCAGGTCGTCGGGGCCCAGCCGGCCCGTCAGCTCGTCCGCCGCCCCGGCCCAGGCGTTCACGCCGTCGGCGTCCAGCAGGACCGGCCGGTCGCCCCGGGCCTCCAGCACCGACTCGGCCAGCGACCGGCGGCCGCTCCCCCGCCCCAGGCCGGGGCCCAGGACCACCGCGTGGGCCCAGCCCACGGCCTCGCGCACGGCCTCCGGGTCGTCCCAGGGGGTGAACACGGCGTCGGGGACCGACGCCTGCACGACGGTCCGGTTGCCCGGGGCGCCCACCACCCGGACGATGCCGGCCCCGGCCCGTCCCGCGCCCCGGGCGGCCAGCACCGAGGCGCCGGCCATCCCCTCCTGGCCCGCCACCACCGCCAGGTAGCCGGCCTCGCCCTTGTGGGCGTCCGCGGCCCGCCGGGGCAGGACGGCCCGGACCCCCCGGGCGGTCACCGCCCGGGCGGCGATCCCGTCCGGCGGCGGGAAGCCGATCTCCACGGCGACCAGGTCGCCGACGTGCTCCCGGGCGGGCCGGAGCAGCAGCCCCAGGTTCGGCCAGCCCAGGGCCACGGTGAGGTCGGCCCGGACGCAGGCGCCGGGCACCGAGCCGTCGGTGAAGTCCGCCCCGCTGGGCCCGTCCACGGCCGCCACGGGCACGGGCAGGCCGTTCAGCGTCTCGATGTGGGCGGCCTGGGGCTCCCGGGGCGCGCCGCGGACGCCGGTGCCCAGGATCCCGTCCAGGGCGACGGCGGCGCCCCGGCAGGCCTCGACGAGCCGGTCGGCCCCGAAGGTCGGGACCTCCCACCCGGCCGCCACCCCGGGCTCGGGGGGCGAGCTGCCGCAGCGGACCGCCCGGACCTCCCGTCCCCGGGCCCGCAGGGTCCGGAGCGCCACCAGGGCGTCGGCCCCGTTGTGGCCGCTCCCAAGCAGACCCACCACGGGCCCCCGGGGCCAGCGGGCGGCCACCCGGCGGGCCACCTCCCGGCCGGCGGCCTCGATGAGGGCCCGCTCGGTGGTGTGGCCGGCCTCCACGGCACGGCGGTCCAGCCCGGCCATCTCCTCCGCCGTGGGGAGCCAAACCTCGGCGGCGGAGGCGCGCCATCCCTCGCGGGTCCGGAGCAGGCGCTCGACGGCGTCCCCGGGGGTTCCGGGGTCGTCCGGGGGGCGGGAATCGTCCTCAGGAGTCACGGCGGGTCCTCGGCCGGCGGGTCGGGGTCGTCGGGAGCGGCGCGGCCCGGTCGGCCGGGGCGCGGGACCGGCGCCGGGCCGGGGTCAGGCGAATCGCTCCTCCTCCAGCACGCCCCAGGGGTACTCCCGCTCGAAGGCCTCCTCGAAGCTGTAGAGCCCCTCGAAGTCCTCCCGGGAGTCCGACGGCTGCTTGGTCAGCACGCCGCAGTCCACCATCAGGAAGACCATCTCGCCCAGGTCGGAGGTGGAGTGGATGCCCCAGTGCTCCAGCACCGTGCGGGCCAG
>CAYVFM010000114.1:0-4877 GCA_964450995.1 uncultured Gemmatimonadota bacterium | reverse complement strand
CCCCGTCGGGCGTGGCCGTCTCGGCTTCCGCCTCCTCCGGCAGGTTCACCGGGAGGTAGAGGGTGAAGGACGTCCCCTCGCCGACCTCGCTCTCGACGTCGATCTCGCCGTGGTGGCGGTCGACGACCCGACGGGTGATCAGCAGGCCCAGGCCCATCCCCATCCGGTTCCCCTTGGTGCTGAAGCCCGGCTCGAAGATGCGGTCGACGTGCTCCTCGGGGATGCCGCCGCCCGTGTCGCGGATCTCCACCTCGGCCCGCTCGCCGTCGGACCGCGTGCGGATCGAGATCCGGCCCTCGCCCTCCATGGCCTGGGCCGCGTTGAGCAGGAGGTTCATGAAGACCTGGTTCAGCTCGGCCGGGAAGCACTCGATCCGGATCGGGTCGCCGTAGTCCTTCTCCACCTCGATCTCGTCGCCGATCCGGTGGCTCAGCAGCCGGAGCGTGTCGTCCAGGGCCTCGTGCACGAGGATGCGGCTGCGCTCGGAGGCGTCCGGCTGGCCGATCGTCCTCAGGCTGCGGACGAGATCGATCATGCGCTCCATCGCCAGCTCGTTGGTGTCGGTGATCCCGTCCACCGCCCGGACGATGCGCCGCACCTCGTCCAGCTCGTCCTCGTCCACCCGCTCGTCCTCCAGGATCACCTGGAGGCGGGAGAGGGCGTTGCGGAAGGTGTCGTGGTTGCTCTTCAGCGAGCCCAGCGGCGTGTGGAGCTCGTGGGCGACCCCGGCCACCAGCGAGCCCAGCGTGGCCAGCCGGGCGGAGTTGACCAGGTCGGCCTGCTCCGAGCGGAGCTCGTCGAACTCGGACTCCATCTCCTCCCGCTCCTCCCGGAGGCGCGCCTTCTCGCGCTCCCGTCGCCGGGCCCGGCGCAGGGCGAGCGCCCACTCCCCGATCAGCCAGGCCGTCCCGGCGGCCGCCAGGGCCAGGCCGGCGCCCGCGTGGAGGGGACCGGCGCCGCCGAGGGCGGCGACCACGAGCCCGCCCGACAGGACGAGAGCCGCCAGCGCACCGCGCACCGGGGGGACGTGAGACGTGGCCGACATCGCCCTACAGGAACGTCTCGATGAGCCGGTTCCGGAGGTCCGACAGCTCGTCGTGGGCTTCCTCCAGCTCCTCCATCCGGGATTCCAGGTCCCTGAGGAGCTGGGCCCGCTCAACCGCGTTCTGGACCACCAGCTTCAGGCGGTCGTTCTCCCAGGGCTTCTCGATGTACTGGTAGAGGTCCACCTCGTTGATCCCCCGGATGGCGTTCGCCTTGTCGGCGTAGCCGGTCAGCAGCACCCGGGTGGCGCGGGGGTGGTCCTGGCGCATCTGCTTGAGGAAGGTGATGCCGTCCATCTCGGGCATCATGAAGTCGGCGACCACCACGTCCACCTCGACGTCCCGGAGCTCCTCCAGCGCCTGGTCGGGGACGGTGAAGGTGTGGATCTCGTGCCGGGTCTCGAGCTGCATGTAGCTCCGGATGGAGGTGACGACCATCTCCTCGTCGTCCACCACGGCCAGCGTCCCGCGAGGCTCGCTCTTCATCTCTCGGCTCCGTCTCCCTCTGTCGTCATCAGGCCTGGACCAGCTCGCGGACGCGCCGGGAGAGGCCCTGCAGCAGCCCCTGCGCGAGCTCCGGGTTGTCCGCCAGGACGTGCTCGAAGTCCCGGCGTCCGATCCGCAGCAGGGTGGTCGCCTCGGTCGCCCGGGCTTCGACCAGGCTCGGCTGCTCGTCCACCAGGGCCCAGGTGCCGAAGGGCGTCCCGTCGGTGGCCTCCTTGAGGACGCTCTCCCCCCGGCCCAGCGACACGGTGCCGTCGACGACGACGTAGGTCGCGTCGGGGGGCTCGCCCCTCCGGACGAGGACGGCCCCGGACTCGGCCTCCACCAGCTCGGCCACCGAGGCGACCAGGGCGAGCTGTTCGCTCCGCGTCCCCTCCAGGAGGTCGATGTTCTGGAGCAGGAGCACCTTCTGGACCAGGTCCATGGAACCCTCCGCCGGATCGCCGCGCTTCCCCGCGTCGATCCCTTCCTCGCGCTCGAGCCGCCGGCCCAGCGCCCGCAGCTCCTCGTCCACCGGGTCGCCCCCGAGGCCCTCTGTCAGCGGCGTCAGCTCCTCGAGCTCCAGCTCCGCGCCCGCCCAGAGGGCGCACCGCGTGATCCAGCGGTCCTTGTCCCGGCCGAGCCGGCGCAGCACCGTGCCGACGTCCGACGGGGCGCCGTCCCCCCGCCCGGGCTCCGACCCGAGCACCGGCCGGATGCGGGCGAAGTCCCGGCGGCCGAGGATTCCCTCCAGCCACTCGACCGCGCTGGCCCGCACCCGCCGCCGGCCGTGGACGACCGCCAGGTAACAACGGTAGACTTCGTCCGGCGGATGAACCAGCCCGAGGCAGCGGAAGACCGCTTCCTGCCGCCGGTCCCAGGCCTCGCGGACGGCCCGGTGGAGGAGGGAGACGGCCGGCCCGCCCGCCTCCAGCCCCTCGAGGGTGTGGACGGCGCTCTCGTAGCGGCGGGCCGCCTCCAGCTCCCGGTCGCGGATGTCGGTGACGGTCTCCCGTCCGAACACGAGGTCAGCGTCGGAGGTGCGGAGCTTGTTGAGGGCCTTCAGGGTCCGGTAGTCGAGGAGCTGGTCCGTCTCGGGCGCGACGTAGGATGCGAGCAGCGCTTCCACCGACCGCTGGCACCGGATCCGGGCCATGACGCCGGGCAGGTGGCGGCGGATGGTCGTCGGCGTCCCCTCGTCCACCAGCCGTTCCTGGAGCAGGTCGATCGCGTCGGGACCCAGGCGGGCCAGCGCGTCGGAGGCGCCGGGTCGCGTCTCGTGTCTCCCGAGCGCCTCGACCATGGCGTCGCCGAGCTCCTCCAGCCCGAGGCGGCCGGCGCTCCGCAGGGCCGCCGACGCCACCTCGGGATCGGGGTCGGCGACCAGCCGCTCCAGGTAGCCGCGGGCCGTCGCCGGCTCCTCCACGTCGGCCGCGGCCAGGGCCACGTCCAGCCGGACTTCCCGGTCCGGCTCCCCGTCGCCGGCGCTTCGCCACCGCTCCTCGAGGTAGCTGCCGTCGAGCAGGCCGCTCCCGGCTGCCGAGACCTCCCCCCGGCTCACCGCCACCAGGAGCGCGCGCCGGACCCCGGGCTCCGGACGGTCCAGCAGCTCGTCGACCGGGTCCTCCCTCGCCTCTCCGTCCTCGTCCTCCTCTTCCTCCGCCCGGCGGGCGGTGACCCACGCGCCCACGGCCGCTTCCCGGACCGGGGTCGATTCGTCCACGAGGAAGGGCTCGAGGCGGTCCGAGGGAAAGCTGTCCGGGGCGGTGACCATCAGCTCGAGGGCGCGGGTCCGGACCTCCGGGACGGGGTGCTCGAGCACTCCGATCAGCTCGTCCGAGAGGGCGCGTATGTCCTCGGCCCCGGCCTGGTCCAGCAGCTCGAGCGCGAAGGCGACCTCGCCGGGGTCGCCCTTCTCGAGGGTCCGCTGGACCACGGGCAGCGTGCTCGCGCCGCCCACCGATGCGAAGACGCCCGACAGGCTGACGGCCTTGTCCCGGAACGACTGGACCAGCGCCTCCAGGTACTCCCGGTGCATCTCGCGGGCGAGGGCGACCGAGACCAGGCCGAGCCCCGCCGCCACCCACCCCACGTGCCGGGGGTCGATGACGGCCAGCAGCCCGAAGATCACCAGGGCGGAGAGCACCTTCCCCACGCCCTTCTCCACGGCGACGTCGATGTAGCCCTTGGCCCGCATCGTCAGGTCCTCGGGGACCGGCACGTAGAGGATCTCCCGCGCCGTCCGCTCCGCCGCGTAGCGGAGGGTGGAGTCGCCTCCCTTGGCGATGATGGCGGCGACGAGACTCCAGGAGAGGGCCAGCCCGAGGTTCGCGCCCACCATGAACACCGGCAGCATGAAGAGAACGATCGCCACGCCCCACCGCCGGAGCATCGGCCCGAGGCCCGCCAGGACCACCAGCGGCAGCCACTGGGTGCCCGCGTTGAAGAGCCCCTGGAACCGGCTGATCTCGGCCGTCGTCCGGAAGACCTGCTCGGAGATGGTGTTGAACTGGTAGTCCACCAGCTGCTTGACCACGACGGTCAGCAGGACGCTGAGGGTGATCAGCCGGACGTGCGAGTTGCCGAAGACCTCGCCCAGCTCCTCGAGGGGCGACGTCGCGTCCTCCTCCTCCTTCCGGCTGACGCCCTGTGTCTCCAGCGTAGCCTCCTCCTCGGTGACCAGCGGGGCGGTCAGGCCGAAGAGGGCGATCAGGGCCGCCGCCGCCAGGATGAGGTTGGGCACCCCGAGGAGGTTCGCGCCCAGGCCCGTGACCAGGCCGCCGAGCGTCGCGCCGAGGGCGCCGCCGGCGATCACCAGGGGATAGAACTTCTTGGCGGTCCGGGCGTCGAAGTAGAGCTGCGTGGCCATGAAGAACTGGCTGACCATGACCGCGGACAGCAGGTCGTACCACCCGTAGAAGAGGAGCCCGAAGGCCGTGTCGCCCTCGTCGTAGACGGCCCGGAACACGAGGAGGACCGCCGCGAAGAACATCGCCGTCGCCGAGATCATCCGCCGCCACGGCACCCGGTCGCCGATCCAGTTGTAGAGCGGGACGAAGAAGACCACGGCCGCGCTGACGACGTAGACCTGGTAGAACATCGCGTCGCCAAGCCCCGCCAGCGCGAGGGCGTTCTTGATCGGTCGGAGGATCCCGATCGCGCAGATGACCAGGAAGAAGAGCCCCATCAGCGCGAGCAGCCGGGTGAGCTGCTCGCGGTCGGCGTCCGGGAGACGCGAGAGTATCCAGCTCATGGACCGCCCGGCCCCAGGGGAGAAGATGAGGCGAAGCCCGCCGCTCGGGGCGGCGCGGCTCCGTATCATGGCGCGGGGTCTGCCGGCCGGTCAAACGG
>CAYVFM010000113.1:0-4926 GCA_964450995.1 uncultured Gemmatimonadota bacterium | reverse complement strand
GTCGACGATCTGGCGGATCCGGCCGGGGCCCGAGGGGCCGGAGCGGACGATCGCCCTGGAGGACGTCCGGGGCTCGCTGCCCCTGCTCCGGCTGGCCGATCCCGACCGCCCGATGCGCGTGGAGGCCTCCGGGGTCCGGGCCCGGGTCCTGGCGGTGCGGCGACCCCTGCGCCTCCAGCGTCTCGACGCGGCGGCCACCTTCGGCGACACGATCCGGGTGGAGCTGCCGGCGGTCCGGACGGCCCAGAGCCGCCTCTCGGGGGAGGGCCACGTCCTGCGAACCGATCCCCCGCGGTGGCGGTTCGACCTGGAGGCGGACCCCCTGGCCTTCGAGGACCTGACCTGGCTGCCCGTCCCGGTCCCCGCCGAGGGCGGCGCCCGGGGACGGCTCGTCCTGCGGACCGCCGCCGACCCGGACGTGGTGGCGGTGGAGGTGACGGGCGGGGCCTTCCGATCCGGTGTCAGCCGGGCGGACGGCCGGTTCGCCCTGTACCTGGAGGAGACGCCCCGCCTCGAGGACGTCGACCTGGATCTGCGGCCGCTGGAGCTGGCGCTGTTCCGGCGGCTGACGGGCCAGGCGGAGGGGCCCGACGGCCGGGTGGAGGGCGCCTTGGCCGGGGCCGGCCCGCTGGACCTCTTCCGGGCCGACGCCGACCTCCGGTTCCGGCCGCCCTCCGCCGACCCGGGCTCCGGGGCGGACACCGCCGGGACGGCCGGGCCCTCGCACGTCCGGTTCACCGGCGGCTTGGGCCTGACGGGCGAGCCGCGGGCCCTCCGGGACCTGGAGGTGGAGCTGACCGACTTCGCTCCCGGCTGGGTCCGACTCCTGGGGGTCGACACCCGTCAGGCGGGAAGGCTGGACGGCCGGGTCACGCTCGACCGCGTGCCGGAGGGGCGGGTGGCCTTCACGGCCGACCTCCGCCACCGGGAGACGGGGGAGCGGTCGTCCCACGTCACGGGGCAGGGGAGTTTCCTGCCGGGCGACCCCGCCCGGGTGGACGTGCGGCTGCAGGCGTCCCCGCTCTCCCTCTCCGTCCTGGATCCCTGGTTCCCGGCCGTCGAGATGACGGGAGCCGTCCGGGGACCGCTGTCGCTGGCCGGCACCCTGGCCGACCTGCAGGCCTCCGCCGACCTGGAGACCCCCCGGGGGCGGCTGGAGTTCGACGGCCTGTTCGACCTGGCGGCCCGCCGCAAGGGCTACGACGCCCGCCTCACCGCCCGGGAGATCCAGCTCCAGCAGTGGATCCGGGACGGCCCCCACACCCGCCTGGACGTGACGGGCCGGGTGCAGGGGCGGGGCACGGACCCCGATTCGCTGGAGGCGACCTTCGACCTCCAGCTCCTGCCCTCCCGCTTCCACGGCGCGCGGCTGGACACGAGCCTCCTGCGGTTCACGGTCCGGGGGGGACGGGCCTCCATCGACACCTTCGCCGTCCGCTCGGACGTGGGGACCCTCCAGGGCCGGGGCGGCTTCGGGCTGGGCGACGATCGGACCGGCTCGCTCTTCCTGGACCTGGAGGCCCCGGACCTCTCCACGTGGAACCGGTGGGTCGTGCCGGGACGCCTCCCCGAGAGCGACACCACCGCCCGGGACCTCTTCGCCGCCTTCCCGGCCCTGGGCGAGCGGGAGCGCGAGGGGGACGGCCCGGCGCCCCCGGACACGCTGGCGGGGTCCCTCTCGCTCCGCGGCGTGGCGTCGGGCAACTTCGCCTCCTTCGGCTTCGGGGGGAGCGTGGCCGGTCACCGCCTGCGCTGGGGGGAGGCGGCGGCCGACTCGCTCCGGGTGACGGTGAGCGCGGCCCGCGTCCGGACGCTGGACTCGCTGGTGGTGGAGGGCCGGAGCCGTAACGTCGGCTGGGCGGGCCACCGGGCGGACTCGGCTTCCTTCCGCCTGGAGCGGATCGCCGACGACCGGGCCCGGGTGACGCTGGACGCCCGACGGGCGGGGCGCGGGGCCGTCTCCCTCCGGGGAGGAGTCCTCCGGGCCGAGAACCGCACCGAGGCGCGGCTGGACACCCTGGTCCTGGAGGCGGGCCCCCAGCGGCTGCGCCTGGCGGGTCCCGCCACCGTGACCCGCAGCGACGCGGGGGTGACCTTCGGGGGGCTGGAGCTGGTCGGGGAGGAGGGCGGCCGCTTCCGGATCGACGGCAGCGTCCCGGCCCGGGGCGAGCTGGCGCTGGACGCGGAGGTCCGGGAGCTGGACCTCGCCGGGCTCGCCGGGCTGGTGTGGCCCGGCACTTCGGCCCGGGGCACGGCCACCGGCTCGGCCCGGCTGAGCGGCACCGCCGCCGCCCCGACGCTGGACGCCGAGCTCGCCGTGGCCGGCCCGGGCTGGGGACCGCTGTCCTACGACAGCCTGTCGGTGGTCCTGGGCTACCGGGACCGCCGGGTGGAGGGACGGGCGAGCCTGCTCCAGGGCGGCCGGGAGCTGGTGCGGGTCGGGGGGAGCCTCCGGGCCGACCTCGCGCTCCGGGACGCCGGGGAGCGCATCCCGGGCGAGGATCCGCTGGAGGCGGAGATCCGGGCCGACAGCCTGCCGCTGGCCCTGCTCCTCCTGCCCACGGAATCGCTCCGGGACGTTCGGGGCTCGGCCGCGGGGCGGCTGGAGGTCCGCGGCAGCCCGGGCTCGCCCCGGGTGAACGGCGAGCTGTCGATCCGGGACGGGACGGCCCTCGTCGTCCCGACGGGCATCGTCCTGGAGCGGGTCGGCGGCCGCGTCCTCTTCGAGGGGACCCGGGCCCGGGTCGACAGCCTCGGGATGGCCTCCCGGCGGGGCGGGACCGGCACCGTCCGGGGGGAGGTGGGCCTCTCGGACCCCACCGATCCGACCTTCGACCTGGAGATCCGGGCCCGGGACTTCCACGGCATCGACCGCCGGCGGGCCTCCCTGGTGATGGACGGGCGGGCCCTGCTGGCGGGGAGCTACCGGCAGCCCGTCCTCACCGGCGACGTGCGGATCTCGAACGGGACGATCCGGGTCCGGGAGTTCCTGCGCCAGGGCGAGGTCGTGGACCTCACCGACCCCGAGCTGTACGCGCTGATGGACACCGCCGCCGTGGCGGAGCGCCGGATCCTGGCCCAGATCCGGGATCCCTTCATGGAGAACCTCCGGATGGAGCTCGCGGTGACGCTCGGGCCGGACCTGTGGCTGCGGAGCTCGGAGCTGAGCGTGGAGGTGGCCGGCGAGCTGAGCGTCCGGATGGACCAGGCCCGGGGGGACCTGGTGGCCCACGGCCCGGTGCGGCTGGTCCGGGGCACCTACCGCTTCACCGGCGCGCGGGGCGTCCTCTCGCGCCAGCTCCGGATCACCGACGGCCGCATCGAGTTCGTGGGCACCCCCGGCGGCAACCCCAACCTGGACATCACCGCCGTCCACCGGGTGCGGCAGGAGCAGGGCACGATCCGGGTGGAGGCCCGCGTCACGGGCACGATGCTGGAGCCGACCCTGGAGCTGACGAGCGATCCGCCCCTGGGGGAGGCCGACCAGGTCTGCGTGCTGCTGATGAACTCGGTGTGCGGGTCCCCGGAGGCGGGCGCGCTGGCCCGCAACCAGCTCCTCGGCCGGGTCGGCGCCGAGCTCTCCTCCGTGCTGGCCACCGAGGTGGGCGTCGACTACCTGGAGCTCCGGGGCGGCACGCGCGGATCCGACGACGAGGGCGGCGGGGCCGGGGAGGGCTCGTTCCTCAGCCGGGCGGAGGTGGAGGCGGGCTGGTACCTGTCCCCGGAGGTCTTCCTCACCGTCAACTACCCGGTGGGCAGCCGCTTCCCGGCCGGGTCGCTGGACTGGCGGTTCGCCGAGGACTGGTCGCTGGAGCTGCTCTCCGAGCTCCGCTTCGGCGCCGGCCTGCGGTCCGGCGCCGCCTCGAACCTGGATCGGGAGCGCACCTGGGGGCTGTTCCTGTTCCGCGAGTGGAGCTTCTGATTCTGGCACGGCCGAATGTCGGAGATGACGGAGCAAGCGGCGGGCGGCGGGTGTAGCACTCGGCGAAAGCGGGTACATTCGAGGCGCCGCCGGCCGCTCGCCGGCGGCCGGCATCGCGACACCGACGCTCCCCAGCGAGGACCATGCTCAACTACGCGAAGATCTTCGGCCTGATGGCGCTGATGACCGCCCTCTTCGTGGCGGTGGCGGGCTGGCTCGGCGGCACCCAGTGGATGGTCGGCGCCTTCCTCTTCGCGGCGCTCTTCAACTTCGGCAGCTACTGGTTCAGCGACCGGATGGTCATGAAGATGTACGGCGCCGAGGAGATGAGCCGGCAGGACCGTCCGGAGCTGTACGACATGGTCGACCGGCTCCGGCGACGGGCCGACCTGCCCATGCCCACCGTTGCCATCGCGCCCACCGACCAGCCCAACGCCTTCGCCACGGGCCGGAGCCCCGAGAAGGCGGTGGTCTGCTTCACCGAGGGCATCCTCCAGGTGCTGGACGAGGACGAGCTCGCCGGCGTGGCCGCCCACGAGCTGGCGCACGTCAAGAACCGCGACATGCTCATCGGGACCGTCTCGGCCACCATGGCGGCGGCGGTGGTGATGCTCGCCCGCTTCGGGCTCTTCTTCGGCGGGGGGCGGGACCGCGGCGGCGCCGTCGGCGTCCTGCTGATGGTCCTGCTGGCGCCGCTGGCGGCGATGCTCATCAAGATGGCCATCAGCCGCGCCGGGGAGTACCGGGCCGACCGGACGGGCGCCGAGATCGGCGGCCAGCCCGGGGCCCTGGCCAGCGCGCTCCGCAGCATGGAGCGGGCGGCCGAGCGCACCGGGTCCATGCGGATCCGGCGCGGCGGCCCCCGGGGCGAGAAGGAGCTCAACGAGGCGGCCGCCCACCTCTGCATCGTGAACCCCCTGCGGGGCGGCGGGGGGATCAACTTCTCCAGCCTCTTCAGCACCCACCCGCCCACCGACGAGCGGGTCCGCCGGCTGGAGGAGATG
>CAYVFM010000112.1:0-5070 GCA_964450995.1 uncultured Gemmatimonadota bacterium | reverse complement strand
GGCCGGGACCGGGCCGGGCGAGCCGGCCGCGGCGGCGGGCAGCGCGGACCGGCGGGCCGACGGCGGAGGGACGAGCGCGGGGGCCGGCGCCGAGGGCTACCGCGGCACCGGGGCCCTGGGCGGCTGGACGACGGCCGAGCAGCTGGCCCACGTGGCGGCGTGCGAGGAGCCGGCCTTCCGCGACCGGATCCGGGGCATCCTCGAGGCCGGGCCCGGCGAGCCGCCGGAGTTCCCCGACTGGCAGCCCGCCGACCTCCCGCCGGGCGCCGAGCGACCCGCCGACGAGCTCCTCCGCCGGATCCGGGAGGAGCGGGACCGGACGCTGGCCCTGCTGGAGGAGGCGGACGACGCGGCGTGGGAGCGCCGCGCCGTGGTGAGCGGCGAGGAGATCGCCCTCCACCAGCTCGTGCGGGCGATCGCCCAGCACGACCGGGCCCACGCCGACCGGATCGCCCAGTGGATCCACCCGGACCTGGTCGAGGGGGAGGGGAGCGGCTGAGATGGGCGTCTGGATCGGCCTGATGTCCGGCACCTCCCTGGACGGGATCGACGCGGCGGCGGTGCGGATGGAGGGCGAGGACGAGCGCCCGGACGCGGCCGAGCTGGTGGCCTTCCGGACCGTGGACCACGAGCCCGCCTTCCGCCGCCGGCTGGAGCGGGCCTGCCGGGAGGCGGGGCCGGCCGAGCTCTGCGCCCTGGACGTGGAGCTCGGCCGGCGGCTCGCGTCGGCCGTCGAGGAGCTCCTGGCGGCGGAGGCGGTGGACCGGGGCACGGTGGAGGCCGTGGGGAGCCACGGGCAGACGGTCTGGCACGCGCCGCCGGCCGGGGGCGGGGCGTCCGCGGACCCGGACGACGGCAGGAGCGGCGGGCCGCCCTGCACGCTCCAGCTCGGCGAGGCCGCCGAGATCGCCGAGCGGACCGGCCTCCCGGTGATCTCCGACTTCCGGGTCCGGGACGTGGCGGCCGGCGGCCACGGGGCGCCGCTCACCCCGTACTTCGATCGGCTCCTGCTGGCCGATCCCGACCGCACCCGGGCCATCCTGAACCTGGGCGGCATGGGCAACGTCACGGTCCTCCCGGCCGGGGACGCCGACGCCGGGCCGGTGGCCTTCGACACGGGGCCCGGCGTGGCGCTGGTCGACCACGCCTACCGGCGGCTCACCGGGGAGGAGGGCTACGACGAGGACGGCGCGGCGGCGGCCCGGGGCTCGGTGCTGGAGGAGGCGCTCGCGCCCTGGCTCGAGGATCCCTTCTTCCGGGCGGATCCGCCCCGGAGCACGGGTCGGGAGCGGTTCGGGCCCGACCGGGTGGACGCCTGGCTGGCCGAGTGGCCGGACGCCGCCCCCGAGGACCTGCTGGCCACGCTGGTCGAGCTCACCGCCCGCTCGGTGGCCGGCGCCCTGGAGCGGGCCGGGGCGGAGGCGGAGGAGGTCTTCCTCTGTGGCGGCGGGGCCCGCAACCGGGAGCTGGTCCGCCGGATCCGCGACCGGGCCGCGCCGGCCCGGGTGGCCGACCTCTCGGAGCTGGGCTGGGACCCGGACGCCCGGGAGGCCGCCGCCTTCGCCCTGCTGGCCCGACAGCACGAGCTGGGCTTCCCGGCCTCCGCCCCCTGGGCCACCGGGGCGGCGGGCCCCCGCGTGCTGGGCAAGCGGACCCCGCCGTGAACCCCGGAAGGCCCCTTGCACGGGCGGGACGGCCGGACCGATCCGTCCCGCCCGTCGAGCCGCCCCGAGCCGAAGCAGCCGAAGAAGACGGAGCCAGATGAGCGATCAGCCCCCCGCCACCGAGCGCGTCGGACGCCTCTTCCTCGAGGCGATCCGCCTGGACATGGAGACCCTGGAGGACGCCCTGGAGCGGGCCCGCCGGGCCCTGGGCCACGGCGTGGGCGGGTTCATCGTCTTCGGGGGCACGGAGCCGGACGTGGCGCGGCTCACCGGGGCGCTCCGCGGCGAGGTGGACCGGCCCCTCTGGTTCGCCGCCGACCTGGAGCGCGGGGCGGGCCAGCAGTTCGAGGGGGCCTCCACCCTGCCGCCGCCGGCGGGGCTGGCGGCCCACCCGGACGCGGAGCGTGCCGTGCGGCGGGCCGCCGAGATCACCGCCCACGAGGCCCGCGAGATGGGGATCAACTGGGTCTACGCCCCCGTGCTCGACCTGGACGTCGAGGCGGAGAACCCCATCGTCGGGACCCGGAGCTTCGGGAGCGATCCGGAGCGGGTCGCCGCGCTGGGACGGGCCTGGATCGAGGCCTGCCAGGACGCCGGCGTCGCCGCCTGCGCCAAGCACTTCCCCGGCCACGGGCGGACCCTGGAGGACTCGCACCTGTCCTTCCCGGTGGTCCGCGCCGACCGGGAGACGCTGGAGGCGGACCTGACGCCCTTCCGCCGGGCCGCCGACGAGGTGGCGGCGATGATGACCGCCCACGTGGGCTACCCGGCCCTGGGCGGGGAAGGGCCGGCCACGCTGGAGCCGACGATCCTCCGGGACCTCCTCCGGGAGGAGATGGGCTTCGGGGGGCTGGTGATCTCCGACGCCCTGGTGATGGAGGGCTTCGGAGGCGGCACCTCCGCCACCGAGGGATGGCGGGCCGTCCGGGCCCTCCGGGCCGGCTGCGACCTGCTGCTCTACCCGAGCGACCTGGAGCAGTCCGTCCGGACCATCCGGCAGGCCGCCGAGCAGGACCCCGACCTGCGCCGATCGCTCGAGCGGGCGCTGGAGCGGAACCGGGCGGCGCTGGAGCGCTTCCCGCCCGGGACCGGGGAGGAGGAGACGGCCGGGTCGTCTCCGGCCGAGGCCGCCGAGGCGGCCGACCTGGCGCTGGGCTGCGTGAAGGCGCGCGGCCGCGCCCCGGGCGAGGTGCTGGACCGGGACCGTCCCCTCCGCCTCCACGCCGTGAGCGATGACGCCGGCCCCTCCGCCGCGGGGCGCTACGGCCGGATCCTGGCCACGGAGCTCGGGGAGCGCGGCTGGGAGGTGGAGCTCGCGGAGGAGCCCGCCGACGGGGACGGGGCGGCCGACGCGCAGGCGCTGGTGGCCCTGGAGGCGACGCCCCGGGCCTGGAAGGGCCGGGCGTCGCTCTCGGAGGCCTCGGCCTCGGCGGTGGGGGCCGCGCTCGACGCCGGGTCCGCCGGCTACCTGGTGCTCTTCGGGCACCCCCGCATCCTGGAGCAGCTCGACCGGGAGGGCGCGGTGGCCTGGTCCTCGGAGCCGGTGATGGCGCGGGCCGCCGCCCGGTGGCTGGACGAGCGGGTGCCGTGACGCCCGCCCGGGCCGTGTCCGAGGGCCGCCCGGTCCTCCGCTGATGGGGGGGCTCGACTGGGCGGTCGTCGGGGCCTACCTGGCCGTCACCCTGGGGGTGGGCGTCTGGCTCTCCCGCCGCGCCGGCCGGAGCCTGGTGGACTTCTTCGTCAGCGGACGGTCGCTCCCCTGGTGGCTGGCCGGCACCTCGATGGCCGCCACCACCTTCAGCGTCGACACCCCCCTCTACGTGACCGGCCTGGTGGCCCGGCGGGGGATCGCCGGCAACTGGGAGTGGTGGTCCTTCGCCCTGGCCCACCTGCTGCTGGTCTACCTCTTCGCCCGGCTGTGGCGGCGGGCCGAGGTGGTCACCGACGCCGAGCTCACCGAGGTCCGCTACGGGGGACGCTCGGCGGCGGTCCTGCGCGGGAGCCGGGCCTTCCTCTTCGCGGTGCCCATCAACTGCATCGCCATCGGCTACGCCATGCTGGCCATGCGGAAGGTGGTCCAGGCCCTGGGGCTGTTCGAGGCGGTGCCCGCGGCCCTGCCCGGCGACGCCCGCCTCTGGATCGTCGTGGCGCTGTCGGTCTTCGTCCTGGTCTACGCCGCCCTCTCCGGCCTCTGGGGCGTGGTGGCCACCGACTTCTTCCAGTTCGCCCTGGCCATGGCGGGGGCCCTGCTGGTCTCCGGCTACGCCATCCACGACCTGGGCGGGATCACCGAGCTGAAGGCGGGCCTGGCGTCCATGGGCCGGGGCGACGCCACCGAGCTGGTGCCCCGGCCCGGCTCCGAGCGGTTGCCGATGGTCACCTTCCTCTCCTACCTGGGCGTCCAGTGGTGGGCCTTCCGCCGCTCGGACGGGGGCGGGGAGTTCGTCCAGCGCCTCTCGGCCTGCCGCGACGAGGCGGAGGCCCAGAAGGCGGCCTGGCTGTTCGTCTTCCTGCACTACGTCGTGCGGGCGTGGCCGTGGATCCTGGCCGGGCTGGCGGCGCTGGTGATCTTCCCGGACCTGGCCGACCCGGAGCTGGGCTACCCGATGCTGATGCTGGAGTACCTGCCCACCGGCCTGCTGGGGCTGGTGGTGGCCTCCTTCCTGGCCGCCTTCATGTCCACCGTGTCGACGCAGATCAACTGGGGCGCCAGCTACCTGGTGAACGACCTCTACGCCCGCTTCGTGGAGCCGGACGCTCCCCAGGCGAAGCTCGTGGCCCTGGGCCGGGCCGCCTCGGTGATCATCGTGGCGATCGCCGGCGTGACGGCCTTCCACGCCGAGGACGTGGGCACGGTCTTCCGGTTCATGATCATCGTGGGGACCGGGCCGGGGGCGGTGCTGGTGCTCCGGTGGTTCTGGTGGCGGGTCAACGCCTGGGCCGAGCTGGCCGCCATGGTGGGCGGTTTCGTCATCGGGGTGGCGAGCTATCTTCTGAGCCCGGAGATGGCCTTCGGGACCCGGCTGCAGGTGACGGCCGGGGGAGCGGCCCTCGTGTGGGTGCCGGTGATGATGGCGACCAGCCCCGAGTCCAGGGAGACGCTGGAGACCTTCTACCGCAAGGTCCGCCCGGGCGGGCCCGGCTGGCGGGTGGTCCGCGAGAGCACCGGCGTGGAGGCCGCCGTCCCGCTGGGCCCGTCGCTGGGCCGAGCGGCCTTCGGGGCGCTCCTGCTGTTCGGGGCCATGTTCCTGGTCGGCGGCGTCTCGCTGCTGGAGCCGGGCACCGCGCTCCTGGCCGGGGCGGCGGCCGCGGCGGGCGGAGCGGGGCTGTGGTGGCTCCGGGGCCGGGAGAGCGGCCCGGCGGCGGGCGAGGGGGCCCCGTGAGGGCGGCACGGAGCCCGGACGGG
>CAYVFM010000111.1:0-5205 GCA_964450995.1 uncultured Gemmatimonadota bacterium | reverse complement strand
CGCTGCCGCTCGCCCAGCTCCTCCTGGACCTTGCCCCGGATCTCCTCCTGGGCCTCCAGCACGCCGATCTGGCGCTGGAGGTGGACCAGCAGCTTCCGGAGGCGGTCCTCCACCGAGAGGGTCTCGAGCAGCTCCTGCTTCTGCTCGACGTCCAGCTCGGTGTAGAAGGCCACCAGGTCGGCCAGCTCGCCGGGGGCGGAGACCCCGCCCAGCAGGTGGTCGACGATCTCCTTCGGGACGCCCCGGAGCCGGCTCAGCTCCGCCGCCCGCTCCCGGACCTCCTTGTGGAGGGCCGCGAAGGCGTCCTGGTCGGCGTCCAGCGGCTCCATGTCCTCCAGCCGGCGGCAGACGGCCTCCAGGTGGTCGCCGGCCTCCTGGTACTCCAGGGCCGCGGCCCGCGCCTCTCCCTGCACCACGAGCTGGATCCCGCCCGGGACGTGCTGCATCTGGGTGAGCCGGCAGATGGTGCCGACCCGGTAGAGCACCTCGGGCACCGGCTCCTCGTACTCGGCGTCGGTCTGGGAGACGGCGAAGATGAGCTTCTCGTCCTCCAGCGCCGCCTCGATGCCCTTCAGCGTCTTGTCGCGGCCGGCGGCGATGGGCGCCGCCACCGAGGGGAAGACCACCGTGCCCCGGAGGGGGAGCACCGGCAGGCGGATCCGCTCCCCGTCCTCGGGCAGGGCCTCGTCCGGGAGCTCGCTCTCCACGGGGGTGCCCATCACCACGTCGTCGGTGGGCCCCTCTTGCTCGTCGGCGCGGCCCGGGAGGTCGCCCGGGTCGAACAGGAATTCGGAGTCGTCGGCCATGTCGGTATCGGTTCCGTGCGGTGCGGAGGCCAGCCGGGGCGCCGCCCGCCGGGCGGGCCCCGCGGGGCGCTCGGCCCCGGACGGACTATGGACGTGCAGAATCCGCGCCGGGGCCAGCGGGGACCCCGGGCGCCCGGCGTGCCTTTCTGGCACGTCTCGGGGGCCAGGCCGCATCTTCCCCGCGCCAACGCGGCGCGAGAGCCCCGAAACACCGCCCGATCCGGACGGACCGCGCCCGACCCGAACCCGGAGAGCCGTGACCGACGAGACCCCCGAAGGCGCTCCCGCCCGGGAGGAGGATCCCCCGGACTGGGAGACCCGCGACTACGGCCGCCTCGGCCCGCGGGTCTGGGTCCTGGGCGGCCTGATGGTGGCGCTCGGCGTCGCCACCTCGGCCCTGATGCTCGGCGACTTCGAGGCCGAGGGCTACCTCTACCTGGCCTTCTACTCGATCCCGTCCAACACCGCCATCTCGGTCTTCCCCCACGAGCCGGTGCTGATCTACTACGGGAAGGTGGGGAGCGTCTGGATCTCGGCGGCCGCCGCCACGGCCGGGACCCTCGTGGCCGGCTGGATGGACCACGCCGTCTTCACCCCGGTCCTGAACATGAAGGGGCGCCAGGCCTGGAAGGAGGGGAGGCTCTACCGGAAGGCGGTGGAGTACTTCCGCCGCTGGCCCTTCGCCACCCTCGTGGTGGCGGGCCTGACCCCGGTACCCCTCTGGCCCTTCAAGCTGCTGGCCTTCTCGGCCCACTACCCGCTGCGGCGCTACCTGGCCGCCCTGGCGGTGGGGCGGTTCCCGCGCTACGCGGTCCTGGCCTGGGTGGGGCTCGCCTTCGGGGACCTCATCCCGGACTGGGCGCTGATCGCCCTGTTCGCGGCGATCCTCCTCACCTACGCGGCCAGCGCGGCGCCGAGGGCGTGGGAGCGGTGGAAGGAGCGGGGGGAGGAGGAGCGGTAGGCGCGCCCCGCCCGCCCCCTACCCTCTCTCCTCCCCGCTCGCGTCGCGGATGATGCCGGCCAGGTGGGCCATCACCTGGCGGGCCACCCGGAACCGCTCCTCCATCAGCTCCAGGAACTCCTCGCGGGCCAGCCGGAGCACGCGGGTGTCCGCCACGGCCCGGGCCTCGTAGTGGGTGGGGAGCCCGTCCAGGAGGGCCAGGTCGCCCACGGTCTCGCCGGGGCGGGCGCGGAAGAGGCGGCGTCCGTCGCGGACGGCCTCGAGCTCACCCTCCACCACCAGGAAGAGGGCGCCGCCGGTGGTGCCCTCGCGAAAGACCACGTCGCCCTCCTCGAAGCTCCGCTCGTCGGCCAGGGCGGCGATGGCCGCCAGGTCCTCGGTCCGGAGCGTCTCGAAGATGTCGGACCGTTGCAGGAAGTCGGCTCGCTCGACGATCTCCATGATCTCCACGTCCTCTTCCGGGGTGAAGGGGCGGTCGCCCAGCACGGTGTCGGACCGCAGGCGCCGTCGCAGGGCCTCGGCGGCGGCGTCGGGCGACGCGGGCAGCCCGTCCCGGACCAGCCGGGCCAGGCCGGCCAGCCAGAAGTCGCCGGTCTCCGCCAGCCGGGCCAGGGCCTCCTCGCGGGTCCCCGCCGGCAGGCCGAAGCGCTGGCGGGCGGCCTCCGCGCGGCGCGCGTCGGGCTCGTCGGGGTTCAGCAGGGGGTCCAGCAGGTCCCGATAGCGACGCGGCAGGAGGTTGTCCAGGAGCTCGAAGCCCCGCTGCTGCGTCACCGGATCCCGGGTTCGGAGCGCCGTGTAGGCGGCGTAGAGGTCCTCCTGGGGGTACCGGAGGCCGAGGATCCGGAGCGCCCGCTCGCCGGCCTCGAACCGTCGCTGCTCCAGCGTGCGGCAGAGGAGGCCGTGCGCCGTCCCGGCCCCCTGGCCCAGGTCGTGGCGGAGGAGGGCGTGACGGTAGCCCTCCTCCACCTCCCGGCGGACCAGCGCCCCCAGCTCGTAGCGCTCGAAGTCCAGGTCGTCCCGGTCACGATGCAGGCGGGCCAGCGCCCGGGCCAGGTGGTAGCGGACGGTGGAAGAGGTCACCCGGGCGAGCAGCTCGACCATCCGGTCGACGTCCTCCTGGCGGGCGCCGGTGACCAGCAGGTCGGGGAGCTGCACCCGGACCGCGCGGTCCAGCTCCGGATCGGCGATCCGCTCCAGGATCTGGTCGTGGACGCGGGCGCCGTACCCCCGGAGCGCGGCCCGGGCCGCCCGCCGGTCCTCGGGCTCCCCGAGCCGTCCCACCAGGGCGCCCACCACGGCGCAGTTGCCGGACCGCCCGGCCGCCCGGATGGCCGCGTGGCGGACCTCGGCCCGCCCGTCGGACAGCAGCCCCTCCAGCAGCTCCGTGGTCGCGGGCCGCTCCTGGTCCACCTCCTCCAGCGCCCGGGCCGCGTCGCGTCGCAGGTCGGGATCGGGGGCGCCGGCCATCCGCCGGGCCGCCTCCAGGCCGCGGTCGAACCGCTGCCCCTCGCCGTGGCGGAGCAGGCACGCCACGGCGGCCACGCGGACCTCCTCCCCGGTCTCCTCCAGGAACTGCCGCATCCGCTCCTCGCCGGGCACGGCCCCGTAGTCGCAGACGTAGTGGATCGCCTCGGCCCGGACGTGGACGTCGGGGTCGTCCAGCAGGGGCTCGATCTCGCCCACCAGATCGCCGGCGCCGACCTGGTGGAGCAGCGCCACGGCGCGGGCCCGGACCCGGTCGGAGGGATGGTCCAGCAGCCGGCGGAAGTCGTCGGCCAGCTCCGGAGACGCGGCGTGCTCCAGCAGGCTGAGGGCGAACAGCACCTCCTCCTCGTCGCCCTCCCGAAGGGCCCGCCGCAGCTCCTCCAGGGTCCGGGCGTCCAGCCGCCGGACGATGAGCTCGTCCAGGTCGACGTCCCGGACGCCGATGAGCCGCTTGATGGAGGACCGGAACTCGTCGCGCATCCGGAGACTGAACCCCGTCCAGACGGCGATGACGCCCACGCAGGCGAGGCCCACCCCCCGGAGGCCGAGCCCCAGGACGTCGGTGAGCACGAGGAGGAGGATCCCGGCCACCCCGGTCCCGCCGCGGTAGACCGCCAGGTCGACCAGGGGCTTCACCTTGAACTTCACCTCGGTGGGCACGGGCATCCAGAGGAGCTCGCGGGTCGACTGGTCCATGGAGTAGCGGAGGGCGCCCTCGGTCCCCTTGGCCAGGGCCGCGGTGAGCAGGGCGGGCACCGCCACCACCCCGACGGTGGCCGCCGCCAGCCCCAGCGGCAGCACCAGCAGGGCCACCCCGACGCCCAGCTTCCGGAGAACCCAGCCGGTCAGAAGGAGCTGGACGAGGACCGAGGCCACGTTCTGGACGACGAAGAACCGGCCCCAGAAGGCGGTCTTGGCGTCCTCGCCGGGCACGAAGAGCTCCACCGCCTTGTTGATCTCCCAGTCGACGAGGGTGGAGGCCAGGATGGTGAGTCCCAGGATCCAGGCGATGGTGCGCAGGTGGCTCGAGTCGCGGAGCAGCTTCAGGGCGCCGGCCGAGATGTCCTCCATCAGCCGCCCGCTGGTCCGCTCGCCCCGCCGGATCCGGGGCTCCAGGAGGGCCACGGCGCCGGCGCCGACCGCCAGCACGACCGCCGCCGCCAGCAGCAGGTCCTCGCTGCCCACCGTGGCCACCGCCCGGTCGGTGATGGCCCCGCCGGCGACGGCGCCCAGGATCAGGCCCAGCCCGACGGGCCCGAACAGCCGCTTGGCCTGGCTCGTGGTGAAGAGGACGTTGCCCACGAGCCAGAACTGGCTCACCACCAGCAGGCCGTAGAGCTTCACGAAGAGGTAGAAGGCGCCGGAGACGAGCACCCCGGAGCCGCCCTCCAGGAGCTGCCAGAAGACCAGCAGGCAGGCGATCATCGCGGCGAAGGTCCCCCGGAGGAGGGTCGTCTGCCGGAAGCGGTCCACCCACCGGGAGTAGAGGACCATCACCAGGGTGACGAAGACGGCCGTCAGGATGTAGACGATGTCCAGGTTGTCCGCCCCCACCCGCTGGACGAAGGTGGCGTTGCGGACGGACTTGGCGATGTAGTAGGAGGTGAAGATCAGGAAGCCGTAGACGAACATGAGCCCCGCGGGGAGGTATTCCTCCCTGCGGACGTCGGTGCTCGTCCGGATCCACTCCCGGAGGGCCGCCGTCACGCCCGCGCCCCCGAAGCTGGCCGCGCGCCCCGCGCGGCCGATACGTTGGAGCCGCCATGGCCGAAGAGCAGACGAGATACTTCCGGAAGGGCCTGGGCCTGAAGGACGAGGTCGCGCCCGTCCTGGAGTCGGAGTACGGCAGCTCGCTGGTGAGCCTCGTCAAGGAGCGGGACCACCGGCTGGAGGTAGGGCGCCTCCGCTTCCGGCTCGCCGAGAGCTTCGGCTTCTGCTACGGCGTCGACCGCG
>CAYVFM010000110.1:0-5214 GCA_964450995.1 uncultured Gemmatimonadota bacterium | reverse complement strand
GAACGGCCGGCGGCGGCGGGCGTAAGCGGTCCACGCGCACCGGGAGCGCCGCCGGCGAGGCCGGCGAGACCGGGGACGGCAGCGAGACGAGCGAGGAACGACCGGAAGGGACCCTGGAGCGATGACCGACGAGCGAGCCACGGACCGGGGCGCCACGGCCCTGCGCGACGCCCTCTGCGCCCGTCTGGACGCCGGATGGGCGGGCGAGACGGTGGAGCTGGCCGGCTGGGTGCACCGGCGGCGGGACCTGGGCGGGGTCTTCTTCGTCGACCTGCGCGACCGCTCCGGGCTCGTCCAGCTCGCCTTCCGTCCGGAGGAGGGCGGGGAGGACCTGGCCGGGCGCGCGGCGGAGCTGTCGCCGGAGGACGTGATCCGGGTCCGGGGCGAGGTGGTGCGCCGCCCGGAGGAGGCGGTGAACCCGGAGATGGCCACCGGCGAGGTGGAGGTGGCCGTGGAGGCGATGGAGCGGCTCAGCGGCGCCGACGACCTGCCGATCCTGGTGGCCGTCCCGCCCGAGGAGTCGCTCCCCTCCGAGGAGCTGCGGCTCCGCCACCGCTACCTGGACCTGCGGCGGCCGGAGATGCTCCGGAACCTGGCCGTGCGCCACCGGGCCACCGCCGCCGCCCGGGCGGCGCTGGACGGGGAGGGCTTCACCGAGGTGGAGACCCCCCTGCTGACCCGCCGGACGCCCGAGGGCGCCCGGGACTTCCTGGTTCCGAGCCGCGTCCACCCGGGCGAGTTCTACGCCCTGCCGCAGTCGCCCCAGCTCTACAAACAGCTCCTGATGGTCTCGGGGCTGGACCGCTACTACCAGGTGGCCCGCTGCCTCCGGGACGAGGACCTGCGGGCCGACCGCCAGCCCGAGTTCACCCAGGTCGACGTGGAGATGTCCTTCGTCGAGGAGGCCGACGTCCGGGGCGTCTGCGAGCGGATGCTCGACCGGATGTGGGAGGCCGGCACGGGGGAGGGGCTCGAGACGCCCTTTCCGCGGATGACCTGGTCCGAGGCCATGGAGCGGTTCGGCACGGACAAGCCGGACCTGCGGATTCCCTGGGAGCTGGAGGACTTCTCGGACGCCCTCACCGGCATCGGCTTCAACATCTTCGACGGCGCCGTGGAGGCGGGCGGCCGGGTGCGGGGCCTGGTGGTCCCCGGCGGCGGCGAGCTGTCCCGCTCGGCCCGGGACGCGCTCGACGACCTGGCCCGGGAGCACGGCGCGAAGGGCGCCCTCTGGCTGGAGGCGGCCGCCGACCCCGACGGCTGGTCCGGCCCGCCAGCCCGCTTCGTGGACGCCGACGTGGCCGACGCGCTGGCCGGGGAGCACGGCGTCGAGCCCGGCGACCTGGTCCTGCTGGTGGCGGGCCCCGACCGGGAGAGCTCGCCGGCGCTGGACGCGCTCCGGCGGGACGCCGCCCGGCGGATGGACGCCGTGGACGAGGACGCCGACCGATGGCTCTGGGTCACCGACTTCCCCTTCTTCGAGGAGGACCCGGAGACCGGCCGGCCCGTCCCGACCCACCACCCGTTCACCATGCCCGTCGCCGACGACCCGGACCGGATCCGGGAGGCGCCCCTGGAGGTCCGATCCCGCGCCTACGACGTGGTGTACAACGGCCACGAGCTGGTCAGCGGGAGCATCCGCTGCCACGACGCCGACCTGCAGGGCGCGATCTTCGAGGCCATGGGGATGGGCCGCGAGGAGGCCCGGGAGCGGTTCGGCTTCCTGCTGGAGGCGTTCCGCTTCGGGGTCCCGCCCCACGGGGGATTCGCCCTGGGGCTGGACCGGACCGTGGCGCTGATGGTGGGGAGCCCGTCGATACGGGACGTCATCGCCTTCCCCAAGACCACGGCCGCCCGGGGGCTGATGGAGGGCGCGCCCTCGGCGGTGGAGGGCGACGAGCTGGAAGAGCTGGGCCTGGAGCGCACGTCGAACGCCGACGAAGGAGATAGCCCCGCGTGACCCAGACATCCGAGGAGACCTCCCCGGAGGTCGTCGAGCACCGCCTCTCCGCCGAGGGGGCCGATCAGCTCCTGCTGGCGGGCGTCAACGACGCGCACCTGGAGACGGTGGCGCGGCTGTTCGACTGCGACGTGGTGCTCCGCAGCGACGAGCTGATCCTGAGCGGCCCCCGGGAGGCGGTGGAGAACTGCCAGCCCGTGGTGGAGCGGATGCTGGAGATGGCCCGGATGCGGCGGTCCTTCACAGAGGCCGACGTGGAGCAGATGGCCGACGAGTCGGCGGCGGGCGAGCTGGAGGCGAAGGACGCCGAGGACGCCGAGGACGAGCTGGTCCTGCCGGCGGCCCAGAAGGTGATCCGGCCCAAGTCGGCCGGCCAGCGCCGCTACGTCCGGGCCATGCGCGACCACGACATCACCGTGGGGATCGGGCCGGCCGGGACCGGCAAGACCTACCTGGCCGTGGCGCGGGGGGTGGCCGACCTCCACCAGAAGCGGGTGCGGCGGATCATCCTCACCCGCCCCGCCGTGGAGGCCGAGGAGGCGCTGGGCTTCCTCCCCGGCGACATCCGGGAGAAGATGGATCCCTACCTGCGGCCGCTCTACGACGCCCTCCACGACATGATGCCCCCCGAGCGGGTCCGCCGGGCCCTGGAGGAGGGGACCATCGAGATCGCGCCGCTGGCCTACATGCGGGGACGCACCCTCTCGGACGCCTTCATCATCCTGGACGAGGCGCAGAACGCCACCACCGCCCAGATGAAGATGTTCCTGACGCGGCTGGGGCTGGACTCGCGCACGGTCATCACCGGCGACAAGACCCAGATCGACCTCTCCAATCCCGGGGACTCGGGGCTGCTCGAGATCGAGCGGATCCTCCGCGACGTCGAGGGCATCTCCTTCGTCTACCTGAACAAGCGCGACGTCGTCCGCCACCCGCTGGTCCGGGAGATCATCCGGGCCTACGCGGAGGACCAGGGCGGGGGCGGGAACGAGGGATGACGTGACGCCCACGTCCACCGGAGCGAACGGCCCCGGAGGCGGCCCGAACGGCGACTGGCGCGGCCGGCTCCTCCACCACGGGAGCCGCGCCCTGCTGCTGGTGCTGGCCGCCGCCTCGCTCCCCTTCCTCTTCCCCCGCTCCCCGCTGCCCCGCTTCTCGCATTTGGAAGAAGGGATGGTGGCGGAGGAGGACGTCATCGCCGAGGTGAGCTTCCCGGTCCGGAAGTCCGAGGAGCGACTGCGCCGGGAGCGGGAGGAGGCGGAGCAGGGGATCACGCCCATCTTCCGGCTGGAGCCCGCGGCGGCGGACTCGGCCACCGGCCGGGCGCTCCGCCTCTTCGAGGCGCTGGACAGCGTGGCCCGCGAGGCGGGCCCCGACACGACCGAGATGCGCAGCGTGATGTCCCGCTTCGGGGTGCCCCCCTCGCCCGAGCAGCTCGCGTGGCTGGCCGACAGCGGCCACCGCGGGATGCTCCGCCGCTCGCTGGCCGACGCCTTCCGGTCGCTCCTCCCCCGGGGGGTGGCCCCCGCCGCCGAGCTGGACGAGGTGGCCTCCGACCGGGTGCTGATCCGCGGTCCCCGGCGGGACCGCCGGGTGGTCCGGGACTCCGTCACGACGCTGGGCGACTTCTACGAGGAGGCCAGCCGCCGGGCGCCGGAGGAGCTGATGACGCCGGGCTTCCAGCTCCTCCAGGCGCTGGCCGTACGCTTCGCCCGGCCGACGCTCCGGTACGACCGGGCCGCCACCCGGGCGGCCCGCCAGCAGGCCCGCGAGGCCGTGGAGACCACGGCCGGCCACGTGCTGGAGGGCGAGCGGATCGTGGCGGGCCACGAGCGGGTGGGCGCCGCCGAGATGGAGAAGCTCCGCTCCTACCGGGTGGAGCTGCGCCGCCGCGGGCTGGGCGACCAGGAGGGCCGGCTCTCCCGAAGCCTGGGCGGGGCCCTCTACGGGCTGGCGCTGCTCTCCCTGCTGGCCCTGGTGATGGGCTTCTTCCGGCCCGCCGTGTACCGCGACGCGGCGGACTTCGGGATCGTGGTGGGGCTGACCTACGCGGTGGTGGCGGCCGGGAGCCTGGTGGTGGAGGCCGGGACCCCGGCGGCGCTGGTGCCGGTGGCCTTCTCGGCCGTGGTCATCGCCGTCCTCTACGACGAGCTGCTGGCGGTGGTGTCGGTGGGGGTGGTGGCGGGCCTCGTGGCCGGCCAGCCTCCCTTCACGGGGCCCGCGGCCCCCTTCCTCGCCGTGGTCGCCGGGGCGGCGGCGGCCCTGGCCGTCCGGTGGGTGCGCCGCCGGTCGGACGCCTGGATCCTCATCGCGGCGGTGGCCGGGGCCTATGTCGTGGGCGCCGCGGCGGTGGTGCTGATGCGGAGCCTCTCGGTGGGCGAGCTGGCCGCCATGGCGGGCTGGGGGTCGGTGAACGCCGCCGCCTCGGCCCTCTTCGCGTTCGGGGCGGCCCTGCCGGCGCTGGAGAAGCTCACCGGCATCACCACCGACCAGACGCTGCTCGAGCTGTGCGACCTGAACCGGCCCCTCCTGCGTCGGCTCTCGCGGGAGGCGCCCGGCACCTACTCCCACTCGATCAACGTGGCCAACCTGGCCGAGGCGGCCTGCTCGGCCATCGGGGCCGACTCCCTGCTGGCCCGGGCGGGCACCTACTACCACGACATCGGCAAGATGGCGCGGCCCCAGTTCTTCATCGAGAACCAGCCGGCCGGCCGGAACCCCCACGACCGGCTCCCGCCGGAGAAGAGCGCCGAGATCATCTGCTCGCACGTCAGCGAGGGGCTCGCGATGGCCCGGGAGGCGGGCCTGCCCGAGGACATCCGGGCCTTCATCCGGGAGCACCACGGCACGATGACCGTGATCTACTTCCTGGAGCGGGCCCGGGACCGGTGCGGAGAGGACGAGGCGCCCCCGGACCCGAACGCTTTCACCTACCCGGGCCCGCGGCCGCGCTCCCGCGAGACGGCCGTGGTGATGCTGGCCGACGGCGTGGAGTCGGCGGCGAGGACGCTGGACGATCCGGTGAAGGAGCGGATCCGGGAGCTGGTGGACGAGATCGTCGCTCAGCGGCTGGAGGCGGGCCAGCTCGACGAGAGCCCGCTCACGCTCCGCGACCTCTCGCGCATCCGCCGGGCCTTCACGCGCGTCCTGTCGGGGGTCTATCACAGCCGGGTCGACTACCCGGAGGGGACGGAGCCGGAGCCGGAGGAGGGCGGCGCGCCGGCCGCGTTCGACGACGCGCCGGAGGATCCGGT
>CAYVFM010000109.1:2961-5284 GCA_964450995.1 uncultured Gemmatimonadota bacterium | reverse complement strand
ACCTTCACCATCACCAACGTCGGCGTCTTCGGGAACCTGTTCGGCACCCCCATCATCAACCAGCCGCAGGTGGCGATCCTGGGCACGGGCGTCATCGAGAAGCGCCCCGTCGTGGTGGAGGACGAGATCGGCGCCGACAGCATCGCCATCCACCACATGGCCTACTTCGGGATGAGCTACGACCACCGGGTCGTGGACGGCGCCATGGCCGCCTTCTTCCTGAACAAGGTGCAGGAGGTCATCGAGAACTTCCCCGAAGACGTCGTGTAGGCGCGGACGGCCGTCGGCGGCGGAGCCCTCCGCCGACGGCGCCCGGACCCCGCCGCGAGCCCCGACCCGAGGACCGCCCGCAGCCGAGGCCCCATGAGGGATCGCAACGACGCCGCGCTGGAAGTCTGGGCCCCCACCGCCGACGCCCTGGCCCGGGGCGAGCAGATCTTCGAGCTCCTCCCCGGCGGCGGCGAAGACCTCCGGGACCTGGAGCACGAGCAGTTCTGGATCCTCCCCGGCTGGGAGGGCCATGCCCGGCGCCTGACCGAGCCCTACCAGGACCGCCTCCGGGCCCTGCTCGACCTCCGCCACGACGACGGCCAGCTCCGCCTCGGCTACTACGCCACCGCGGAGTACCTCGAGGCGCTGCAGGCCCCCGACGACCTCCGCGCCCTGGACGGCGACCACACCCTGTCCCGGGCGGGTGTCCGGGAGACGTTCGAGGAGGCCCCCGACGGCCGGGTCTCGCTGCTGGTGCTCCGGGTCCGGGAGCGGCCCGAGGCCGCGGTGCTCCCGGCCGACTCGGTGGCGGACGCCGGGGGACGCTGGCGGACGCTGCCCGAGCCCCTCCCGGTGGCCGACCCCGAGCCGGTGGTGGGCTCCGATCGCTTCCTCTCCCGCAAGGCCCGGCTTCTGCAGCGGACGGGCATGCTGCGGGCGGTGTAGCGGGCCGGCCCGGCCGGCGCCGCCGCGGACGGGCCGGCGAGCCCCGACCGACGAACCCCGAACCCGCCCGGACCATGCCCGAGCTCCGACCGTTCCACGCCCTCCGCTACACCGACCGCGCCGGCGACCCGGCCGACCTCCTGGCCCCCCCCTACGACGTCATCGACGCCCCGGAGGCCCGCGACCTCCGGTCCCGGAGCCCCTTCAACGCCGTCCGGCTGGTGCTCCCGGGAGGGGACGAACCCTACGCGGAGGCCGCCGACCGGCTGCGGAGCTGGCGGCGGGACGGGCTGCTCCGGCGGGACGGATCCCCGGCCGTCTGGGTCTACGGCCAGTCCTTCGAGCACCGGGGCCGGGAGCGGACCCGACACGGGATCTTCGCCGCCCTCCGTCTCTCGGAGTTCCCCGAGGGAGAGGTCCTCCCGCACGAGCAGACGCACCGGGGGCCGAAGGAGGACCGGCTCCGGCTCATGGAGGCCTGCGACGCGCAGCTCTCCCCGATCTTCCTGGTGGCGCCCGACCCGGCCGACCGGATCCCGGCGCTGGTGGAGCGGGCGGTGCAGGGGACGCCGGAGCTGGACGCCCGGACACCCGACGGCCTCCGTCACCGGCTGTGGCGCGTGCCGGCCGGCGGCCTGGCCGACGAGCTCTGCGGCGCGGCCGGAGACGGCCCGGCCCTGATCGCCGACGGCCACCATCGCTACGAGACGGCCCTGGCCATGCGCCGGCGGAGGCCCGACGACCCCGCCGCCGCCTGGACCCTCGCCTGCGTGGTGAGTCGGGGCGACCCGGGCCTGATGTGCCTGCCCACGCATCGCTCCCTGGCCCGCGCGCCGGCGGAGCCCGGGGCGCCGGTCCCGGGCTCGGGGCCCCCGGGCGACCCCGGGGAGGAGGGCGGACCCGACCGACCCGATGCGGGAGAGACCGGTCCGGCGACCGCGGCGTGGCGGCGCCTCCTGGAGGACTCCTTCGAGGTCCGCGCCACCGACCTCGGGCGGAGCGAGCCGGAGGCGGCGGCCCGCCGGGCCGCCGAGGAGGGGGACGGGACGATGGTCGCGGTGCCGCCGGAGGGGCCCTGCCTCCGGCTCCGGCCCCTGCGCGGGGCCCGCGAGGCCGCGGGGCTCGAGCCCGACCTGGCCGACGTCCCGCCCGCGGTGTTCGACCGGCTCGTCCTCCGGCCCGGCTTCGACCGCGAGGCCGACGCGGCCGTCGAGGAGGGGCTCCTCTCCTACCACCGCGACGCGGTCGACGCCCTCGGCGCGGCCGGCGGCCCCGGCGCCGCTTTCCTCCTGCCGCCCCTCCCGGTGGCGCGGGTGCTCGACGTGGCCCGGGCGGGTGGACGGCTCCCGCCGAAATCCACCTACTTCTGGCCCAAGCTCCCCTCGGG
>CAYVFM010000109.1:0-2861 GCA_964450995.1 uncultured Gemmatimonadota bacterium | reverse complement strand
AGCCGGGCCGCCAGGTCGCGGGGCTCCCGCTCCATCTCCAGCACCCCGTCGTCCCGGACCGAGACCAGGAGCCGGTCCCCCGGCTCGAGGCCCAGGGCCTCCCGCGCCTCCTTCGGGACGACGATCTGGTGCTTGGACGACATCTTCACGGAGGTCGCCACGGCCTGCCTCCCTCGTGGAGCGGCGGGCATCCGGGTCCGAGGCCCGGCCGCCGCGGCCGGTCGCCCGCGCCCGCCCGTTCGATTTGTCGGAAAGTAAAGCGGCCGCCCCCGGACGACAAGGCGGTGTGCTTTACGGGAACATAAAGTGTTTGTGCCAACAGGACGGCGGGCCGAAGCGGTCGATAGACGCCCGCGGCGCGCTCAGCGCGTCAGACCAGCACCCACCAGATGAAGCCGCCGTAGCCGGTGAGGAGCAGGAGGCCCTCCCACCGGTTCACCCTCATGCCCGTGTAGGCCAGCGGTATGAGCCCGACGCAGAAGATCAGGGCCGGCACCACCTGGCGGATCACCTGCATCGAGGCCATCTCCAGCGGGCGGAGCAGGGCGCTGGCCCCGAGCACCAGGCCGAGGTTGAAGATGTTGGAGCCGATGACGTTGCCGATGGCGATGTCGCCCAGCTCCCGGAACGCGGCGGCCACGGTCGAGGCGAGCTCCGGGATCGAGGTGCCGAAGGCCACCATCGTGGCGGCGATGACCGCCTCCGGAACGCCGAAGGCCATGGCCAGGTCGTTGGCCCCCTCGAGGAGGTAGTGGGCCCCCACCACCAGCCCCGCCAGGCCCAGGACCACGCGTGACCAGTCGACCACCAGGGCCCGGGCCTCGTCCTCCACCGGCTCGCTCTCCTCCTCGTCCTCGACCCCGGGCAGCGAGGCCTCCCCCCGGGCCGACCAGCGCATGAGGAACCAGAGGTAGACGCAGAAGCCCGAGAAGAGCGCGAGGCCGTCGAGACGCCCCAGGGCCCCGTTCCAGGAGAGGGCCATCACGATGGTCAGCACCAGGATGAGCAGGGGGCTCTCCCGGACGAGGAGCCGACGGTGGACGGCGATGGGGCGGATGAGCGCGCCGATGCCGACGATGAGCCCCACGTTGGCCACGGTCGAGCCCATGACGTTGCCCACGGCGATGCCGGGCTCCGCCCGGATCGCGGCCCCGCCCGAGACCACCAGCTCGGGCGCCGAGGTCCCGAAGGCCACCACCGTCAGGCCGATGACCAGCTCCGGGATGCCCATCCGGTCGGCGATGCGCGAGCCCCCCCGCACGAGCGAGTCCGCGCCCACGATCACGGCGGTGAGTCCGCCGACGAAGAAGAGGGTGGGGAGGAGGAGCGGGTGCACGGTCCTCAGCCGCTCCCGCCGGACCGGGGAAGGGAGGCGGCCCGCGGTTCCACGGCGACGCACGTACGACTTCGGCCCACGTCGAGCCCCGTTTCCCACACGGGTGTGGAAAAGCTCACGTCTCGTCCCCCGGGGCCGGGGCCCCGGCCCCCACCGTCTGTGGAGAACGGTCGGTCGAGTCGGCCTCCGACGCCGGGTCGGCCTCCTCCCGGCCCATCTCCAGGCGTCCCTGCACGAAGCCGCCCTCCTCGAGCTTCACCCGCCGGCTCCGGATGTCGCCCTCCACCCGGGCGCTGGCCTGGAGCTCCACCCGGCTCTCCGCCGTGATGCTCCCCTCCACCCGGCCGGCGACGACGGCGTCCTGGGTGTGGACGTCCCCCACCACCTCGCCGTCCTCCCCCACGACCACGGCCTTGGCCGCGCGGACGGTGCCCTCCACGCGGCCCTCGATCCTGAGGGTCCCGTCGGTGGAGCAGTCCCCCTCCACTTTCATCCCCGGCCCCACGATGGAGACCACGTCCGAGGTCTTCCGGTCCTCCCGGTCCGACGATCCGATCACGGCCTGCCTCCTCCCTGCTGTGCGGCCGGCGCGTCCCTTCGCCCGGTGCCCCCACGCAGGAGACGCGCCGGATCCACGGGGCGGCCGTCCCGACGCACCTCGAAGTGAAGGTGGGGGGCCGAGGAGCGCCCGGTGTTGCCCGACAGCGCGATCACCTCGCCCCCCTCCACCGTGTCGCCCGCCGCCACGAAGATCCAGTCCGCGTGTCCGTAAAGCGAGCTCGCGCCGTCCTCGTGCTCGAGGCGAACGTAGCGGCCGTAGACGGTGTCCGTCCCCGCCTCGGCCACGACCCCCGACCGGGCGGCCCGGACATAGGAGCCCGACGGGACGGCCACGTCCAGCCCCGGGTGGCCGGCGGCGCCGGCGCCGTCGTCGAAGGACCGGGTGACGAAGCCTTCCCGGCCCAGGGGCCACCGCCAGCGGTCGTCCCGGGCGCCGCCCCCGGCCCGGACCCCCGGCTCGTCGGCCACCGGCGGGAGCCGGACGCCCGCTCCCGCGGAGTCGGCGCCCACGGCCAGGGCCCGTCGCAGCCGACCGTAGTCCCGGGCGATGCTGTCCAGCCGGACGGCCAGGGCCTGCACCCGCTGCCGCTCGGCCCGCAGCTGGCTGACCTCCGCCCGGAGGGACCGCACCCGCTGGTCCTCGGCCCGGCCGGCCCACCAGAGCGCTCCGGCCGCGCCCGCGGCCACCAGGAGGAGGACGGTCCCGGTCGCGGCGGCCGCGCCCGCCGCGGGGGGGAAGCTCCACCGGCCCGCCCGGACGCCGTCGTCCCGGAGCAGGAAGAGGGTCCAGCGCCGACGTTCGGGATCGTCCACCGGGCCGCTCCGGTCGTCAGTCGAAGATGTCGGACGCCCGATCCCCCGCCAGCAACCCGCAGAGGCGCTCGAACTCCTCGGTGTCGTGGAAGGAGATCCCGATCCGGCCGCTCTCGGCGCCCCGGAGGCGGACGCTCACCTCCGTGCCGAG
>CAYVFM010000108.1:0-5328 GCA_964450995.1 uncultured Gemmatimonadota bacterium | reverse complement strand
TCAGCCAGAACCTGGAGCGGATCGCCGACCTGGCCACCAACATCGGCGAGGACGTCGTCTACCTGGTCCGCGGCACCATCCCCCGCCACGGCGGCGTCGGCTAGAACCCCACCTGCGCCATCAGCGAGAACTCGCCGTCGGCCAGGCCCGGCCCCACCCGCGTGCCGTTCAGCCCCACCGAGTACTGCAGGCCCACCTTCGCGTGGTAGCCGGGGAAGAGGTTGAGCCCGAAGACGAGGAAGTCCGAGCCGGCCGTCGGGTCGCCGGCGTTCACCGGCTGCCCGCCCACGGTCCGGATCGCGTCGTTCATGGTGTCCCAGCGGACCACCGCCTCGATGGCCCCCAGGTAGCTGTAGCCGCCCTCCAGGTAGGCCCCCTCGACCACCAGCTCGTCGCCGAAGACCACGTCCCCGGAGCGGACGAGGCCGGGCGGGTCGAACTCGCCCCGCAGGTACTCGCCCCGGAGGAAGACCCCCTGCCAGCCCAGCCGGAGATCGCCGCCGTAGAGGGTCCGGTCGCCGGAGAAGCTCGCGAGGTCGAACGAGCCGCCCGCGAATCTCGTGGCCACCGGACGCTCGAGGCCGGCCACCAGGTTCACGGCGCTGTCCTCGGAGAAGGCCGCGTTGGCCCCCACCTCCACCACCAGCTCGTCGTGGAATTCGGCCCCGCCGACGGTGTTGAACTGCACACGGCCGGCCCAGAGCAGCGCGTCGTTGTCGTTGGTGAAGGTCCGGCCGTTGCCGTTGAAGACGCCGGCGCGGTAGCCGAGCTTGCCCTCCATCGCCTCGCCCGAGAGCCGGGCGCCCACCTGGCGGCCGGGCGGCACCAGGCGGCTGATCTGCGCCCGCTCGACAAAGGTGATGTCGCCCTTCGACATCAGCGTCTCCTTGCCGAAGGGAGCCTTGAACTGGCCCAGGTCCAGGCTCAGCTGGCTGACGATCGGGAAGGTGAGGCGGGCGTCCAGGAGCCGGAACTCCTCGCGGGCGTCGTCCCACTCCGCCTGGACGAAGTAGTCGAAGACGATGCCGACCTCGCCCGCGATCCCCAGGCGCGCGTCCCAAATCTCGAAGCCGTCCCGGGCGCCCAGGTCGCCGGGTCCGGCCGTGAAGCCGGTCCTCAGCAGGCCGCCCAGGTCGACGCTCACCTGGTCGGTGCCGCCGTCCTGGGCCGCCGCCGGCCCGGCGAGGCACAGGCAGGCGGCTGCCGCCAGCGCCGCGGCGGCGGTCGTCCATCGCGAGATCGTCCGGTCCGTCATCGCTGCCTCCCGGCTTCGTCGTCGGCTCGATGGTCGTCGTCTCGGTCCCCGTCGTCCGGCTCCGGGACCATCCAGCGCCAGGCCCCCAGCCCCAGGATCGCGTTGATCCCGACGTGGGCGGCGATCGCCGGGAACAGGCTCCCTGTGATCGCCACCGGGACCGCCAGCAGCAGCCCGAGCAGCGTCGCCCGCACCACCCCGGCCGCCCGCTGGTAGCCGTGGGCCAGGCCGAAGGAGAGCGAGCTGGCGGCCACCGCGAGGACCGTGTCCCCGCTCCAGGCCTCCAGCGCGTGCAGGAGGAAGCCCCGGAAGACGTACTCCTCGCACGTCCCGGCCAGCAGGACCAGCGCCATGAAGGCCCAGCGCTCCCGGGGGTTCCGGGGCATCAGGTGGAGCACCGCCCGGCTCTCCGGCAGCCCGGCCGCGCGCATAACCTTCGTGGCCAGCCCCACCGAGGCCAGCCCGACCGCCGTCACGCCCGCCGCCCACGCCAGCCCCGTCCAGGTCGGCCCCCGTCCCCAGCCCAGGGCCCGGGCCTCGATCCCCGCCCAGGCGGTGACCGCCCACGTGGCCGACGCGATCAGGACCAGCGACAGCCCGGCCGAGGCGTAGAGCGCCCGCCGGTCGCCGGCTTCGGCCAGGACCTCGGCGATGGTCTCCTCGTCGGTGGCCAGCACGGGAAGGCCCACCAGCAGGACCGCGGCGGCGATCTTCTCCAGCAGACCGATCTCCACGGGGCGGGCTCCGGGGCTCGGGGGGGCTCGCGGGCGAGAGCCGGCGGCGGCCCCGCCGGCGGGGCCAAGCTTCGCCGCCGCGCGGGGCGCGGGCAAGCGGGTCCGCGTTGACACCGGCGCCCGCCGCTCCGACCTTCCGCCCCCCATGACCCTTCCCGTCGCCCTTGCGCAGTTCCGCCCGGTGAAGCCCGACCCCGCGGCCAGCCTCGACCGGCTGTCGGCCGAGGTGCTGGAGCCCCTGGCCGCCGCCGACCGGCCGCCCCGGGTCCTCCTGCTGCCCGAGACCGCCCTGACCGGCTACTTCCTCGAGGGCGGGGTCCGGGAGCACGCCCTCCCGGCCGGGGAGCTGTTCGAGGAGCTGCGCGGCCGCTGGCGGGACGTCTCCGGCGGCCGGCCCCTGGAGGTGGCGGTGGGCTTCTACGAGCGCCACCGGGACCGGGTGCACAACGCGGCGATGTACGCCGAGCTGGGCGGCGACGACCCGCGGATCCTGCACGTCCACCGGAAGGTCTTCCTCCCCACCTACGGCGTCTTCCAGGAGGACCGGTTCGTGGAGCCCGGCGCCGGCTTCGCGGCCTTCGACACCGCCTGGGGCCGGGCCGCCGTCCTGGTGTGCGAGGACGCCTGGCACTCGATCTCCGCCACCCTGGCGGCCCTGGACGGCGCGCAGGCGATCTTCGTGCTCAGCGCCTCCCCCGGCCACGGCACGGCCCCCGGCCCGGGGGTGCCCGGCAACGTGGAGCGCTGGGACCGGCTGGTCCGCGGCATCTCCGAGGAGCACACCGTGTGGACGGCGACCTGCCAGCTCACGGGCTTCGAGGGGGGCAAGGGCTTCCCCGGCGCCTCCCAGGTGGTGGACCCCCACGGCCGGACCGTGGCCCGGGGTCCGCTCTGGGAGGAGGCCCTCCTGCGGGCGGAGCTGGACGACGAGTCGCTGATGGACGCCCGGACCCGCTCGCCCCTGCTGGCCGACCTCGAGGCGGCCTTCCCCCGGATCCTGACCGCCTCGCCGGCGGCCCGGAGGTCGGGGCAAGGGGCGCCGGACGGGGACGGAGACGTTTCCGCGGAAACGTCGGGCGGAGCCGCGGAGACGCCGTCGAGCTCCGCGGAGACGCCCGGCGACCCCGCCGCCCCCCTGCCGCCGCTGGGGCGCTCGATGCCGCCCGAGACAGAGCCGGACCCGGATCCGGCGGACCGCTCGCCGCTGGAGATCGACGAAGCGCTGGTGGAGGAGTGGCTGGTCCAGTTCCTCCGCCAGGAAGTCGCCGAGCGCCGGGGCTTCGAGCGGGCGGTGGTGGGGATGTCGGGCGGCGTGGACTCGTCGCTGTCGGCCGTGCTGGCCACCCGGGCGCTGGGCGGCGAGAACGTGCGGGGCTTCCTCCTCCCCTCGCGGCTCACCAGCGACGAGAGCCGGGAGCACGCCCGGGAGGTGGCGGAGCGGGCCGGCATCGAGACCCGCACCATCCCCATCGACGACGCCGTGGACGGCTACGTCGAGGAGCACGAGCCCGACGCCTCCGATCTGCGCCGGGGCAACGTCCAGGCCCGCGTGCGGATGACGGTGCTCTTCGACCAGGCCAAGAAGCTGGACGCCCTGCCGGTGGGCACCGGCAACAAGACCGAGCGCCTGCTGGGCTACTTCACCTGGCACGCCGACGACGCGCCCCCGGTGAACCCCCTGGGCGACCTCTTCAAGACGCAGGTGTGGGCCCTGGCCCGGCACGTGGGCGTGCCGGAGGCGATCGTCGAGAAGCCGGCCACCGCCGAGCTGGTGGCCGGCCAGACCGACGAGGAGGACCTCGGGGTGAGCTATCCCGAAGCCGACCTGATCCTTCACCACCTGCTCACCGGCCGGGGCCCGGACGAGCTGGTCGATCGGGGCTTCGACGCCCGGAAGGTGGAGGCGGTGGTGGACCGGCTCGCCTCCAGCCACTGGAAGCGCCACCTGCCCACCGTGGCCATGCTCTCGGCCACGGCGGTGAACGAGTGGTACCTGCGGCCGGTGGACTACTGAGGCGAGGGCCGGTCGCTTTCGAACTCCTCCTCAACCGAATCGGGAAACGGCCCGTGCTGCCTATCGACCATCGCCTTCCGGACGGACGAATCTCGACCGCGGCCGCCTTCGTCGCCTGCTGCCTGCTCGCCGCTCCCGTGGCCGGGCAATCGAGCTCCTGGACCGTCGAGGTCGATCTGACCATCGGCGAGGCCATGGGGGGCGACTATGCCCTGACCCCCGTGAGCGACCTGGACGTCGACGCCGAGGGTCGGGTCTACGTGGCACAGCCCATGGACCGACAGATCCGGGTCTTCTCCGCTGACGGACGATTCGTCCACGTGATGGGCGGCCAGGGCGGGGGGCCGGGCGAATTTCAGAACATAGCGGCGTTCGGCTTACTCGGGGATTCCGTCTGGGCCTCGGACCTCTCCCGAGAGGCGGTGACCTGGTTCTCCCGCCAAGGGGAGCTCCTCAGAACTGTACCGTGGCGCTTGCGATCAAACGAAGGCGACACCGAACCTGGCGTGCCCGAGAAGATCCTTGGGAACGGAGCAGCCGTCGCCAGTCCCAAGATGCGTTTCACCCGCAACGAGGCCAGGGATCCCCGGCGACTCCCGGTCTATCTCGTGGACGGGGACCATCGGGTAGTGAGAAAGCTGGCCTCGATCGACGTCGCCAAGCGGTTCCTGGCCATGACTCACTCCGGCGGCCGCCTGGTCTCCTCGTATCAACCGCTACGGGACATCCCGCTGGTGGACGCGGACGAAAGTGACGGGAAGGTCGTCGTGCTTCGGCGTCCAGCCGCCGAAGACGGCGTTCCGGCCCGATTCAGCCTGTCGTTCTACTCTCCGGACGGCGACTCGATCGGGGCCTGGGCCGTGCGCTACCGGCCCGTCCCGGTTACCGGAGCCAGCGTCGAACGGTACGTCGACCGGGCCGCCAGTCGTCTGACTCAAGGACGTGCCCGCCTTCCCGAAGGGGAAGCCGAAGAGATCGCTCGTGAAGCGCTCTACCTCCCGGATTTCCATCCGCCGGTCTCGGAGATGGTCGTCGGACGAGAAGGCACGATCTGGCTCCGCCGCGAGCGGACCGGAGAGCGAGACCGCTGGGAGGCCTACGGCGAGGAAGGGGAGAAGCTCGGTCAACTGAGTATCGATCGCGACATCCGGATCCTCGCCGCTGAGGGAGATGTGCTCTGGGGAGCCCGGCGCACGGAAGCGGGCGTTCCCCAGGTGGTCCGGTTAGCCATTCGTCGCGAACGCGGCGGCTGAGGCGAGCTCTGCAGCTCCCCGCTCCTCCGCCCCCGCCCGCAGGAAGATCGCCGTCTCGTAGTAGTCGTCCAG
>CAYVFM010000107.1:3165-5343 GCA_964450995.1 uncultured Gemmatimonadota bacterium | reverse complement strand
AGCCAGCTCTCGACGTCTTCGCGGTCGATCATGAGGCCGTCTTCCTTTCTTCGTCTCCCGACCCGAGGGCCGGGCGCTCCTCCAACAGCTCCTCGAGGAAGCCCTGCTTCTCGGCCAGCCGGTCCAGCCAGATCAGGTTCATCTTCCTCCGTCTCCGGGCCTTCCCTACGACCGCGGTCGGAGCCGGGTTTCACGGCCGGCGGGGTGGGAAGATTCTAACGGCCGTCTTCGCGCCGAGCAACGTGGAATCGTTAGGTTTTTTCCGACGAACGCCCGCCTTCACGGAGAGGAGACCGATGCCCGCGCGACCGCTCCCGTCCCCCCGCCTCCTCCCCCTGGCCGCCGCCGTCCTGGGCCTGGCGGCGGCCGCCTGCTCGTCGCCCGGCGGGGACGGGCCGGCCCCGGTCTACCGGGTCTACGTGGCCAACGAGTCCTCCGACCGGGTCGACCGCGTCCGCTTCCGGCCCGGCGAGGGGGCGGCGGTGGAACGGTCGATCGCGGTGGGCGTGATTCCCGGCGACCTGGACGGGGCCCACGGGATCCGGGTGGGGCCGGAGGGCCGCTTCTGGTACCTGACCACCGCCCACGGCAGCCCCTATGGCCGCCTCTGGAAGTACCGGGCCGGCGAGGAGCGGGTGGCGGGGATGGACACGCTGGGCCTCTTCCCGGCCACGGTGGCGGTGACGCCCGACGGCGCCGAGGCCTGGGTGGTGAACTTCAACCTCCACGGCGACCCCGATCCCTCCACCGTCTCCATGGTGGCCACCGGGCCCGAGCTGGAGGAGATCGGCCGGGTCCCCGTCTGCGTCCGTCCCCACGGGAGCCGGATCTCCCCCGACGGCGAGCGGCATTACTCCGTCTGCGGGCCCGACGACCGGCTCACCGAGATCTCCACCGTCCGGCGCCGGGTGACGCGGACCCTGGACCTGCCGCGCACCTCCGGGGGCGCCGCCTGCTCGCCCACCTGGGCGGAGCCCGCCGTCGACGGGGAGCGCGTCTACGTGGCCTGCAACGGCGGGAGCGAGGTCCTGGAGGTGGCCGTGGACGGGGAGGCCCTGGAGGTGGTCCGCCGCCTGGCGACCGGGCCGGCCCCCTACAACCTGGAGGCGGTGCCGGGCGGCCGGTGGCTGCTCGCCACCAACAAGGGGGGCGCCTCGGTGAGCCTGCTCGATCTGGACCGGGGCACCGAGCGGAAGCGGATCCCCACCACCCGCCCGGTGACCCACGGCGTCGTCGCCTCGCCCGACGGCCGGTACGCCTTCGTCAGCAACGAGGCGCGGGGCGGGACGCGGAGCACGGTGGACGTGATCGACCTGGAGGCGGCCGAGCGAGTCGCCAGCGTCGAGGTCGGCCTGCAGGCGGGCGGCATCGACTTCTGGCGGATCGAGCGGCCGCGGCGAACCGGCGAGGACCCCTGACCCGGGCGCCGTCCGTCGGCGGGGCGGCCTGTCCCGGCCGCTTCGATTTGTACGAGGCGGCGAACCTATCTAGTATTTGTACGGTTGTAAAACCTGTGTTTCGTACGATTTCCTGGCCGACGCGCGGCGGCCGTCCGCACGAGACCGCAAGCCGCGAAGCATCCGGCACCACGCCCCTCGCTGCGAGAAGCGACTCCTGACCCGAGAGGACGCCACCCCACCATGGATGCTTTCCGGCCCGCTCTGCTCCGCCTCTCCCTGATCGCCGCCTGCGGGTACACCGCGTTCGGCCTCGCCGCCTGCGGGGGCGAGGACGGCGGCGGACCGCCCGTGGCGCCGAACCAGCCGCCGACGGCCTCGATCACCAGCCCCTCGGACGCAGCGAGCTTCGGCGAGGACGAAGAAGTCACGTTCCAGGGCTCGGCCGACGACCCCGAAGACGGCGCCCTCACCGGCGACGCGCTGAGCTGGGCGTCCGACCGGGACGGCGACATCGGCACCGGCGAGAGCTTCAGCGCCACCCTCTCGGCTGGCGAGCACCAGGTCACCCTCACCGCCACCGACAGCGACGGCGCCACCGCCTCCGCCGACGTGGCGATCACCGTCAACGCCGGCCCGGGGGCCGAGATCACCGCACCCGAGGACGGGGCCGTCTTCGAGGAGAACGAGTCGATCGACTTCCAGGGCTCGGCCGACGACCCCGAGGACGGCGCCCTCACCGGCGACGCGCTGAGCTGGGCGTCCGACCGGGACGGCGACA
>CAYVFM010000107.1:0-3065 GCA_964450995.1 uncultured Gemmatimonadota bacterium | reverse complement strand
CTGGCGAGCACCAGGTCACCCTCACCGCCACCGACAGCGACGGCGCCACCGCCTCGGCCAGCGTCGGGATCGAGGTGCTGCCGGCCGGGTCCCCCACCGTGACCGCGGTCTCGCCCGATCCGCTCCTCGAGGGGGAGCAGGCCACCCTGGCGGGCGAGAACTTCGGGCCCGACCCGTCCCAGAACCGGGTGGTGATCGACGGAGGGGAGGCCACCGTGCAGTCGGCCTCGCGGACCGAGCTGGTCGTGACCGTCCCGACCTACGACTGCCTGCCCGCCCGCACGGTCGGGCTGCAGGTGACCGTGGGGGAGCAGACCAGCCCCGCCGTCGAGCATCCGCTGGAGCCCCCCGGCGACCCGGTGAGCCTGGGGGTCGGCGAGCAGGCGGTGCTCCACGATCCGGCCGACCACTGCCTCCAGTTCGCGGCCACCGGCGCCGCCGAGGCCTACCTGGTGGGGGTGCAGTCCGTCTCCGAGGCCGACGGGCTCACCACGGTGTCGCTCGCCGCCGAGACGGGCGCCGGCCCGGCCGCGTCCGAGCCCCTGTCCGCCCCGGCCCCGACCGTCGGGCGGGCGGTCCGGACGACGCGGCCGCCGATCGAGCCCACGGTGCGGTGGCGCGAGCACGTTCGCGCCGAGGCCCGCCTCCGGGCCGCCGACCGGGCGGCGATCGAACGCCTCCCGCGAACGGCCGCGCTGACCGGCCGGGCCGCCGCGGCCCGGGCGTCGGTGCCGTCCGGCGTGACCGAGGGCGACACCGTCCAGATCCGGGTGCCGGACGGCTCCTGCTCGGACTTCGCGGCCGTCGACGCCGAGGTCCGGGTGGTCGGCGAGCACGGCATCTGGATCACCGACGTGGAGAACCCGGACGGGGGCTACACGGACGCCGAGCTGCAGGGGTTCAGCGACCAGTTCGACGCGAGCATCTTCCCCGTCGAGGAGGACTACTTCGGGACTCCCACCGACACGGACGGCAACGGGGCCGGGGTCTTCGTCGTCACCAAGGAGGTCAACCGGCGCGGCGGGATCCTGGGCTTCGTCTCCCTCGTCGATCAGTTCGAGCGGGACGCCTGCGCGGCCAGCGACGAGGGGGAGCTGACCTACCTGGTCGCGCCGGATCCGAACGGCGAGTTCGACGACCCCCACCAGAAGAGCGACCTGCTGGCCGACGCCCCCAGCCTCGTGACCCACGAGTTCACGCACATGATCCAGCTCGGCCGGCGGTTCGAGGCGGACGACCCGGTGCCGGAGTCCTGGATCCTCGAGGGGCAGGCGACGTTCGCCGAGGAGGTGGTCGGCCACGAGATCACCGGCCGGACGACGGACCAAAATTACGGGGTCGAGGTGGCCCTCAACCGGGAGGACGAGGACGAGACCGACTGGTACGTCGGCCGCTTCTCCCACCTGGGGCGCTACTACGGCTTCGAGAGCCGGTCCTCGCGGGTGTCCGGCGCGCCGGAGGAGTGCACGTGGTTGGTCCGCGGCTGGGGCCAGGGCTCCTGTCTCCGCGGCGACCTCTCGGTCTACGGGCCCCCCTCCATCCTGCTCCGATGGATCGCCGACCACTTCGGCCCGGAGACGTCCGGCGGCGAGCAGGCCCTCCATCGGGCCATCGTCGACGGCCCGGCCACGGGCTACGCCCTGCTGGAGGAGGTCACCGGCGAGCCGATCGGGACGCTGCTCGCCCGGTGGGCCGCCACCCTGTACGTGGACGACCGGGTCCCGGGGGCCGAGGAGCGGCTCACCCTGCCGAGCTGGGACCTGTTCGACATCTTCACCAACGGGTTCGTCGAGACCGCCCGGCTCGCCCCCCGCGAGCGGGGCTTCGTGGACTTCGACGACGCCTTCTCGGTCAACGGCGGCTCGTCGGCCTACTACCGCATCAGCGGCGACGGCCGCCCCACCACGGCGCTGCGGGCCCGCAGCGGGGCGGGCGGTACCCTGGGCGCCCACATGCAGGTCTGGATCGTCCGCATCCAGTAGCCGGGGGCGGGCTCAGCCCGCGTCGAACCGGCGGACGACGGGGCTCTCGCCTCCCTCGGACAGCATCGCCAGCGCGGCCCGGACCACCGCCCGGTGGGTGTCGGCCTCGCCGGGCGGGCCCAGCGGCTGGCCCCAGCCGAAGGGCACCAGGAGCGTGCGGGGCGGCTTCACCTTCCGGGTCACCTCCTCCAGCATGCCGAGGCACACGGTGGCGATGCCGCGCGACTCCAGCTCCCGGGCGACCAGACCCACGGTCTGGTTGCAGGTGGGTCAGGCGGGGCAGAGGAGCGCCGCGTCGACCTCCTCCCCCTGCATCAGCTCGCCGACGGCCGGCGCCGTCTCCCCCACCAGCCGCCGCGTCACCGGCACGTAGCCCATCATCGAGACGGCGGTGGGCGCCAGCTCGCCCACCTCCCCCGCCTCGACCATCGCCCGCAGCAGCCGCAGCGGGAAGACGCAGTCGGGGTCCCGGCGGGCGAGGTCGGTGTCGAAGTGGGGGTGGTCGAACCGCAGCCCGGCCGGGTCGGTGGACGAGGGGAGGGTCCGGAAGGAGGCGTCGCCGGTCTTGCCCGTCTCGAAGGGCTCCTGGTCGGGCAGGGTGGCGCCGCCGGTGGAGACGACGGCCAGCCGGGCCTCCGACAGGGGCTCCTCCAGGAGCGCGGCCCGCATCGGCTCCATCCGCCGGACGCCCATCCTGAGCCAGGTCTTCGCGCCCAGCGTCAGCTCTCGATCGTCCGTCATGGCGACTCCTCGTCCGTCCTCCGTGCCGCGCGCCGGTTCCGATCGGTCCCGGCCGCGGGGCCCGCTCCGTCCGCCCACGGTCGGGGCCCGTCCTTCGGAACACGCGGGACGCCGGCCCGTTCCCGGGACGGAAGCGCGCGGGCCGCCCCGGGCGCGTTGCCGACGGGCGCGGAGCGGGCCACCTTGAGCCGCCGTGACCGGCGCCGTTCCCCCGACCGGAGGCCGCCCTTGTACGACACGCCGCCCGTCGCCCGCCCTGCCCAGCCGCGCACCTTCGCCGTCCCGGTCCTCGCCCTCCTGCTGGCCGCCGCGGCCCTGGCCTGGACGCCCCGGCCCGCCGGG
>CAYVFM010000106.1:0-5428 GCA_964450995.1 uncultured Gemmatimonadota bacterium | reverse complement strand
ACGTAGGTGCCGATCCCGCCGTTCCAGATCAGGTCCACGTCCGCCCGGAGGATCGCCCGCACCACGGCCTCGCCGTTCAGCACGGAGGACTCGACGTCCAGCAGCTCCCGGGCCTCCGGCGACAGCTCGATCTCCTTGGCGTCGCGCTCCCACACGCCGCCCCCCTCGCCGATCACGTCGGGGTCGTAGTCCGCCCACGAGGAGCGGTCCATCTCGAAGAGGCGCTCCCGCTCCCGGTAGGAGGCCTCCGGGTCCGGGTCCGGGTCCAGAAACACGTGGCGGTGGTCGAAGGCGGCCACGAGCCGGATGTTGCGGCTCAGGAGCATCCCGTTGCCGAAGACGTCGCCGCTCATGTCGCCGATGCCGGCGACCGTGAAGGTCTCCTCTCCGACGTCGAGGCCCGTCTCGCGGAAGTGCCTCTGGACGCACGCCCACGAGCCCCGGGCGGTGATGCCCAGCTCCTTGTGGTCGTAGCCCTTCGAGCCCCCCGAGGCGAAGGCGTCGCCGAGCCAGAAGTCGTAGTCGGCGGCCAGCTCGTTGGCCGTGTCCGAGAGCTCGGCGGTGCCCTTGTCGGCCGCCACCACCAGGTAGGGGTCCTCCCCGTCGTGGACCACGGTCTCGGGCGGGTGCGCGACCTCCCCCTCGGAGATGTTGTCGGTCAGGTCGAGGAGCCCGCGGATGAACTCCTTGTAGCTCGCCACGGCGGAGCGGCGCAGCTCGCCCGGGTCGGCCGGGGGGGTCCGCACGACGAACGCCCCCTTGGCGCCGGCCGGCACGATGACGCTGTTCTTCACCTGCTGGGTCTTGGCCAGCCCCAGCACCTCCACCCGGAAGTCCTCGCTCCGGTCGCTCCAGCGGATCCCGCCCCGGGCCACCGTCCCCATCCGGAGGTGGGCGCCCTCGGTCCGCGCCCCGCTGACGTAGATCTCGTAGCGGGGGCGGGGGCGGGGCATCATCTCCACCCGGTGGCAGTCGAACTTCAGGGCCACCACCCCGCCCTCCCGCTCGCGGGCCCGGTCCTGGTAGAAGTTCGTCCGCGTGGTGGCCTGGACCAGGTTGAGGAGCCGCCGGAACGTGCGATCGTGCTCGATGCTCCGCACCTCGTCCAGGGCCTCGTGGTAGCGCCGGACGAGCCGGGCCACCCGGGCGTCGCGCTCCTCCTCCCGGTTCGGCTCGTGCCGGGCCTCGAAGATCTCGAACAGGAGGCGGGAGACCCGGGGGTGGGAGGCCAGCGGCGTGCGGACGCCGGCGCGGCTGGCCACGGCGCCGATCCGGAACGCGTAGCCCGCGTACGCCCGGAGCAGGGCCACCTGACGCCAGGTCAGGCCCGCCGAGAGGAGGAGGGAGTTCAGGCGGTCGTCGGTGGCCTCGCGGCGGTGGACGGCCCGGAAGAGCTCGGCCAGCCGGGGCTCGGCCTCCCCACGGTCCAGGCTCCACGCGACGGGGGTCTCCACCTCGAAGGTGTGGATCGTGGGCGGCGTCCCCTCCCGGTCGCCGGCCATCTCGTACTTGTCCGCCTCCACCACGCGGAGTCCCAGGTTCTCCAGCGTCGGCATGAGGTCGCTCAGCACGTACATGCCCCGGGGGGCGAAGACCTTGAGCAGGGTGGCCTCGGGCCGCTCCGGATCGGACGGCTCCAGGGCGAGCTGCTGGACGCCGGACTGGTCGAGGCGCTCCAGGCGCGAGAGGTCGTCCACCGCCGTGTCGACGTCGATGGTCGCCTTGTACTCGGTGGAGAACTCGTCCCGCCGGCGGTCGAGCCGGTCGGCCCGCTCCGACCCGTGGCTCCGGCGGAGGGCGTCGGAGAGGCGCTCCTCCCAGCTCCGGACGGAGGCCCGGATCTCCTCCTCCAGGGCCGCGACGTCCACCTCGTCCACCTCCTCCCGGTCCGAGGCCAGGTAGAAGTGGAGGCGGGCCTGGTCGCCGCCGTTCATCGTGAGGTGGTAGTTCAGCAGCTCGGCGTCGTAGACCTCCAGCAGCTCCGCCTGGATCTTCTTCCGGACCTCCTCCGAGAAGCGGTCCCGGGGGAGCATCACCACGACGTTGACGCCGCGGGCCAGCGGGTCGGAGCGGGGGATCACCCGCACCTCGTCGGCGTCCTCGGTCTCCATGACCGCGCCGATCACCCGGAGCAGCTCCGGCACGGAGGCCAGGAACAGCTCCTCCTTGGGCATGCTGTTGAAGATCTGGAGGATCTGGTTGTAGTCGTGCGATCCCCGCGGGACCTCCTCGGCCTCCAGGATCTCCTTCAGCTTCCGGCGCAGGATGGGGATGGTGGAGGCGTCCTGCGCGTAGGCCTTGGCGGTGAACAGGCCCAGGAACCGACGCTCGCCCTCCACCTCCCCGTCGGGCCCGAGCTTCTTGACGCCCAGGTAGTCCATCCGGGCCCGGCGGTGGACCGGCGATTCGGCGTTGGTCTTGGAGATGATCAGCAGGGGACCGCCCAGCACCCGGGCCCGCAGGTTCGAGGGGAGCTCGTCCAGCGGGCGGGGCTCGGCGTAGCGGGAGCGCTCCTCGTCCCGGAGGATGCCCAGGCCCGAGCCCTCGTCCACCCGGATCCAGCGGCGGCCGTCCTCGTCCGGCTCCACGTCGTACGAGCGGTAGCCCAGGAAGACGAAGGAGTCGTCCTGGAGCCACTGGAGGAAGTCCCGGATCTCCTCGAGCTCGGTCGTGCGCCAGGGGACGCGCTCCTTCTCCCGGTCCAGGTCCTCGACGATCTCCCGGCACTTCTCCAGCATGGGCTCGAAGTCGCCGGTGGCCCGGCGGACCAGCTCCAGCCGCCGCGCGATCTCCTCCTCCAGCCGGGCGGCGGCCTCCTGGTCCGGCTCGTCCTCCAGGACCAGGTAAACGACCGAGGTGCGCTGGCCCTCGGCGTCCCGGCCGCCGACCCGCGCCAGGTCGCCCTCCTCGTCCCGGCCGAGCACCAGCACCGGGTGGAGGAGGTGGACGATGGTGAAGCCCTCGGCGTGGACGTACTCGCGGAGGGTGTTCACGATGAACGAGCAGTCCGGCATGACCGTCTCCACGATCAGCCGACGTCCGCGCTCGCCCGTCCGGACCCGGACGCCGATCTCGTCCGGCGGGATCGCCTCGACGAACGAGATCAGCTCCGCCACCGTCTCGGCGGTCCGGGCGGGATCCCGGCGCTCCAGGAAGTCGACCGAGGCCCGCGCCAGGAGCTGGCGCGCGAAGTCCTCCGCCGCCTCCGCGGGCACGCTCGCGGCCGACGGGTCGAGGGCCTCGACGACCCGGTCGATCCAGCGCTGGGCGGTCGTCTTCTCCATCAGCTCCGTGGCGCGTGGCCGGGAGGGGCGGGCGGATCGGCCGCGGGAGCCGGTCCGGGCGTCGGGGCGCCCGCCGCGCCCGGGAGTCGGGCGGAAGCGAAGGGAACCATCTCGACGCGGCAGTATGGAGGTCCGGGCGGTCCGGGGCAACGGGCCGCGCCCCGCGGCCGGCGGGGACGGCTCCGGCCCCCGTCACCGGGGATCCCGGACCGGGTCAGCTCCCCTCGGCGGAGGCGGAGGCGCCTCCGGCCCGGGCGGCGCCGAGGCCGGGACCGAAGGTGATCCAGAGGGCGGCGAGGAGCAGGGCCACCAGCACACCCTGGGCGGCCAGCGTCTCCACCGTGGGATAGACGCCCAGCAGGTCCACCGTGGGCGCCCACGCCACCGCCGTCGTGCCGACCACGCCGGCCTCCTGCAGCTCGCGGATCCCGCTGCCGGCGAAGACGATGGCCATCAGGTAGAGCACGCCGCTGGTGGCGCCGAAGAAGGGGCGCATCGGCATGCTCATGCCCAGGCGGGTGATGGCCGCGTAGATGCCTACCAGGGCCACGCAGCCCGCGACGAAGCCGCCGATCACGGGGGTGAGCTCGCCGCCCGCCCGGGTGAGGAGGGCGGCGTAGAAGATCACCGTCTCGAAGCCTTCCCGGTAGACGGCCAGGAAGGCCACCCCGGCCAGGGCCAGCCCGCTGCCCGCGCCCAGGGCGCTCTTCATCTTGGAGCGCAGGTACTTCTCCCACTTCTGGTGCTCGATCTTCGATAGCAGCCAGTAGCTCACCGAGAAGAGGACCACCACCGCCAGCAGCATCGTGGCGCCCTCCAGCAGCTCGCGGCTGGCCGGCGTCGCCGACAGGATCCGCTCGAAGAGGAAGGCCGTGCCGACGCTGGCCGCCAGGGCGGCGACGGTGCCGCCCCAGACGTCCTTCTTGCGGTGCTCGTTGTCGGTCTTCGTCAGGAAGGCCAGGATGGCGCCCAGGATCAGGATCGCCTCGAAGCCCTCCCGGAGGATGATGAAGAAGGACCAGTTCGCCAGGCTCCAGAAGGTGGCCTCCTGGGCGAGGGCCTCACGGGCCTCGGCCAGGCCCGCCCGTACGCGCTCGACGGCCGGGTCCACCGCCCCGCTCTCCCCGCCGACCGCGGCCCGGAGGTCGCCGAAGGCCGCCTCCACCTCGCCCACCAGGTCCGGCGACCGGCCGCGGAGCGTCGGCTCGACGCCCTCGAACGCCATGTAGGCCTGGAGCGCCGTCGAGCCGGCCCGCTCCCGCTCGCCCCGTCGGGCCAGCTCGCCCGCGGCCGCCGCCAGCGAGTCGGCCCGGTCCACCCGCTCGGCCAGCTCCTGGCCGCGGTCGGCCTCGGGGACGCCCTCGACGGGCGTGCCCATGAGCGTCCGGACGTAGGCCACCACGGAGCGGGCCGCGTCCGACGTCAGGGAGTCGACGGCGGTCGTGTCCGCCCGGGCGTTCCAGGCCGTCCGCACCCGGCTCGCCAGCTCGGCGTCGGTGAGGCGGGCCGGGTCCCCGGTGGCCGACCACCGGCGGAGCCGGCCCGCCACCGGGCCGCCGTCCTCGCCCAGCGCCAGCGCCTTGCCCTCGGCGACCTCGGCCGCGTCGTAGCGGAGCCCCTGGACGTAGGCCACCACGTCCCAGCGCTGCTGGGGGCCGAGCGTGTCGGCGTAGGCGGCCATGGAGGTCGCCGGGATGCCCAGGCTCACCACCTGGAAGTCCCGGGCGGGGTTGCCCTCCTGCCGGCGGATCTCGGTCGTCAGGTCGGCCGGCGGCGGCTCGAGGCCCTCGGCCTCCGGACCGGCGCCGGAGCCGTCCGCTCCGTGGCACGAGGCGCACATCCGCCGGTACACGACGGCCCCGCGGCCCGCGGACGGACGCCGGGGCGGCTCGGGCATCGTCACCGCTCCCCAGCCCTCGGCCAGGTCGCCGGCGACCCGGTCGGCCACCGCCCGGAAGCGGTCCGGCGCGGCCCTCTCCTCCAGGAGGCGGGAGAGCGTGTCGAGTCGGGCCAGCGCCGCCGGGCCGACGTCGGCGGGCTCGTTCTCCTGGAGGCCCTCGAGCTGACGGGCCGCCTGGCCCAGGAACTCGCGGGCCTCCTGGTATTCCATCCGGTTGACGACCTCGCCGTCGGCCACCGCGTCG
>CAYVFM010000105.1:0-5520 GCA_964450995.1 uncultured Gemmatimonadota bacterium | reverse complement strand
CCTCCAGGGTGGCGATGGCCCGGGCCAGCATGCCGGTGAAGCCCTCGCCGAACAGCCGGGGCCCGTCCCGCTGCAGCCGGCGGGCGCGACCCCCGGTCATCCCGCTCGGGCTGACCTCGTCCGAGGCGAGCCCCTCCTCCACGGCCTCGCCCATCGTGGACAGCGCGTCGGCGATCCGCTCCCGGACCTCCTCGCGGCCGGCCCCGGTCTCCTTCACCTCGCGGCGGAGGACCGCCTCGGCCAGGGAGATCCCCTCCCGGTCGGCCTCCTCGAACCAGTCCTCGACGGCGTCGAACACGACGGTGCCTCCCTCGCCCGGCCGCTCAGGTCAGGCGCTCGAGATGGCGGATCCAGTGGGCCCAGGGCTGGGACCGCAGCTCCTCCAGCATCTCCCCGGGCACCGGGTCGTCGGTCTCGATGGTCATCAGCGCCCGCTCGCCGCGGCCGGTCCGGTCGACCCGGAGGGTGGCGATGTTCACCTCGTGCTCGGCCAGCAGGCCCGTGATCCTGGCGGTGGTCCCCGGCACGTCGTCGGCCTCCACCACCAGGGTGGGGAGCGCGCCGGAGAGGTCCACGTCGAAGCCCTCGATGCGCCAGACCCGGATCTGTCCCCCGCCCACCGAGGAGCCCAGAACCTCGGTCTCCTCGCCCTCCCGCTCGGCGCGGAAGTGGACGGAGTTCGGGTGCACGTCGTCGCCCAGGTCCACCGTCTCGAACTCGACGGAGAGGCCCGCCTCCTCGGCCGCCTCGGCGCTGGCCCGGATCCGCTCGTCGTCGGGAAGATAGCCCAGCAGGCCGCCGACGATGGCCTTCTTGGTGCCGTGGCCCTCGCCGGTCATGGCGAAGCTCCCGTGGAGGCCGATGCGGACCCGCTCGGGCGTGCCGCCCAGCAGGGCCTGGACCACGTAGCCCAGCCGGCACGCCCCGGCCGTGTGCGAGCTGGAGGGGCCCACCATGCGGGGGCCCAGGACGTCGAAGAGCTGGGTCACGGCCGCGCCTCCACCCGGACGGAAGCGGCGTCGGCGTCCGGGAGCCCGGCCTCCGCCCCGAGCTCGATCCCGACCTCCGCCGGCCCGGCCCCGCGCACCCGGGCGTCGAAGGCCGCGGCGAAGCCCCGCCCGACGGCCGCCTCCACCCGCTCGCGGCCGGCCCCGATCCCCTCCCGGGCCAGGGTGGTCATCGTGACGCCGTCGATGCCGCACGGGACGATGAGGCCGAAGTTCTCCAGGGCCCGGTCGTCCACGTTCAGGGCGAACCCGTGCCAGGTCACCCACCGGCTGACGTGGATGCCGATGGAGGCGACCTTCCGCACCCGCCCCGCGGCGACGGCGGCTTCCTCCGCGCCGGCCTCCGCGGCCCGCTCCTCGCCGACCCAGACGCCGGTGTGCCCGGGCACCCGGAAGGCGGGCAGGCCCAGCTCCCCCAGCGCCCGGATCAGCGCCTCCTCCACGGCCCGGAGGTACCAGTGGAGGTCCTGCCGGTAGCGCCGGAGGTCCAGGATCGGGTAGCCCACGAGCTGGCCGGGGCCGTGGTAGGTGACGTCGCCGCCGCGCTCGATCTCCACCACGTCCACGCCCCGCCGCTCCCGCTCGGCCCGGTCGGCCACCAGGTGCTCGGGATCGGTGCCGCGGCCCAGGGTGAGCACGGGGTCGTGCTCGACCAGCAGCAGCAGGTCGCCGTCGCCTGGCCCCTCGATCCGGTCCCGGGCCAGCCGGCGCTGGAGCTCGAGCGCCGGCCGATAGGGGGTCCGGCCGGGGAGGCTCACCCGTCGGATCTCGGGGCGGTCGGCCCCGGCGCCCCGGTCGGGCGGGGCGTAGGCGGCGTCCATCAGATGTGGATCGCCCGGTCCAGGGCGGCCAGCGCCGCCTCCATGACCGCCTCGGACATGCTCGGGTGGGCGTGGGGGTGGTGGGCGAACTCCTCGGCCGTGGACTCCAGCATCCGCCCGAGCCCGGCCTCGGCGACGAGCTCGCTGACGTTGTAGCCGATCATGTGGACGCCCAGGACCTCGTCGTACTTCGCGTCGGTCACCACCTTCACGAAGCCCTCGCTGGCGCCGGCGGTCATCGCGCGTCCGTGGTTCCGGAGGGGGTACTTGCCCACCTTCACCTCGTGGCCGCGCTCCTCGGCCTGCTCCTCCGACAGGCCGATGCTGGCCACCTCCGGGTGGCAGTAGCCCACGCTGGGGATGTTGTCGTAGTCCACCGGCCGCGGGTCCTCGCCGGCGATGTGCTCGGCCGCCACGATGCCCTCGTGGGAGCCCACGTGGGCCAGCATCGGCTGGCCGGCCACGTCGCCGATGGCGTAGATCCCGTCGACGATGCCGTCCACCGAGGCCTGCATGTACTCGTTCACCTTCACGAAGCCGTCCTCGACGTCGACGCCGACGTCCTCCAGGCCGACGTCCTCCAGCACCGGCTGGCGGCCCACGGCCATCAGCACCACGTCCGTCTCGATGGTCTCCTCGCCGTCGTCGGTCTCCACGGTGAGGACCATGGGGTCGGCGTCCCGGTCCAGCTCCTTGACCTTCGTGTTCGTGCGGACGTCGATGCCCCGCTCCCCGTAGGCCTCGGCCAGGGCCTCGCCCAGCTCCGGGTCGAAGCCGGGCACCAGGGTGTCCAGCGCCTCCACCAGGGTCACCTCGACGCCGAAGGCCTCGAAGACGTCGGCGAACTCGACCCCGACGTAGCCGCCGCCCACCACCACCATCCGCTCCGGCGGGTCGCGCAGCTCCAGGGCCTCCCGGCTGCCGATGACCTTCTCGCCGTCGAACTCGAAGCCGGGGAAGGTCTTCATCTCCGAGCCGGTGGCGACGACGATGTTCGCCGCCGTCAGCTCGCGGGTGCCGCCCTCGGCGTCCTCCACCTCCACGGTGTGCTCGCCCGTGAGCCGGCCGTGGCCCATCACCGACTCGACGTCGTTCTTCTTGAAGAGGAACTGGATGCCGCCGGTGAGCTTCTCGCTGATCTGGCGGCTCCGGTCCACCGCGGCGGAGACGTCGTACTCCACCTCCACCGGCTTCACGCCGAAGGACTCGCCCTGGTCCCGGACCCTGTGGGCCAGCGAGGCGCTCTCGAGCATCGCCTTGGCCGGGATGCAGCCCCAGTTGAGGCAGGTCCCGCCGAGCCCGCCCTCGTAGTTCTCCGCCTCCACGCAGGCGGTCTCCAGCCCGAGCTGGGCCGCCCGGATGGCGCACACGTAGCCGGCGGGGCCGGCCCCGATCACCACGACGTCGAACTCGTAGTCTTCAGCCATCGCTCGTCGCCTCTCCTCGGGTGTCGTCTCTCGGCCTTCGCGCCCTCGTCAGACCACCAGGTGGAGCGGGCGCTCCAGCATCTCCTTGTAGGTCTCCAGGAACTCGGCGCCCATGGCCCCGTCCACCACCCGGTGGTCGCAGCTCATGGTCACCCGCATCCGGCGCCGCACGACGACCTCGCCGTCCACCGCCACCGGCTTCTCCCGCGTCCGGCCCACCGCCAGGATCGCCGACTCCGGCGGGTTGATCACGGCGGTGAACTCGTCGATGGGATACATGCCCAGGTTCGAGATCGAGAAGGTCGCCCCCTGGTACTCCTCGGGCTGGAGGTCCCGCTCGCGGGCCCGGCGGATCAGCTCCCGGGCCTCCTCGGAGATCCGCTCCAGCCCCTTCTGCTCGGCCTCCCGCAGGACCGGGGTGATGAGGCCCTCGTCCAGGGCCACGGCGATCCCCAGGTCCACGGTGCCGTGCCGGACCACGTCGCCGTCGTCCCAGCTCGCGTTGATCTCGGGGTGCCGGACCAGCGCCTCGGCGGCCGCCTTCAGCAGGAGGTCGTTGACGCCGATCTTCTCCGGGCCGCCCTCCTCGCCGACGCCCCGGATCTCGTTGAGCTCGGCCCGGAGGTCCAGGGCCCGCTCCATGTCGATCTCGGTGGTGAGGAAGAAGTGGGGGACCGGGCCCAGCGACTGGCTGAGCCGCCGGGCGATGGCCTTCCGCATCTGGCTGGCCTCGCGGCGCCCGGCGGTGAGACGGTCGGGGCCCGCCGCCCCGAGCTCGACGGCCCGGCCAGCGCCCCGCTCCCGCGCAGCCTCCACGTCGCGCTTCACGATCCGGCCCGAGGGCCCGGAGCCCTCGATGCGGCGGAGGTCCAGGCCGGCCTCCTCGGCCATCCGGCGGGCCACCGGCGAGGCCCGAACCCGGCCCTCCTCGGCCCCCGCGGCGGGTGGGGCGGCGAGCTCCGTCGCCGCTTCGCTCGGCTCCTCCGGCTCCTCTTCCGGGGCCTCCTCCTCGACGGCTTCGGCCTCCTCCGCGGTCTCCTCAGCGTCCTCCGTGGCCTCCTCCGCTTCCCCGGCGGCCTCCGCCCCGTCGCCGGCCTCCTCCAGGAGGTCGGAGATGTCCTCGTCGGGCTCGCCGATGACGCCGATGAGCGCGCCCACCGGCACCGTCTCGCCCTCCCCGACGACGATCTTCCGCAGCACGCCGGCGCCCATGGCCTCGACGTCCATGTTGGCCTTGTCGGTCTCGATCTCGGCGACGACGTCGCCCTGCGCGACCTCGTCGCCCTCCGAGACCTTCCAGTCCACGACCCGCCCCTCCTCCATCGTGGGGCTGAGCTGGGCCATCACGACCTTGGTCGCCATCGGCTCTCCGCGCTCGGCTTCAGTCCACGTAGCAGGCGGCCTTCACGGCCTCCACCACGTTCTCGTCGCTGGGGAAGACGATCTTCTCCAGGTTCCGGGCGTAGGGCATCGGCACGTCCAGGCCCGCCACCCGCTGGACCGGGGCGTCGAGCCAGTCGAAGGCCTCGCGCTGGACGTCGTCGGCGATCTGGGCGCCGACGCCGCAGGACGGGTGGCCCTCCTCGACCACCACGACGCGGTTCGTCTTCTTCACCGAGGCGACGATCGCGTCGGTGTCCAGCGGCCGGAGGGTGCGGAGGTCGATCACCTCCGCCTCGATCCCGTGCTCCTCCGCCAACGTCCCCGCGGCCTCCAGGGACTGGTGGACCATCTTCGAGTGGCAGACGACGGTGCAGTCGGCGCCCTCCCGCTTCACCTCGGCCTCGCCGATCGGGACCGTGTACGCCTCGTCCGGCACGTCGCCGCGGACGTTGTAGAGGAGCTCGCCCTCGACGATCAGCACCGGGTCGTCGTCGCGGATCGCCGACTTGAGCAGGCCCTTCGCGTCCCGGGGCGTGGCCGGGGCCACCACCTTCAGGCCCGGGACGTAGGCGTACTGGGAGTCCACCACGTTGGAGTGCTGGGAGGCGAGCTGGAGGGCGGCGCCGCCCGGGCCGCGGAAGACGACGGGCACGTTGTACTGGCCGCCCGACATCTGGTACATCTTCGCCGCCGAGTTGACGATCTGGTCCATCGCCAGGTAGGCGAAGTTCCAGGTCATGAACTCGACCACGGGCCGGAGCCCGGCCATGGCGGCCCCGACGCCGATGCCGGCGAAGCCGTTCTCGGCGATGGGCGTGTCCCGGACCCGCCACTCGCCGAAGTCGTCCAGCAGGCCCTTGGAGACCTTGTAGGCGCCGTCGT
>CAYVFM010000104.1:0-5569 GCA_964450995.1 uncultured Gemmatimonadota bacterium | reverse complement strand
AGCTGAGCGACGAGTAGCCCTTGCCGAAGTCGTCGATGGCCACCCGGACGCCCAGATCGCCGAGCTGCTCGATCTGGGTGCCCGCCTCGAGCAGGGTGCTCTCGGTCACCTCGAGCTGGAGCGCCCCCGGATCCATCTCGAAGCGCCGGAGGACCTTGCGCAGGTCCTCGCGGAAGCCCGAGGCCTGGACCTGGCGCACCGAGAGGTTGACGCTCAGGAAGAAATGCTCGACTTCGCTGGCGAACCGCTCGCGCCAGCGGCCGTAGTGGCCCAGGGCCTCCTCGAGCACCCAGTTGCCCAGCGGCACGATCAGGTCGGTGCTCTCGGCGAAGCTGATGAACTCCTGGGGCGAGGTCATCCCGCGGCGGGGGTGGTTCCAGCGCACCAGCGCCTCCAGCCCCGCGACCTCGCCCGTCGACAGCCGGACGATGGGCTGGTAGTGGAGCACCAGCTCGCCCTGGTCGATGGCCCGCTGGATCTCCCGCCGCCTGATCTGGCGGGCCTCCGCCCCGGCGGGATCGCCGCCGGCCCGGTGCAGCGCCTCCGAGGTGATCCCCGCCCCCAGGCTCACGAAGATGAGGCCCACGGTGGCCAGCCCGTAGATCCACCAGTCCACGCCCCCCGCCATCAGGGTCCCGCCCACCACCTCCGTCCCGGTGAGCACGACCATGCCGATGCCCAGGGCGACGACCGCCCCCATCCAGCCGCGGTAGTAGGAGAGGAGGAAGGGGGGGATGAGCGCCAGCAGCCAGAGCAGGCCCCAGAACTGGCCGATGCCGCCGGACTCCGGCCTGAGCAGGGCGGCCAGGCCCGCCGCCGCCAGGGCGAAGAGGCTGATCCCCAGCGTCCGGGGCGGGGGCGGCTCCCGATGGGCCTCGCCGGAGGAGAGGAGCGAGAGGAATCCGCTCATCGTGCGGTGCAGTCTCCCGGGTGGGGGTGGCGGCTTCGCGAGCCGAGGACCGCCGGCTCCCGTCCGGCGCGCGGCGGCCGGTTGGAGCCGGCGGACGAGCCGACGTTAGGTTCTCTGGCGGCGCGCCGAAAACTACGCACGTCCTACCAGATTCGACAACGGCCCACGGGAGGCGGGACTTGAGCCGAGGCGTCCTCATCCTGCTCGTGGCCCTCCAGGGGGGGCTGCTGCTCACCCTCTTCGTCCTCCTCGCCTGGAACCACCTCACCCGGACGGCCCTCGCCCGGCGGCGGCGGCGGTACGCCGAGCGCCTCTCCCTGGCGCTGCTTCGATGGGAGCGGGGACGGATCGGGCCCGAACGCCTCGAGGCCGCCCTGGACGGCTGTCCACCGGGAGCCCTGTTCGAGGTGCTGGAGCGTCACTTCGAGCAGCTCGACGCCGGCCGGGCCCGTGGCCTCGTGGACCGGATGCGCGCCTCCGACCGCCTGCGCAAGGCGCGGTCGCTGGCGCGGTCGCCCTTCTGGTGGCGCCGCCAGCGGGGAGCCGAGCTGCTGGGCTACATGGGACGGGGCGACGACGCCGCCCTCCTCTCGGAGCTGCTGGCCGACGACCATCCGGCGGTGGCCTCGGCGGCGCTCCTGGCCGCCCGGCGCCTACGCCTGCCCGAGCTGCTGGGGCCGCTCCTGGACGAGCTCGAGGCCGAGAGTCCGCCCGGCCATCGCCGGTTCCTGGTGGACGTCCTGATGGGCTACGGGCCGCGGCTGGTCCGGGCCCTGGCCGACCGGCTGGAGTCGGGCGGGCCGCCGGAGGCGCAGGTGGCCCGCCTGGAGCTGGCCGGACGGCTGGGCCACCCGGAGCTGGCCGGGCCGGTCCTCCGGCGGGCGCGGGAGGGCACGCTGGAGGTCCGGATCAACGCCGTCCGGGCGCTGGCCTCCTTTCCCATGGAAGAGGCCCTCGAGCCGCTGCGGAGCGCCCTCCGGGATCCGGCCTGGGAGGTCCGGGTGCAGGCGGCCTCCGCCTTCGGCCGGCTCGGCGAGGAGGCCGCCGTGCCCGACCTCCGTCAGGCGCTGGGGGACCCGAGCTGGTGGGTGCGGCTGCGGGCCGCCCTGGCGCTGCGGAAGATCGGCGAGGACGGCCTCTCCGTGCTGGAGGCGTTCCGCGAGGGCGGAGGGGAGGACGACCGCTACGCGGCCGACATGGCGCGGTACGTCCTCTCCCTCGACCCCGAGGCCCTCCAGGAGCACAGCCGATGACCGAGCTCCTCCGGGCTTTCGTCGAGGTCGCCGACGGCCTCCTGATCTGGTACTTCGCGGCGCTGAACCTCTTCTATGCGCTGCTGATGCTGATCTCGCTGCTGGAGACCGCCCAGAACTGGTCGATCGCCAGCCGGCTCCGGCTGACCGAGCGCCTGCCGGACGACGCCTTCCCGCCGCTCTCGATCCTCGTCCCGGCCTACAACGAGGAGACGACCATCGTCGAGAGCGTCCGCACCCAGCTCGAGCTCGACTACCCGAGCCACGAGGTCGTGGTGATCAACGACGGCTCCGACGACGGGACACTGGAGCGGCTGCGGGACGCCTTCGACCTCTACCGGGTGCCGCCCGCCTTCCCCCGCCAGCTCGAGACCCGGCGGGTCCGGAGCTACTACCGGTCGCGGTCCCATCCGGCCCTGCTGGTGATCGACAAGGACAACGGCGGCAAGGCCGACGCCCTGAACGCCGGCCTCAACGCCGCCCGGTACCCCTACTGCACGACGGTGGACGCGGACACCCTGGTGGAGAAGTCGGCCCTCCGCCGCATCTCCCGCGCGTTCCTCCTGCCCGGGGCCCCGGTGGCCGGCGCCGGGGGCACGATCCGGGTGGCCAACGACTGCCGCTTCCGGGACGGCGAGCCGGTCGACACCCGGGTGCCCTCCAGCACGCTCGCCGCGATCCAGGTGCCCGAGTACCTGCGGGCCTTCCTCTTCGGCCGGCTCGGCTTCAACCGGCTGGGCGGCAACCTCCTGGTGTCGGGAGCGTTCAGCCTCTACCGGAAGTCGACCCTGATCGAGATCGGCGGCTTCCGCACGGGCTCGGTGACCGAGGACCTGGAGGTCACCGTCAAGCTCCACGAGAGCCTCCGGGAGCGGGGGATCGACTACTCCCTCCCCTTCGTCCCCGACCCCATGGCGTGGACGGAGGTGCCCGAGGACACCCGGACGCTCGGGAACCAGCGCGAGCGGTGGCACCGGGGGCTGATCGTGACCCTCCTGGAGCACATCCACATGCTCTTCAACCCCCGGTACGGGAAGATCGGGATGATCGTCTTCCCCTTCTACTTCTTCGGCGAGATGCTGGCGCCGGTGGTGGAGGTCGTGGGCTACGTCGCCGTGGGCGCCGGCCTGGCGCTGGGCGTGATCAGCTGGGAGTTCGCGCTGCTCTTCCTCGCCATGGCCCTGGGCTACCTGATGATGCTGGCGGTATGGGCCGTGTGGCTCGACATGCTCACCTTCCGGGTCTACCCCCGGCTGAGCGACTACGCGAAGCTCGTGGGCTACGCGATGCTCGAGCCGTTCGGCTTTCGCCAGATGACGGTCTGGTGGCGCCTGAAGGCCTTCTGGAACGTCGTCCGGGAGGTGGGGAGCTGGGGCGAGATGAAGCGCGGGGGCCTGGCCGCCGAGCCGGGATCGAGCGAGGGGTCGTGAGCCGGCCCCGGGTCGGGGGACGTCAGGCCCGGGGACGCTCCCCGGCGTCCAGCGGCCAGAGGACCTCGGCCATGGTGCGGGGCATGGCGTACAGGTAGCCCTGCCCGTACTGGCAGCCCTGCCGCCGGAGCCACTCCGCCTCCTCCTCGGCCTCGATCCCCTCGGCCGTGACCTCGTGGCCGAGGCTCGTCGCCAGCTCCAGGATCTCCTGGACCAGCGACCGGGTCCGCTCCTCCGTCCCGAGCCGCCGGACGAAGGAGCGGTCGATCTTGAGGCCGTCGAGCTCCAGCCGGCTGAGGTAGTCCAGCGACGAGTACGCGGTCCCGAAGTCGTCGATCACGACCCGGAACCCCAGCTCCCGGAGCGATCGGATCCCGTCCACCACCTCCAGGAGGTGGCCCTCGGTGATCTCGAACTGCACGTGCTCCGGGCTGGCGCCGTAGTCCGCCAGCAGCTCGGGCAGCCCCCGGAGCAGCTCCTCGCTCCGCCGGCACTGGCTGGGCGAGAGGTTGACGCTGATCAGGAGCGCCTCGCCGGCGTCCCGGTCCACGCTGGCCCGGTCCAGCCATCGGCGCCGGTCCGCGCACGCCCGCTCCACGACCCATCGGCCCAGGGGGACGATCCTGCCGGTCCGCTCGGCGTCGGCGATGAACTGGTCGGGGTTCAGGAGACCGCGCTCGGGGTGGCGCCAGCGCAGCAGCGCCTCCACGCCGGCCAGCTCGCCGTCGGTGAGCCGGACGATGGGCTGGTAGTGGAGGAAGAACTCGTCCTGCTCCAAAGCCCGGTCCAGCTCCTCGGCCTTCCGCCGGTGGCGGGCGACGGCGTGCGGGTCGGCCCCGGTCCGGTGGAGCATCTCCGAGCTGACCCCGATTCCCAGCCCGACCACCACGAATCCGGTCCCCGTCATCCCGTAGACCCACCAGTCGACGCCGGCGTCCAGCAGCACGGCGCCACCCAGCTCGACGCCCGTGAGCACGGCCAGGCCCAGCGCCAGCGCCGTGGCGGCGCCGCGCCAGCCCCGGTGGTAGGAGAGCAGGAAGGCGGGGATGAGGGCGAGCATCCACAGGAAGCCCAGAGCCTCGGCGCTCTCCTCGATCCGGAAGAAGCCCGCGCCGGCGGCGACAGCCAGGCAGACCAGGCTCAGGACCAGGGCCCGGAGGGGGGTCGCCCGGTCGTCCGCGCCCGCCGTTCCGCCCGGTGGGGCGCCGCTCACGGCGAACGTCGGGCCTGGGTGAGCCCCGGAGATCTCGGCTGATCGCTCGGGTCCATCCGAAGCTCCCGTCCCGTCCTCGTCGCACCGCCGGGTCGAAGGCCGACGGCGGGGATCCGACCCCGGCCGGCCGGTCGATCCCGCAAGCTAGTCCCCGTCCGCGCGGCCTGCCACCAGCCGGGCCACCGGCGGCACGAGCGCCAGCCCCAGTCCCGCCCAAAGGAGCGCCTCCCACATCGGGTCCCGGACGGTCGCCGCGCCCCACCCCAGCACGGCGGCCGCGGCCAGGTTCCACCGGTGCCGCCAGAAGATCCCCTCCGGCTCGACGCCCACGGCGGAGCGGAGGTCCGGGTCGTCCAGCGCCTCCAGGGCCAGCTCCAGGGTCGCCACCTCGAAGAGGTCGAAGAGCCGATCGTCGCCGGGCACCCCCTCCCCGATCTCCCGGGCGGCCGCCTCCAGCCGGCCGATGACCTCACCACAGTCGGTCCCGTCGAGCTCGCCGGCCCTCAGCTCCGACGCCCACCGTTCGGACAGCTCCCGTCCCAGCCGCCGGAGCTCGGGCGGGAGGACGGCCAGCGACCCCCGGAGGCCCCGCTCGATCCGCTCCCGGTCGTGGCGTCGGAGGTGGAAGCGGAGGATGTCCCGGTACGGACGGTCGGCCACGCGAGCCCGGAAGCCCCGGTAGTCCACCGAGCGGGTGCCGGAGCAGCGGGTGCAGGAGGCGAGGTCGTCGGTGGCCGCGAAGGCGCTGAGCATCGTCGTCTCC
>CAYVFM010000103.1:0-5634 GCA_964450995.1 uncultured Gemmatimonadota bacterium | reverse complement strand
GGCCACCACCAGCGTGCGGCCCGGCTTGAGCTTGCCGCCCGGCCGGACCAGCGCCTTCCAGCGTCGGGCCGGCGCGTCGCCGGCCTCCCCCTCCAGCGGACGGAGCAGGAGGACCTCGCCGTCGGCGCCGGTGGGCTTCCTCCCCAGCAGGCGGGCCGGCAGGACGCGGGTGTCGTTGAGCACCAGGGCGTCGCCGGCCGGCACCAGGTCGGCCAGCTCGCGGAAGCGGCGGTCCTCCAGCCGGTCCTCCCCCCGGCGGACCACCAGCAGGCGGCTCTCGTCGCGGCGGTCGGCCGGGAAGCGGGCGATCCGGCCCTCGGGCAGCTCGTAGTCGAAGTCCGCGGTGCGGAAGGGGCCCCCGTCCGGGCCGGGCCGGTCAGCCCTCATCCCCCTCCTCGGCCCCGTCCCCTTCCTCGAAGAGGCTCGACTGGCCGGCCCCGTCCTCCTTCCGCTCCTCGGGGAGGCGGTAGTCGAACCGCCGGTAGGCCTTCTTGGTGGCCACGCGGCCCCGGCTGGTGCGCTGGAGGTAGCCGCTCTTGATGAGGTAGGGCTCGTAGACCTCCTCCAGGGTGCCGGCGTCCTCGCCCACCGCCACCGCCAGCGAGTCGATGCCGACGGGCCCCCCGTCGAACTGCTCGATGACGGTCTCCAGCATCCGGGTGTCCATCTCGTCGAGCCCGTACTCGTCCACGTTCAGCATCTCCAGCGCGCCGCGGGCCGTGTCGCCGTCGATGGTTCCGTCGCCCTCCACCTCGGCGAAGTCCCGGACCCGGCGCAGCAGCCGGTTGGCGATGCGGGGGGTGCCCCGCGAGCGGCGGGCGACCTCCTCGGCCCCCTCGTCGGTGACCGGCACGCCCAGGATGTCGGAGGAGCGCTCGACGATCTCCTTGAGGTCCTCCTCGGGATAGAAGCCCAGTCGCTCGATGATGCCGAAGCGGGCCCGCATCGGGGCGGTGAGCAGGCCGAAGCGGGTGGTGGCCCCCACCAGGGTGAAGCGCTCCAGCTTCATCGAGACCGTCTGCGCCCGGGGCCCGTCGCTGAGCCGGATCTCGATCCGGTAGTCCTCCATGGCCGGGTAGAGGAACTCCTCGATCACCGGCCGGAGGCGGTGGATCTCGTCGATGAAGACCAGGTCGCCCTCCTCCAGGCTGGTGAGCACGCCGGCCAGGTCGCCCGGCTTCTCCAGCACCGGCCCCGAGGTGAGCTTGATGTCGGCCCCCAGCTCCTTCGCCAGCAGGCGGGCCAGCGTGGTCTTGCCCAGGCCGGGCGGCCCGTAGAAGAGGGTGTGGTCCAGGGCCTCGCCCCGCCCCCTGGCGGCCTCCACGTAGACCTGGAGGCTCTCCTTCACCTTCTCCTGGCCGACGAACTCCTCCAGCCGGTCGGGCCGGAGCGAGCGCTCCACGCTCCGCTCGTCGTCCAGCGACTCCGGGGTGGTGACTTCCGCCCTCTCGGCCATGGGTCGCTCGGGTCGGGGTGGGCGCGGCGGGGGGACGGGAGGAAAGGTGGGGGATCGCGCGGGGCGATGCCAGCGGGTGGGAGCCGGGGCCGGGGGCCGGGTCCTCGTTCACGCCCGATGCAAGCATCGAAGGGTTCACTCCAACCCGACCCCCGGCCCCGGCTCGAGAGGGAGGGGACGGCGGACGGATCGCTCACCCCGATGCAAGCATCGAAGGGTTCGCTCACCGTCCACCCCCGGACCCCGACTCGAGAGGGGGGACGGCGAGGTCAGAGGCGCTGGCCGGTGCCCACTCCGAGGAGCGCCAGGGCGATGGCGGCCAGCACGCCGAGCCAGATCAGCGCGTACAGCGGCACCAGCCAGTAGCGGCGGCGGACCATCTCCGGGTGCCGGACCGGCTGGTCCGAGAACTTGCCGGGGGGCTCGCCCGGACGGCGGAACGTCTTCCAGGTCTCGATGCTGGCCACGGTGTAGCCGAGCGAGCCCACGAAGACGGCGGGGTAGCTGGTGGTCAGGCTCGCCACCATCAGCCCGTACAGGGAGGCCAGCAGGGGGCTCCGGAAGAACTTCAGCAGGTGGAAGCCCTCGACCGGGGCGTCCTTCCAGGCGCCGCCCAGGGCCGAGATCCATCCGCCGAGGCTCCCCACCGCCAGCGCCACGACGACGGTGTCCAGCTCCGGCACGGCCCGCTCCAGGAGCCAGGTGCCGTACAGGATCGCCAGCACCGCGGCGAGATAGACGACCCCGGCGCCGACGCGGAGGACCCGGCTCTCGACGGCCTCGCCCCCGACGGAGAACTGCATCGGGATCGTGTACTCCGTCCCGTCTCCCTCCCTGAAGAACGTGGTGTAGACCTCCACCAGGGCCCGCTCCAGCCCGTAGACCACCCCGAAGAGGACGACGACGCCCGCCGGGTCGGCGGCGTCCAGCGGGGTGAGGACGGCCACGGAGAGGGCGACGACGGCGCCCACCAGGGGGCTCCGGGCGTAGCTGGACCAGGCGAAGCCCTCGTGGGGAGCGTCCTTGAACATCCCCCACGTGGCGCTCAGGAGGCCGGCGGCCGTGCCCACGAGGGTGGCGAAGAGGAGCTCGATCACGCGGGGGCCTCCGGTCGACGGGGTGGAGCCGCTCCAGCAGGGCCAGGTGCCTGCACAGCCCGTGCGAGGGCGCCCGGGGCGGGCGGGGTGGACGGGCGTCTCTGACAAGCTCGCTTTCATAGGCGCGGAAACGTCAGCGGGCGCGGCAACAGACTACTCCGGATTATTTGCACCCACGTACTTGTACCTGTATCGTAGCGGGGCGTCCGTAGTCGCTCCTCCGAGCCCGGAGGCCCCGATGTTCCGTTCCTCGCTGCCTGTCCCCCCCCGACGATCGCTGATCCTGCTGGCGGCCGCCCTGCTGCCGCTGGCCGCCTGTGACGAGACCGCCCCGCCGCCGGCCGGGCCCGACGCCGGCGTGACGGCGGCTGGCGATCAGGCCGCCGCGGCCCACGCCGACCACACCGGTCCGCCCTGGGACGCCCGGGGCCAGCAGGTGCCGCTGGAGGCGGGCAACCCCATCACCAACCTCAACGAGCTGTTCGCCTTCATCGCCCTGGAGGAGCCGGGCGGCTTCGCCGGGGTCCACGTCGAGGACGACCGGTTCGTGATCCAGATGGTCGAGCCCGGCCGGGCCCGGGCCGGGGCGATGCGCTGGATCCGGCACTTCTTCGGCGACCAGCTTCGAGGGATGCCGGTGGAGTTCCGGCGGACCGACCGCAGCTTCGCCGACCTGATGAGCTGGTACCGGACCTTCCAGAACGTCGTCCTCGCCCACGACGCGATCTGGACCGACATCCGCGAGTCGGCCAACCGGCTGGAGGCGGGGCTGGAGCCGGGATCGGACTTCGAGGCCGTCCGCACCGCCCTGGCCGACGCCGGGGTGCCGACCGAGGTGTACGCCCTGGTGCAGGACCGATCGGAGTCACTCGCTCTCCAAACGCTGGACGACAAGTTCCGTCCGGTCGTCGGTGGCGTGAACACGAACGATTGTACCCTGGGCTTCAACGTGCGCCACTGGGACTGGGGGCAGGCCTTCGTGACGAACGCCCATTGTACCGCGAACGTCGGTCTGGTGGATACGACAGCTTTCGCACAGCCTGACGGGACTCCTTTCCTCGGGATTGAGGTCGTGGATCCTCCGTTCTGGACGGGCACCCACCCGGTCACGGGAGAAGAGTGCATCTACTGGGCCTTCAACGGCTGCCGCTACTCAGACGCGGTTCTGGTCAACTACGACCCGGAGGCCGGTGTCTCTGATTCGCTCGGCTACATCGCCCGGCCGGGCTGCGTCGATTGCGAAGGGCCGGGCCAGATCGTGATTGACGACCAGGATCCCGATTTCACGCTGATCGACGAGAAGCGGGTCTTCGCTGAGGGACAATCGGTGGGGAAGATCGGGAATACCACCGGCTGGACCAACGCAGAGGTGAACCAGACCTGCATCGATGTGGATCCAAACAACTTCGAAGACGACGTAGACTTCTTCCCGCCCAACACTGCTCTGCTCTGCCAGGTGGATCTCGACGACGACTCCGGGGATCCGCTGGGCAAGCCAGGAGACAGCGGGAGTCCCGTCATCGCGGACATCGTAGACGGTCAGGCTCGGCTGCTCGGGATCCTCTGGGCCGCGAGTGACGGATCCGGAAAGGTGAGCCGCATCAACGGCGTACGGAATGACCTTGACCCCAATACCAGTTTCACCTGCAACGGGCTCGAGACGTTGCCCGGCGGCGGATGCGACGGCCCGGACGGATCCTTCGACGAGTGCACCGGCGACCGCGAGAGCTTCCAGTGTGAGTCCGACGGGAGCTTCTGATGAATCAGGCTCCTCTCGACCCGGGTCATCGCTTTCCACCACTGCGCGTCCTGCTGCTCAGCATTCTGACGGTCTTCCTCTGGAACTGCGGCTCGCAGGAGATCGCCGACGTTCCGGCGGACGCGTCGGTGCTGCTCACCGGACGGGTGGCCGACCCGTCGGGAGATGGCGTAGCAGACGCGGACGTGACATTCACATTCCATGAAACGATCGATTGCACGAGTCCGTCTCTCCGGCGCTCTGCTTTCCGGGTCCGGGACGACGGCAGTTTTGAAGTCCAGGCTGCGGCCGTCGAGGATGTCGGGCCCGAATTCGAGCCGCGGGACCTCTGCCTGCGGGTCCGTGCGGAGCCGCCCGGAGATCGACCGGATCTCGCCCCCAGCGACGATCAGACGTTCGTCGTCACCGTGCGGAGGGAACTCGGTGACGACCCGCTCGACGAGGTCGAGGTGAACCTAACGCTGCCGGCCGACAGCGAGGCGGGCTGACCCCGCCTGTCGCTCCATCCGCCCGGGGTCCCGCCCCGGTCCGTACCCCGTCGGACCGGCGGCGCCTCCCGGGCCCCGCTTGCCGCCGCGGGAGCCCGCCCGATAGCCTGCCCCGTGTGCGCCCCCCGATCCCCCGACCGAGGACCCGCCATGCCGACCCCCGCCGCCCGCGCCGCCCCCGCCCTGGCTCTCGCCGCCCTGATCGCCGCGGCGGGCTGTAGCGAGATCACCTCCGGCGGCTCCGACCGGACGCCGGCGGTGGTGGCGGTGGAGGGCCAAGTCCTCGACCCCTCCGGCACCGGGGTGCAGGACGCCGGTGTCACGATCACGATGCACGAGACGGCGGACTGCGAATCGTCGACCCTGCGCGAGGCGTCCGGCCCCAGCGGCCCCGACGGCCGCTTCGGCGCCCTGGTGGGCCTGAACGACACCGGATCGGACTTCCAGCCCCGCGAGGTCTGCCTCGACGTCCGGGCCGAGCCCCCCTCCGCCCGCCCCGAGCTCGGCGCCGCCGAGCAGACCGGCCTCGGCGCCACCCTCCGCCGCCAGGACGCCACCCAGCCCGTCGACACCGTCGAGGTCGAGCTCACCCTCCCCGAGACCGGCGCCGGCTGAGCCAGGGGAGGAGCGCAGCGACCTCCCCCGAGCGATGCCCCGATCGCATCAGCGATCGGGGCGAGCTGAGCGGGAAGCGGACCGAGCAGTAGCCCGATGAGCGATGTCCCGAACGCGAAGCGCTCGGGACGAGCGATGTCTGCCGGCCCCGACGGAGCCACCTCCCCGGCGCACCCACCCTCTCCCCCCGACCGGGAGGCTCGCGGCCGGGCTACCCCG
>CAYVFM010000102.1:0-5637 GCA_964450995.1 uncultured Gemmatimonadota bacterium | reverse complement strand
CCCGGCGCCCCCCGGGGCCCCGGCCCGGCGGTGGGCCGCCTCGACGAAGTCGATCCAGCGGGGCCGGGGCACCAGGCACGCGACGCTCAGCCTCGCCCCCGGGGCGGTCGGGAGCGTCCGGATCGCGCGGGCCCGCTGCCGGAGGGCGCGGCGGAAGCCCTCGAGCCCCCCGTCCGACGCGTCGCCGTCGGCCCCGGCCGCCAGGTGGAGGCGGAGGGCCCAGCAGCCCTCGCACAGCTCCAGCGCCTCCTCCAGCGGCAGGCGCGCCCGCTCCAGGAACCGCCGCACCGCCTCCTCGTCCCGGGCCGTCAGGCCCGGCGGGGCGGGCACCAGCGGCACCTCGCGCATCAGCGACTCCACCCGGCGGGCGTGCTCCCGCGTGCCGTACGGCCCCTCGCCCACCGGCCGCACCGCCGCCGAGAGGGAGCCCGCCTCCACCAGCCGCCATCCCTCGGGCAGGCCCCGGCCCCACCCTCCCCGGACGACCGCGTGGACGCGCAGCCGGGTCTCAGTCATCGGTCCAGGGCTCGTCCTGGGGGTCCGGGGTGGTGACCTCCGGTCCGTCGGCGGTGACGTGGACGTCGATCTCCGACCGGATCCCCCACGCGCCCTCGAAGTAGAGGCCCGGCTCCACCGAGAAGCCCACGCCCTCCAGCAGGGCCCGCTCGTCCCGGGTCTCGACGCTGTCCAGGTTCGGCCCGAAGCCGTGGAGCGCCCGGTCGATGCCGTGGCCGGTCCGGTGGAGGACCGCCTCCTCGTCGAAGCCGGCGTCGAAGAGGATCGACCGGGCCCGGCGGTCGGCGGCCGCGCCCGACGGGGCGACCCCCTCCTCCCACCTCTCCCGGACGAAGTCCACGGTCCCGTCCCGCGCGTCCCGGACCGCCGCCCACGCCTCGGCGAAGCCCTCCGGCGGCTCGGGACCCAGGATCCCCATCCAGGTCTGGTCGGCGAAGATCGCCCGGGGCTCGTCCCGGACCCGCCCCCACAGGTCCACCAGGAAGACGTCGCCGGACCGGAGCGGCCGGCTCCCGGAGGCCGGCGGCTCGTAGTGGGGGAGCGCGGAGTTGGGGCCGCCGGCGACGATGGTGTCCACCTCCTCCAGGCCCTCGGCCTCCAGGCGCTCGAGGATGCCGTCGGCCACCGTCCGCTCGTCCAGCGGATCGCCGGCCCGGGCCGCCTCCAGGGCCCTCTCCCAGGCCCGGCGCGCCACGCGGGCCAGCACCTCGCCGGCCCGGTCGTGGAGCTCCCGCCCCTCGCCGCTCCACCGGGCACAGGTCCGGGAGATGAGGTCCGCCGAGCTGACCACCCGGACCCCGGTCCCCTCCACCAGCTCCACGACCCCGGCGGGGACCTGGTCGACGAAGGGGACGGCGTCGCCCGGCGAGACTTCCATGGCCACCGCCTCGAGCCCCTCCAGCAGGTCGGCCAGCGCCGCCTCCATCTCCTCCCAGCCGACGTACTCGATCCGTCGGCCGGGCCAGCCCTCGAAGCTCTGGCGCTCGATCCGGTGGGCCAGGGCCGCCGGCGGCCGGCCCGGCCGCAGCAGCACGAAGGTCCGGCGGGAGGTGCCGTCGGGCAGACCCAGGATCTCGGTGGCCACGCCGTTGCGGCCCTCCACGTCGTAGAGGAGCCAGGCCCCGGCCTCCGAGGCCTCCAGGGCCCGCCCCACCCGCTCCAGCGTCCGGTCGGAGATCGTCGCGCTCACGGTGCCTCCTCGCTCGTCTCGATGAGCCCCTCCAGGTGGGCCAGCACCAGCTCGCCCAACCGGTCCGTCTCGTATCCGCCCTCCAGCACCGACACCACCCGGCCCTCCGCCGACGGGCGGGTCCGTCGGACCAGCTCCACAGTCATCCGCCGGAAGTTCTCCGGCTCCAGGGTGAAGCCTCCCAGGGGGTCGCCCCGGGCCGAATCGAGCCCGCAGGAGATCAGCACCAGCTCCGGGGCGAAGCCCTCCAGGGCCCGGTCCACCGCCTCCAGGAGCTCCCGCTCGTAGCGTTCGGGCTCGAGCCCGGGCGGCAGGGGAACGTTCAGGGTCGTCCCCTCCCCGGGGCCGGCCCCCGTCTCGTCGGCGTCGCCGGTGCCGGGGTAGTGGGGGCTCTGGTGCATGGAGAGGTAGAACACGTCTGGATCCTCCCAGAAGACGTCCTGGGTCCCGTTCCCGTGGTGGACGTCCCAGTCGACCACCATCACCCGGTCCGCCAGCCCCCGGTCGAGGACCCGGCGCGCCGCCACCGCCACCCCGTTGAAGAGGCAGAAGCCCATGGGACGGGTCGGCGTGGCGTGGTGGCCCGGCGGCCGGACCGCGCAGAAGGCCGCGCGCAGACGCCCCTCGCAGACCGCGGCAGCGGCGTCGGCGGCGCAGCCCGCGGCCGCGGCCGCGGCCTCCCAGGAGGCCCCCGAGACGACGGTGTCGGGGGTGATCTGCACCGGCTCGTCCCGGCGGCGGGCCGCCTCCACGCCCTCCCGGACGCGCTCCAGCAGCTCCGGCTCGTGGACCGCGAGGAGCTCGTCCTCGTCCACGGGGCGGCCCCGTACGGGCTCCACCCGGCCCGCCAGGTCGGGGAGCGCCCTCTCCAGGGCCCGCGAGACCGCCCGCAGCCGTCCCTGGTGCTCCGGGTGCCGCCAGCCCGTGTCGTGCCGCCCGCAGGCGTCGTGCTGGTAGATCCCGACCCCGGGATGGTCCGTCACCGCCTGCCTCCTCGCGAAGCTCGTCCCGCCGACGACACGTTGCTCCCGGCCTCCGGGAGCGGCTAGCTTGCCCTACCCGGCCCGCACCCCCGCTTTCCACCCCCGACCGGACCCACGATGACGCCCATTCGCCGATCCGCCGCCCTCGTGCCGGTGCTGGCCGCGGCGCTGCTGGCGGCGGCCGCCTGCGACGTGGAGTGGGGCGGGGCCCGGGTGGGCCTCGAGACCCCGGAGCGGCCGGGGAGCGTCGACACCGCCCGGACCGAGGCGGAGGAGGACGACCTGCCCCCCCTGCCGGAAGGTCCCCTCCTCCACGTAGTCCGCGTCGACGGGGACGGTCGGGCCACGGCCCTGCCCGCGGCCCGGATGACGCCCGCCGGACCCGCGCCCCTCGATCTCCCCGACAACCCCCCGGAGGAGTGGTGGGAGCGGTTCGCCGACAGCCTCCGGGCGCCGGGCACCGAGCTCCCGCTGCACGCCACCGGGCGCCGCGTCGGGACGCTCATTCTGGGCGCGGCCGGCGAGCCGGTCAACGCGGAGTGCCCGGCGGCGGCCGAAGGGCGGGTTCTCCTGCCGCCGGCAGCCCCGGTCCCCGGCGTCGCCTTCGCCTGGACCCCGACGGCCGGGGAGCGGCCCCGCTCGCCGGAGCCGGCCGCCCGACCGGCCTCCACCCGCCGCCTCCGGCTGTTCGGGCCGATCCTGGCCGAGCGGCTCCTGACGGAGGCGGGCGTGGAGCAGTCCTTCCTGGCCCGGCGCGCGGCCTTCGAGCCCGTGGCGTTCCCCGGCGACACGGCCCCGGGGATGGCCGCCACCTACCTGATCGGCGACACCCTGGCGCCGGTCCCGCCCCGCTCCGACCCGGCCCACTCGCTCTTCTTCCTGGCCCGCTTCGACCCGTCCGACGGCTACGTCCCGGTGTGGTCGCGGGCGGCGACCTACCGCGACACGGCCGACAAGGTGGTCCTCTCGCACCTGGACTGGATCGTCGCCCCGGAGGGCCGGGTGGAGCTGCTGCGGCGGATCGACGCCCGCGGCGTCCGGATGGCGTCCGTCCGGACCGGCGGCGAAGAGCCGCCGGAGGAGCCCGGCTGGATCGCCTCCGGCCGATGCCGGGTGCTGGAGACGCTGGGGCTGGCTGCGCCGTAGGGCCCCGCCCGGCGCCTCAGGCGGCGAAGGTGCGGAGCACGTCCCCCACCTCGCCCTCCCGGATCTCCCGGAGCCCCCGGTCCCGGAGCTGGCGGATCCGCTCCCGGGTCACCCCCATCATCTCGCCGATCTCCTCCAGGGTGTGCTCCTCCTCCCCCTGGAGCCCGTAGTAGAGCCGGACCACCCGGGCGTCCCGGGGGCGGAGGCCCTGGAGGGCCCGGGTCACGTGCTCGTGGAGGAGATCCTCCTCCAGCTCCTCGTGGAGGTCGATGTCGTCGGCCAGGAACCGCTCCAGCAGGTCGCCGCCGTCCTCGTCGTCGCCCACGGGCGCGTCGAGGCGGACCTCGGCGACGTTGACGCGCATCAGCATCCGGACGGTGGGGACGTCCAGCTCCACCTCGTCGGCGATCTCCCCGGCGGTGGGGTCGCGCCGCAGCTCCTGCCGCAGCTCCTCCCGGGCCCGGAGGACCTGGCCCATCTCGGTGGCCCGGTTCAGGGGGAGGCGGACCGAGCGGCTCTGTCGCGCCAGCGCCGACAGGATGGCCTGGCGGATCCACCACACCGCGTAGCTGATGAACTTCACGCCCCTCTCGGGATCGAACTTCCGGGCCGCCGTCACCAGGCCGACGTTCCCTTCCTGCACCAGGTCCTCGAAGGAGAGGCCCCGGTTCTGGTAGCGCTTGGCCACCGAGACCACGAACCGGAGGTTGGATCGGATCAGCTTCTGGAACGCCCGGGAGTCGCCGTCGCGGGCGCGCCGGGCGACGCGCTTCTCCTCGTCGGGGTCCAGCAGCGGGTAGCGGCCAAGCTCGTCCAGGTAGAAGTCCAGCGCGTTCGACCCCGCGGGGCCGCCGGAAGCGGCCAGCCCACCGTCGACGGGTCGGGCGTCGGTCGTCATGGCTGGGTCCGGGCGAGTGGCTCGGGTCTCGCGCCCGTGCTCCCGACCTCCGGAGAGGGCCGGAAGCGGGCGGCGGTGCCGCCGGAACGGGGAAGCTAGGCGGGCCGTTCGGGCGCGTCAACGAGGCGATCGGGCCGCCGGCGCCGGGGCGGCGACCGATCCGGCCGCCGCCTCCCGTCAGTGGGCGCCGCGGCGGCGCTCGGCCGCGGGGAGCACCTCCAGGCAGGTCGTCCACCACCCGGTGAGGATCGTCTCGACGAACTCCTCGGGCAGCTCCTCCCGGCGCATCTCCTCGGCCAGGGCCTCGTGGTCGTAGGCCACCGGGACGAACTCGGCCTCGGGCCCTCCCCCGTCCGGGCCGGGCCGGACCAGGGCGTACCATACCTCGGTGCGGCCGTCGTTGGCCGGACGGCCGATGGATCCCACGTTGACCGTCAGCCGACCGTCCTCCAGCCGCCGCTTCCAGTGCAGGCCGGTGTGGGTGCAGAGGATCGCGTCCGCCCGGTGCTCGTCGGCCAGGTGGGCCAGGAAGTCGGCCGAGGTGGTGGACGCCCACAGGAACTCGTTCATCCGCCGCGGGCTCCCGTGGCAGAGCAGCGCCTCCGCGTCGCCGATCCCGATCCTGAGCTGCTCGGGCAGGCCGCCCATCCAGTCCTTCCACCGCCGCGAGGTGTTCTCGAAGGTGTAGCGGTAGGAGAGCCGGGCGAAGTGGTTGTCGCGCGGATCGGTGTAGCCGCACTGGCAGTCGTCCAGCCCGCGGGCCAGCGAGTCGTCGTAGTTCCCCCGGATCACCGTGACGCCGGCGTCCCGCAGGAGCGGCGGGACCCGGTCCGGGTTCGGCCCGAACGCGCCCAGGTCGCCCAGGCAGTAGAAGGCCTCCGCGCCCCGCTCCCGGGCGTCCCGGA
>CAYVFM010000101.1:0-5640 GCA_964450995.1 uncultured Gemmatimonadota bacterium | reverse complement strand
GCGTAGGCCCCGTCGGTGCCCCGGCGCCACGGGAGGACCCGGAGGTCGCCGCGCTCGTCCACCACGTCCGGCGGCAGGGTCGCCGCCGGAGGGGTCGGATCACGCTCGAAGTCGGGATGGCGGCGGAGGAACGCCTCCACTTGGTCCTCGTTCTCCTCCGGTTCCAGGGAGCAGGTGGCGTAGACGAGCCGGCCGCCCGGCTCCACCACCCGCGCCACGGCGTCCAGCAACTCGCGCTGGAGCCGGGTGAGGGCTTCCAGCCGCTCCGGGCCCACGCGCCAGCGGGCGTCGGGGCGGCGACGCAGCGTGCCGGTGCCCGTGCAGGGGGCGTCGACCAGCGCCGCCGCCGCCCGCCGGACCGCGGGGCGGCGGGCGTCCATGGTCACGGCCGCGACGCCCGCCCCGACCCGCTCGTCCGCCTCCACGGTACGCCGCAGGCGGCCCACCTGCACGTCGGCCGCCACGAAGGGCCGGGCCCCGGGCGAGGCGTGCGCGAGGGCCAGGGCCTTGCCCCCCGGCGCCGCGCAGGCGTCGAGGACCGGTCCCCGCTCGACGTCGCCCACGTAGTCTACCACCGCGGAGGCCGCAGGGTCCTGCACCACGGCGCCCTCCAGGCGGTCCAGCAGCTCCCCGGGCGAGCCCTCCGCCAGGACCGCCGAGCGGGGCCAGTCGGCCAGCGGCTCCAGGGCCGGCCCGTCGGCGCCGAGCCGGTCCCGGGCCGACGCCGGGTCCCCCTCGAGGAACCGCACGGTCACGTCGGGGGGACGGTTGTCCTGCTCCACCAGCCGACGGACCTCCCCGGGGGGGCAGCGGTCCAGCCACCGGCGGAGCAGCCAGCGGGGATGAGAGCCCCAGGTGGCCAGGTGCTCCAGGAGGTCCTCGTCCGGGTCCGGGAAGAGCGCCCGCCGGTCCCCGTGGCGGGCGGCCGCCCGGAGGACGCCGTTGACGAAGCCGGTGACCCGACCCCCGACGGTGGCCTCCGCCCCCCGGACGCTCTGGTCCACGGCCGCGTGGTCGGGGATCCGGAGCTCCCGGAGCTGGTGGAGGCCGAGCCGGAGCCAGTCGAGCACCTCCGGGTCCACCCGGTCGAGCGGGCGGTCGACGAAGTGGGCCAGCTCGTGGTCCAGCCGGGCGCGGAGCCGGACGGCCCCGTAGGCGAGGCGGGTGGCCAGGGCGCGGTCACGCTCGTCCAGCTGCCCGAAGCGGCGGTGGGCCGCCCGGTCGGTGTGGGCGCCCCCGTCCACGTCACGGAGGACGAGCCAGGCTGCACGCCGGGGATCGGTCGGCGTCCCCGTCACTCCAGCATGCCGGAGCGGGGGCTCGACGGCACCGCCCACTCCCGCTTCGGCATCCGGCCGGCCAGCCAGGCGAGCCGTCCGGCCTCCACGGCCCGGCGCATCGCCGCGGCCATGGCCACCGGATCGTCGGCCTCGGCCACGGCCGTGTTCATCAGGATCCCGTCGACGCCCTGCTCCATCGTCTCGCAGGCGTCCGAGGCGGTCCCCACCCCGGCGTCGACGATCACCGGCGTGTCGAGACGGCGCTTCAGGAGCCGGACGTTGAGCGGGTTCAGCAGCCCCTGCCCGCTCCCGATGGGCGAGGCCAGGGGCATCACCGCCGCCACGCCCGCCTCCTCCAGCTTCAGCGCCGTCACCAGGTCGTCGTTCGTGTAGGCCAGCACCGTGAAGCCCTCGTCGGCCAGCGTCCGGGCGGCCCGGACCGTCTCCTCCACGTCGGGCAGGAGCGTCTCCTCGTCGCCGATCACCTCCAGCTTGACCCAGTCGCCCACGCCGCCCTCCCGGGCCAGCCGGGCGTAGCGCACCGCCTCCTCGGCGGTCTGGCAGCCGGCCGTGTTGGGGAGGAGGAAGAACTCCTCGGGGTCGAGCCACGAGAGGAGGTTCTCCCGGTGGTCGGTGGCCAGGTCCACCCGCCGGACCGAGACGGTGACCATCGCCGGGTCGGCGGCGCGGAGGGCCGCCATCATCGTCTCGGGCTCCTCGTAGCGGCCCGTGCCGAGGATCAGCCGGGAGGCGAAGGCGCGGCCGGCGATCTCCATCGGGTGATCCCCGGCGGCGCGGGCGGGGCTGTCGTCGCTGGCGCTCATCCCGTCGTCTCCGTGCGGAAGTTCAGCCGCCGCCGACGAACCGGACGACCTCCACCCGGTCGCCGGCCTCCACGGTCGTCTCCTCCAGGGCCTCGCGCCGGACGATGTCCCGGTTCACCTCCACCACCACGCCCCGGGGGTCCACCTCCAGCTCGCGGAGCAGCCCGGCGGCGGTCAGGCCCGCCGGGACCGTCCGCTCCTCGCCGTTCAGCACGATGGAGACTCCCTCGCCGGCGCCGCCCTCCGCGGCCGGATCGGATCGCTCGCCGTCCCGCTCCACCGGGCTCGGCTCGTCGGGCTCGGGCTCGTTCATCGTCCTCTGCGCGGTCGGGTTCCCAGGACCTCCAGGTAGCGGCCGGCGGCCGCCGCCGGATCGTCGGCCTCCCAGATTCCCCGGAGCGCGGCGACGCCCCGGGCGCCGGCGCCCCGTGCGGCCCGGGCCCGGGCGGGCGTGATCCCACCGATGGCGATCAGCGTCGGCCCGGCGTCCCGGCAGGCCGCCACCCGGGCCAGGCCCGCGCCCGGCCGTCCGGGGTGGGAGGGGGTCGGGAAGATCGTACCCAGGAGGACGAGATTCGCTCCCGCGCGGGCGGCTCGTCGCGCCCCCGCGGGGCCGTGGACGGAGACGCCCAGGGCGGCGCCGGCGCCCAGCAGCCGCCGGGCCTCCCCGGCCGGCAGCGCCCCGGCCCCGATCTGGACCCCCTGGGCCCCGGCCGCCAGGGCCACGTCCACCCGGCCGTTCACCACGCACCAGCCGCCGGTCGCCCGCGCCCGATCGGCCAGCTCCCGGGCGAGCTCGAAGAGCCGCCGGTCGTCGGCCTCCCGGAGCCGGAGGTGGAGGGCCAGCTCGGCGCCCGCCTCCTCCTGGAGCCGCTCCGCCGCCGCCCCGAAGCCCGGGCGGCCGGCCACCTCGTCGGGGACCACCGCGTGGAGGCGGGGGACGCGTCCCGGACCCGGGTCGGCCTCCTCCGCCCGGTCGGCCCCTCCCCCCACGCCCGGAGCGGCCCGCTCAGACGAAGCGTTGGCCCGCGGCCACGCCGCGGCCGCGGATCCAGGCCGCCGCCTCCATGCGGCGCTTGCCCGCGGGCTTCAACTCGCCCACGGCCAGCGCCCCCCGGCCCGTGGCGACCCGCAGGCCCGCCCGCGGATCGGCCAGCAGGACCGTGCCCGGCTCGGCCCCGGCGGCCGGGCGGGCCTCCGCCCCCTCCGCCGGCGCGGGGTCGGGCTCCGGGGCGAAGAGCTGGACGGCGAGCCGGTCGCCGTCGCCTCCCTCCAGCTCGCTCCAGGCGGCCGGCCAGGGGTCGCATCCCCGGATCCAGCGGTCCAGGTCGGCAGCCGGCAGGGACCAGTCGAGCCGGGCGGTCTCCCGGTCGAGCTTCGGCGCGTAGGTGGCCTCGTCGTGGTCCTGCTCCTCGGCCTCCGCCTCGCCGGCCTCCAGCGCCTCCAGCGTCTCCAGCAGGGCCGTGGCGCCCAGCTCGGAGAGCTCCTCGAACAGCTCGCCCGCCGTCTGCCGGGGGCCGATCTCCACGGCGACCCGGCGGTAGACCGGGCCGGCGTCCAGCTCCCGGACCATCCGCATGACGGAGACGCCCGAGCGGGCGTGGCCCCGGATGACGGCCCAGTTGATCGGCGCAGCGCCCCGGAGCTTCGGCAGGAGCGACGCGTGCACGTTCACCGACCCCCGCGCCGGGACCGCCAGCACCTCCTCGTCCAGGATCTCCCCGTAGGCGGCCACCACCGAGACGTCGGGGGCCAGGCCGCGGATCCGGTCCAGGAAGTCCTCGCCCCTCGGCGCCTCCGGCTGGATCGTCGCCAGGTCGGCCTCGTCGGCGGACCGCCGGACCGGCGTGGCCCGCACTTCCCGGCCGCGGCCCGCCGGCCGGTCGGGCTGGGTCACGACGCCGACGACCTCGTGGCGGGAGGCGTCGAGCGCCCGGAGGGTGGGGAGGGCGAAGTCGGAGGTGCCCCAGAAGAGGACGCGCACGTCGCCGCGGGCGGCCGCGGGGCTAGAGGCCGGCCGGGGTGGAGGAGGGGGAGGGCCCGGCCCGGTCGGGCTTCTCCTTCTCCCACTTCGTCATCAGCATCCGCCGCTTCATCGGGCTCACCCGGTCCAGGAAGAGGACCCCGTCCAGGTGGTCGTTCTCGTGCAGGAGACAGCGGGCCAGCAGGCCCTCCGCCTCGATCCGGACCTCCTCGCCGTCCGGGTCGAGCCCCGTGAGCACCGCCCGGGCGGGCCGCTCGACGACGGCCTGGAGGCCGGGGATGCTGAGGCAGCCCTCCTCGCCCCGGTCCGACCCCTCCGTCGACTCGACCCGGGGGTTGATCAGGACGCCGGCGGGCTCTTCGGGGTCCCGAACGTCGTAGGCGAACATCCGGACGGGGACGCCCACCTGGGGCGCCGCCAGGCCGACGCCGTCGGCCTGGTACATCGTCTCCTCCAGGTCCCGCGCCAGGCGGCGGATCTCGTCGCCGATCTCGTCCACGGGCGCGCATTCCTCGCGGAGGATCGGATCGCCCAGCAGGCGGATCTCGCGGACGGCCATGGGTCCCGTTCCGTTCTCGCTCGCCTCGTCCCGTTCGCCGGCTCAGTCCTCGGCGTCGCCGACGTCCTCGTCCTCGCCCAGCCGGCGGCCGACCTTGCTGCGCTCCAGGTCGAGGCGGGTGTCCCCGGAGGTCTTCAGCACCAGCCGGTCCTCCTTCAGGTGGATGATCTCGCCGATGATGCCGCCCAGCGTCACCACCCGGTCGCCCTTCTGGAGGCTGTCCACCATCTCCTCGTGCTCCTCCTGCTGCTTCCGCTGGGGGCGGATCAGCAGGAAGTAGAAGATGGCGAAGATGGCCCCGAACATGATCACGGTTCCCCAGATGCTGCCGCCGCCGCCCTCGGCGGGCGCGCCCATGGCCAGGCCCAGGGAGAGGAGGTGGATGGTCACGTCGTTCCTTTCGCAGGGTGGGGATGCTCGGCTCGCCGGCGCCGCGCGGGCCGCCGGGGATCACGTGTGCCTCGGCCACGCCGGGGCGAGGTCGCGGGGCCTCCCGCGTCGTACCTCCCCCCGTCGGGGCGCGGGTTCGCGTACCGGCACGGTGCGGGGATGTTCCCGGCGCGGCGGGTCTCCTGCCGCCCCGGATCCCCCGGCCGGGAGGCCCGTCCGTGCGCCGGGCGCCGGCTCAGATCTCGCCCGCCCGGTAGCGGTCGAGCCACCGGTCCGCCCAGGCTCCGAACTCGCCCCGGAGGATCGCCCGGCGCGCCCGGGACGTCAAGCGGACCAGGAAGCGCACGTTGTGGAGCGAGAGGAGCCGGAGCCCCAGCAGCTCGTTCATGTTGAAGAGGTGCCGGAGGTAGGAGCGCGAGTAGCCGGTGCAGCAGGGGCAGTCGCAGTCGGGGTCCAGGGGGCGCGGATCGTCGGCGAAGCGGGCGACCTTCACGTTCACCTTGCCCAGCGAGGTGAAGGCGGTGCCGTTGCGCCCGTTGCGGGTGGGGGCCACGCAGTCGAACAGGTCCACCCCGCGGCGGATCGAGGCCAGCACGTCCTCCG
>CAYVFM010000100.1:0-5640 GCA_964450995.1 uncultured Gemmatimonadota bacterium | reverse complement strand
GAGCCCGTCCACGTCGTAGTAGTCCACGCCCTCGAAGCTCATCGTCGCTCTCCGTCCGTCGTGTCGTCGGGGGCGGTCAGTCCCGGCTCGCCAGCCGGACCAGCCCCTTGCTCAGCTCCCGGCCGATCCGCCAGCCCAGGTAATAGGCGACCGCCAGGGGCAGCAGCCAGGCCCAGATCGAGAGGACCTCGGTGCTCGCCTCCACGGCCACCCAGGCCCCGAAGGGGATCGTCACCGCCAGCGCGGAGGCGTGGCCCCCGATCCTGACCCAGCGCTCCCGGCGGTCGCTGCAGGACGGGCACCAGAGCCGGCGGTCCAGGTCGTCGTGCGGATACAGCTCCCGGCACGCCGCGCAGCGGGTCCGCTCCTCTCCGCCGTCGCCCTCCCCCTCCGGCCGCCGGGCCCGGAAGCGGGGGCGGTCCCCGCCCTCAGCCACCGCCGGCCTCCATCCGCTCGATCACGGCGTCCACGAACTCGTCGGTGTCGGCCTCGCCCCCCATGTCCGGCGTCCGCCGGTCGCCGGCGCGGATCGTCCCCTCCACCGCCGAGCGGATCCGCCCGGCCGCCTCCTCCTCGCCCAGGTGGTCCAGCATCAGGCAGGCGGTGAGCAGCATGGCCGTGGGGTTGGCCACCCCCTCGCCGGCGATGTCGGGGGCCGAGCCGTGGACCGGCTCGAAGATGGCGGCGTCCTCGCCCACGTTGGCCGCCGGAGCGAAGCCCAGCCCGCCCACCAGCCCGGCCACCTCGTCGGAGATGATGTCGCCGAACATGTTCTCCATCACCAGGATGTCGAACTGGTGCGGGTCGAGGACGAGCTGCATGGCCGTGTTGTCGATGATCCGCTCGTCGTAGTCCACCCGGCCCTCGTACTCCTCGGCCACCTCGCGGCCCACCTTCAGGAAGAGCCCCTGGGTGGCCCGGAGGATGTTGGCCTTGTGGACCAGCGTGACCTTCTCGCGGTCGTTCTCCAGCGCGTACTCGAAGGCGTAGCGGACGATGCGCTCGGCCCCGAAGCGGGTGACGATCATGATGGACTCCGCCACCGCCTCGGGGTCGTCGTCCATCCCGATGAAGTGCTCGATGCCGGCGTACAGCCCCTCGGTGTTCTCCCGGACCACCACCAGGTCGATGTCCTCGTAGCGCCCGCCCGGGAGGATCGTCCGGGCCGGGCGGACGTTGGCGTAGGTCTCGAACTTCTTGCGGAGCGCCACGTTCACCGAGCGGTAGCCCGAGCCCACCGGCGTCGTCAGCGGCCCCTTCAGCGCCACCCGGGTCCGCTCGATGGACTCGACGGTGGCGTCGGGCAGGGGGTCGCCGACCTCGTCCTTGGCGGCCATGCCGGCGATCTGCCGGTCCCACTCGATGGCCGGGCCCGCCGCGTCCAGGACGCGGAGGACGGCCTCGGTGATGCCGGGTCCGATCCCGTCGCCGGGGATGAGGGTCACCTGGTGCGTCATCTATCTGTCCGTCCGTCTCTGGTGGTCAGGAGGTCTCGTCGGTCGTCGCGGGCCCGGGAGGCCTCCCGGGTGACCGCGCTTCCTCCCGGCGCATCGACCGTACCGCGGGGTGGACGCGGGCCGGGATCGGCCGGCGCCGGGCCGGTCAGCGCCGGAGGAAGGACTCGTTGTAGCTGTGGTCGGTGTGCTCCTCGCCGAACTCGATCAGGTCCTCCAGGTAGCCCGGCTTCTCGGTCCCCTGCCGCCGGGCCCGGGTCACCACCCGGCGGGCGTCCTTCCAGGTGATGGGGTTCAGGGCGTCCCGGTGCAGCTCCGCCCGGGCGATCCACGTGCCCGCCTCGTTGACGGTCCGGGCCCGGACGGCCGCCAGGCCGTCGTGCTCGTCGAACAGCTCCCGGGTCTGGGGCGAGAAGAGGTAGATGTAGGGGCCGACCTTCGCCCACAGCGTGCCGCCCCGCTCGAGGTGCGCGGCCGACTGCTCGACCCGCAGCTCGACGACGTTCCCGCTCAGCGTCACCTCGGCCCGCTCCCCGTACAGCCCCTCGAGCTCGGAGGCCGAGGGGAGCCGGGGCTCGTCGGGCTCCGGGGAGCAGGCGCCCGCCGCCGCGACCGCCGCCAGCGCCAGGGCGGCGACGCCTCGCCTCAGCCCCCTCACGGGCTCAGCAGGCCCACGAGGTTCGCCGCCAGCGTCGCCAGCGCGCCCGACGCCCCCGGCGGCCCCGCCGCGCCCGGCACCTCGCCGAGCCAGAGCAGCCGGGCGGTCCGGGTGTCGACCAGCGCCAGCTCCAGCACCGGGCGGCCCGGCCCCTCGGCGGACGCGCCGGCGGAATCCGCCCCCGCGGCGTCGCCGCCGTCCTCGCCGGCCTGCCCGGGAGGATGCCACGCGAGCCGGAGGGGGATCGCCACGATGCGGACGCCCGCCAGGGCCGAGAGGCGCCGGAGCTGGCGGTGGATCGTGCCGCCCAGACGCCCCTCGCCGGGCTCCACGGCCGCGAGCTGCGCCACGGCCAGCCGGTGGGGGTGGGCGTCGATCATGGGGTTCCGCTCCACCATCCGCGTCAGCTCGCGGGGACCGGGCCATCCGGAGGCGTTCTCCGAGGAGGAGAGCGCGAAGTCCAGCTCCGCGTTCATCCGGTCGAGGGCGTCGGCCCGGGAGGAGGCGCCGCCCGGCCACGCCCCGGAGGGCGCGGGGGAGACGTCCTGCACGGGCAGAATCGCCAGCTCCACCCCGGCGGGCACCCGGGGCGCGACCTCCTGGGCGCTGGCGCCCCCCGCGGCGGCCGCCAGGGCGATCCCCGCGCAGGTTGCCCCGGCCAGGGCCGTCCGTCCGAACCGTCGCATCTCCATCCTCACGCTTCCGTTCGCGTCTCCCGGCACGTCGGCCCGGTGGCGCCGGCGGTCTCCCCCGCCGGCGCGCGCCGGGCCGCTCGAACGATCTCGCTCACGGTGGGCCCTACACCCCAGTCGGGCAAACGTCGCAGGGGAGGGGCCGCGGGCCGCCGATCGGGTCGGCGGCGGGAGAGGCGCCCTAGCCGCCGTCCCCCCGGACGCGGCGGATCTCGGCCTCGATCTCCTCCTCGGAGAGGGTGTGGTCGCTCCGCTTCGCCAGCTCGAAGACCGTCTCGCACAGCTCCTCGTCGTCCGGGTCGTAGCCGTGCTCCTCCAGCCAGTACCTCACGTTGCTCAGCCCCGAGACCGGCGAGACCTCGATGGTCTGCTCCAGGCCGAACTCCCCGGCGGGCACCCCGCTGTAGACGCGGTCGACCAGCCAGTCGTCCTCCTTCCGGAGGGCCTTGATGATGGCGGCCGCGTGGACGCCCGTCCCGGTCCGGAAGGCGTCCTCGCCCACCACCGGGTAGTCGTGGGAGATCTCCAGGCCGCACATCTCCGCCGCCGTCTCGCAGTACTCGGGCAGGGAGGAGAGGTCGCGGTCGTGCATCCCCAGCAGCTTCAGGTTCACCAGCAGGAGGTCCATCTCCACGTTGCCCACCCGCTCGCCGATCCCCAGGGCGGTGCCGTGGATCCGGTCGACCCCCTCCTCGATGGCCGCCAGGGCGTTGGGCAGCCCGAGACCCCGGTCGCGGTGGCCGTGCCAGTCCACGGCGACGTCCTCCCCGGTCTCCTCCACCAGCTCCCGGGCGAAGCGGACCAGGCCCCGGACCCCGTGGGGCGTGGCGTGGCCGACGGTGTCGGCCAGGCAGATCCGCCGGGCGCCGCACTCGATGGCGGTGGTGTAGAGCTTCCGGAGCGTCTCGGGCCGCGACCGGGTCGTGTCCTCGGTCACGTACATCACGTCGAGGCCCTCGCCCACCGCGAAGGAGACCGCCTCCTCGGTGGACCGGAGCAGGTGGTCCACGTCCCAGCCCTCGGCGTACAGCCGGATGGGCGAGCTCCCGATGAAGGTCGACGCCTCCACGGCCAGGCCGGTGCGCTGGGCGATCTCGACGATCGGCTCCACGTCGGAGACCACCGTGCGGGCGGCGCAGTTGGCCTCGATGGGGAGGTCCTGCTCGACGATCTCCCGGGCCAGCTCCAGGGCCGCCTCCCGGGCGCGGGGGCCGGCGCCGGGGAGCCCGATGTCGGCGGCGTGGATCCCCAGCTCGGCCATCAGGTGGAGGAGCCGCTTCTTCTCCTCCGCCGGCGGGTCCGTGACCGAGGGGTTCTGGAGGCCGTCCCGCAGCGTCTCGTCGTCCAGCTCCACCCGGACGCCCGAGTAGTCGAAGCTGCCCTCCCGGGTGTTCCAGTCGTGGATCAGCTCCCGGCCCCGGTCGTCCCCGCTCATGGCTCCCTCCCCTCGGACCCCGTCAGCCCGCCGTCTCCGCCGGGATCTCGCCCCCCGCCACCTCGGCGTGGTCGCCCACGTTCACCCGCCCCGTCACCGAGCGCAGGTGGGCGTGGTCGCCCACCAGCGAGCGCTCGAGGCGGCAGTCCCGGATCTCCGCCTCCTCGCCCACGATGCAGTCCCGCAGGCGGCTCCTGCGCACCACCGCGCCGGCCGCCACGGAGACGTTGGGGCCCAGCTCCACGTTCTCGAGCTTCGCGCCCGGATCCACCAGGACCGGACCCTCCGCGCGGACGCCCCGGCCGGACGGCTCCCGGGCCAGCCCTCCCTCCAGCAGCGCGCGGTTCGTCGAGAGCAGGGTCCCGGGCTTGCCGCAGTCCCACCAGCCGTTCACCTCCGCGGTGGAGAGACGGGCGCCCTCGTCGATCATGTGCTGGAGCGCGTCGGTCAGGAAGTACTCCCCCATCACCGGCTCGGCCGCCAGCACCCGCTCGATCCCCTCGAAGAGCAGCTCGTGGTCGCGGACGTAGTAGACGCCGATGTTCGCCAGGCGGGAGACCGGCTCGTCGGGCTTCTCGACGATCCGCTCCATGTAGCCGTCGTCGTCGGTGACGATGACCCCGAAGCGCTGGTAGTCCTCCACCTCCTTCGCCCAGACGATCCCGTCGTCCTCCGGCCGCCGCTCGATGACCGAGAGGTCGGCGTCGAAGATGGTGTCCACGAAGACCACCAGGACCGGCCCGCTCACGAAGGGCTCGGCCAGCCGGATCGCGTGCGCCGTGCCGAGCTGCTCCTCCTGCTCCACGTAGCGCTTGCGGAGGTCGCCGTGCTCGACCTCCAGGTAGGAGCGGATCCGGTCGCCCATGTAGCCGGTGACGCAGATCGCCTCCTCCACGCCGGCCGCCACCAGGCGGTCCAGGACGTGGTCGAGGACCGGGCGGTTGGCCACCCGGACCAGCGGCTTCGGGCGCGTGTGGGTGTGAGGCCGGAGTCGCGTGCCCTTCCCGGCCAGCGGTATAATGGCCTGCATGTCGCGCGGGGGCCTGGAGACGAGGGGTCCGGGGCGGACGGTCAACGTACCCCGGCCCACCCCCGGCGACAACCGGGCCCCGCCCGCCGCCGACGCCCGCATCGAGCCCACACCGAGCCCGCATCGAGAGGGAGGAGCGAGCCCGTGGCCAGGCCCGTGCTGGTGCGCTGGCTGACCGAGAACGTGGCCGACACCCGGACCGGGGGGCCGCCCGCTCCCCGGCTCTACGCCTCGCCCTTCGCCCGGACCTGGGACGCCCTGCTGGAGGTGGCCCGGGGCCGCCACGGCTGGACGGTGGAGCGGGCCGACGAGGAGGAGGGGGTGATGGAGGCGGTCTGCCGGACGCCGGTCCTCCGCTTCCGCGACGACCT
>CAYVFM010000099.1:0-5659 GCA_964450995.1 uncultured Gemmatimonadota bacterium | reverse complement strand
AGCCGGCCCCGCCCCAGCAGGACGATCCGCTTCCCGTCCACGTCGTACTCCTCCACGTGCTCCCGGGGACGGGTGGGCGGCCCGTCGGCCATCTCCTCCAGGGCCGGCACGTCCAGCTCCACGTCGAAGTGGCCGGAGTTGGCCACCACGGCGCCGTCCTTCATCGCCCGAAAGTGCTCCCGGCGGATGACGCTCGTGTTGCCCGTCAGGGTGACGAACACGTCGCCCTGGGGGGCGGCTTCGTCCATGGGCATCACCCGGAAGCCGTCCATGTGCGCCTCGAGAGCCCGGAGGGGGTCCACCTCGGTGACGATCACCTTGGCCCCCGCGCCCCGGGCCCTGAGGGCGAAGCCCCGGCCGCACCACCCGTAGCCCGCCACCACCACCGTGGAGCCGGCCATCAGGGCGTTGGTGGCCCGGATGATCCCGTCCAGGGTGGACTGCCCGGTGCCGTAGCGGTTGTCGAAGAGGTGCTTCGTGTCGCTGTCGTTGACCGCGATGACCGGGAACCGCAGGACCCCGTCGCGGGCCATCGACCGGAGGCGGATCACCCCGGTGGTGGTCTCCTCCGTGGAGCCCACCACCCCGTCCACGATCTCCCGGCGCTCCGCCTCGTCCAGGCTCTCGGCCCAGCGGCGCACCGGCGGCGCCATGTCGTCGCGGCGGTCCAGGGCCAGCATGTGGAGCGCCCCCACCACGTCGGCGCCGTCGTCCATGGTCACCGCCGGGCGGTGGGCGATGGCGGCGCGGACGTGCTCGTAGTAGCGCTCGTCGTCCTCGCCGTTCACCGCGTGGACCGAGACGCCCGCCTCCTCCACCAGGTAGGCGGCCACGTCGTCCTGGGTGGAGAGGGGGTTGGAGGCGCAGAGCACCACGTCGGCGCCCCCGGCGCGGAGGGTCCGCATCAGGTTCGCCGTCTCGGTGGTCACGTGCAGGCAGGCCGAGATCCGCACGCCCTCCAGCGGCCGCTCCTCGGCGAAGCGCTCCCGGATCAGCCGCAGCACCGGCATGTAGCGCTCCGCCCACTCGACGCGCTTGCGCCCCTTCTCGGCCAGCCCCAGGTCGGCCACGTCGTGGGACGGCGCGGTCTCGGTCCGTTCGCTCATTCGTTCTCCTCCGTGGTTTCGTCTCGTCGGTCTCTATGCGCTTCGGGGCGGGTCATACCGCGCCCTGCAGCTCTTCCACCCGGTCGGTCCGCTCCCAGGTGAAACCCCCGTCCTCCACCGGCTCGCGTCCGAAGTGGCCGTAGGCCGCCGTCCTCTGGAAGATCGGCCGCCTCAGGCCCAGGGCCTCGATGATGGCTTCCGGCCGGAGGTCGAAGACCTCCCGCACGGCCCGGACCAGCTCCTCGTCGGGGACCCGTCCGGTGCCCCGTGTGTCGAGCATCACCGAGACCGGGTCCGGGACGCCGATGGCGTAGGCCACCTGGAGCTCCACCTTCTCCGCCAGGCCCGCGGCCACCACGTTCTTGGCCACCCAGCGGGCGGCGTAGCTGGCGGACCGATCCACCTTCGAGGCGTCCTTTCCGCTGAAGGCCCCGCCGCCGTGCGAGCCGACGCCGCCGTAGGTGTCCACGATGATCTTCCGGCCCGTCAGCCCGGCGTCCCCCTTGGGCCCCCCGGTGACGAAGCGGCCGGTGGGGTTGATGTGGAAGGTCACGTCGCCCCGGTCGTACAGCTCGTCCGGCAGCACCGGGCGGGCCACCTCCTCGATCACCCCCTCCTCGATCTCCCCGTCCGGCACGTCCTCGGCGTGCTGGGTGGAGATGACCACCGTGTCGATCCGCACCGGCCGTCCCCCGTCGTATTCCACCGTCACCTGGGACTTCCCGTCCGGCCCCAGCCAGGGGAGCGTCCCGTCCCGGCGGGCCGAGGCCAGCCGGCGGGTCATCCCGTGGGCCAGGGTGATGGGCAGCGGCATGAGGGCGTCGGTCTCGTCGGTGGCGTACCCGAACATCATCCCCTGGTCGCCGGCGCCCCCGCGGTCCACGCCCAGGGCGATGTCGTCCGACTGCCGGCCCAGGGCGGTCAGGACGGCGCAGTCGTCGGCCGAGAAGCCGTGGGCGGGGTCGTCGTAGCCGATCTCCGCGATGGTCCGGCGCGCCAGGCCCGCGTAGTCCAGGTCGGCGTCGGCGGTGATCTCGCCCGCCAGCAGGACCAGGCCCGTGGTGACCAGCGTCTCGCACGCCACCCGGGCCTCCGGGTCGCGGGCCAGGATCTCGTCGAGCACGGCGTCGGAGACCTGGTCGGCGATCTTGTCCGGGTGCCCCTCGGTCACCGACTCGGAGCTGAAGAAGTGGTGGCTGTCGGAGGTGCCCACGTCGACCTCGGTGTCTGCTCTGGCGGGGTGAGGATGGCGCGCTCGGGGACCGGCGGAAAGCGCCGGCAACGTACGGGCTCAGAGGGGCCGCGACAACCGGCCCGAGAGCACCGCGTCCTCCGGCGCCGAGCCCTCCAGGTAGAGGCGGATCGGCGCCCGGATCTCGCCCCCGGTCTCGGCGCCCTCCAGGCCGGCGCAGATCTCCTCGAGCTCGCCCACGTCCAGGACCCGCAGCCACTCCTTCGCCTCGAGCACCGAGGCCGGCGGGAGGCTGAACTCCCGGTAGCCCAGCCCCAGGAGGACCGCCAGGCCCACCGGGTCCGTGGCCAGGTCGCCGCAGACCGAGACCGGCAGGTCGTGCTCGTCGGCCGCCCGGCGCAGGCGGCGGTAGAGCCGGAAGAGCGCCGGGTGCAGGGGATCGTAGCGGTCGGCCAGCCGGGCGTTCCCGCGGTCCACCGCCAGCACGTACTGGGTCAGGTCGTTGGTGCCCAGGCTCAGGAAGTCCACCACCGGCGCGAGGAGATCCACGGTCTCGACGGCGGCGGGGGTCTCGACCATCACCCCCACCGGAACGTCCAGCTCCTCGTCCGGGGCGGCCGCCCCTTCCCGCACCTCTTCCCGCACCTCTCGCAGGAGGTCCCGGGCCCGGCGGACCTCGTCCACCGAGATGACGAAGGGGAGGAGGAGGCGGAGGGGGCCGTCCTGAGCTGCCCGGAGCGCGGCCCGGAGCTGGTTGCGGAACAGGTCCGGCAGGTCCAGGCAGACCCGGATGGCCCGCCAGCCCAGGTAGGGATTCTCCTCCGTGGGCATGTCGAGGAAGATCGGGAACTTGTCGCCGCCGATGTCGAAGGTCCGGAGCGTGACCGGCTGCCCGTCGAAGGCCTCCACGACCCGGCGGTAGGCCTCGTACTGCTCCTCCTCGCCGGGGACGGTCCGGCGCCCGATGACCAGGAACTCGGAGCGGAAGAGCCCGACCCCCTCGGGCCCAAACTTCACCGCCTCCCTGGCCTCGTCGGGCTGGTCGAGGTTGACCTGGAGCCGCACCCGGGTCCCGTCGGAGGTCTCGGACGGGCGGTCCGCCAGCTCCCGGAGGCGCCGCCGGCGCTCGGCCGTCTCCACCAGCGACTGCTCGAAGGACTCCACCTCGTCCCGCTCGGGCTCCACCAGGATCCGTCCGGTGGACCCGTTCATGATGATCGGGGACCCGGACTCGATCTCCTCCAGCCGGTCCCCGATCCCGACCACGGCCGGGATCTCCAGCGACCGGGCGAGCACCGCCGAGTGGGAGGCCCGGGAGCCCGCCGCGGTGAGGAGGCCGCCCACCCGCTCCGGCTCCAGGCTCACCGCGAAGCTGGGGGTCAGCTCGTCGAAGGCCAGGATCACGCCGGAGGCGTCCCCCTCCGGCGCCAGCTCCACCTGCCGGTCCAGCAGGTGGCCCAGCACCCGGAGGCGGATGTCCCGCAAGTCGGCGAGCCGGTCGGCCACCATCGCGTGGGCGGTGTCCAGGAACTGGGAGCGCAGCTCCAGGAGCCGCCAGTCGAAGGCGCGCTCGGCGGAGAGGAAGTTCTCCCGGATGTAGGACTCCGTGCCGTCCACCAGGTCCGGGTCCTCGAGCATCAGGGCCTGGGGGTCGAAGATCTTCGCCTCGACCCGGCCCAGCCGCTCCTCCGTGCGCTCTCGGAGCTCGCGGGTGCGCTCCAGCGCCCACTCGCGGGCCTCGGTGAAGCGGCGGAGCTCGTCCTCGACCCGGTCGGGGTCGATGGTGCGGTGGGGCACGCGGTCGATCCCCCGGTGGACGCGCCGCACCTCGCCCATGACGCGGCCCGGCGAGGCGCCGATGCCCTGCAGCCTCCAGCTCACGCGTCGCCCTCCCCCGCCCCGGCGTCGTCGACGTCGCCGTGGTCGGTCCGGACGAAGTCGGACAGGGCGTCCACGGCCTCCTCGGCGTCGGGTCCCCGGGCGCGCAGCACCAGCTCCGCCCCGGGCTCGGCCGCCAGCATGAGGACCCCCATGATGCTCTTCCCGTTCACCTCGAGCTCGTCCTTGACGACCTGGATCTCCGACTCGAAGCCGGACGCGAGCTTGACGAACTCCGCCGCCGGACGGGCGTGCAGCCCGTGCTCGTTCCGGACCTCCACCCTGCGCTCGATCTCCGTCACCCTCGCCTCTCCCGGCTCGTCGTCGTCAGCCCGTCAGCGCCACGGCCAGCGCCACCGCAGCCAGCGCCGGCGCGACCCGTCCGGCCGCCTCTGGCCACCGGAGGCCCGCCGTCGCCCCGGCGACTACCGCGGCCGCCGGCCAGGCGGCGCCCGTGCCCGGGAGCGCCGCCACCGCCACCAGCGCGGCGGCGCCCCCGGCCAGCATCCCGGCGGCCCCGTTCAGGGCCGTCGAGAGCCGCCTCCACCCCGGCCCGGACAGCCGCGCCGCGGCCCGCGGCCCCTCGACCCACCCTCGTCGGAGGGCCCAGGCGCGCAGCAGCAGGTGACCGGCGTTGTAGAGGGACAGGAAGAGGAGGACGGCCGTCCAGGGGCCCACGCCCAAGGTGTAGGCGGCCACCGCCGCCAGCAAGCAGGCCGGCCGCCAGCCGGCCCAGACCAGCCGGTCGCCGGCGGCGCCCAGCGGGCCCGCGAGCGCCCGCCTGGCCCGGTCGATCTCGTCTCCGTCGCGCCCCTCCGCCTCCATCCGCGCGAGAGCGCCCACCGCCAGCGGCGTCAGGTACGGGTGGGCGTTGAAGGGCTGGAGGTGACGCTCCACCGCCTCCCGGAGCCGCTCCGGGTGTCCCGCGTGGACCCGGCGCAGGAGCGGGAGGAGGCAGTAGGCGAGCCCGGCAGCCTGGAAGCCGGCGTAGTTCCAGGAGCCCTGGACCGCGAAGGTCCGCGCGAACGTCCGCACCAGGTCCGGCGCCCGAACCCTCACGCGAGCCCCCACCCCAGGGCGACACCCGTCGCCGCCCCGACGGCGGCCAGGACGACGCCGATCCGACCCGACCCGAAGCTCCGGGCCGCCGCGCCGGAAGCGGCCCCCAGAGCGCCCGCCGCCAGCACCCCGGCGCCGACCCCAGCCGACGGGACGGCCGCCGCGCGGACCGCCAGCGCGGACGGCACCACGAGGGCCCCCGCCACCAGGGCACCTCGGAGCCCGCGGGCGGCGGTGGCCAGGAGGTGACGCCGCTCCAGCAGGTCGGGTCGGCGGGCCAGGCCCTCCCGGTCGACCAGCGCCCGCCCGGTCAGGCGGTGCAATCCCCGGACGGAGGCCTCGCCCGCCCACGCCGTCGCCCAGCCGGCCAGCGCCGCCGCCCGCAGGGCGGCGAGGCCGCCGGCGGCCCCCGCGTGCGCCGCGC
>CAYVFM010000098.1:0-5715 GCA_964450995.1 uncultured Gemmatimonadota bacterium | reverse complement strand
CCCTACTTCAGCGACACCCGCCCGATGGTGTTCGTGTCCGCCCCGAACCAGATCTCGTCCCCCGGCGCGAAGTAGTGCATGTGGCGGATCGTGCCGCCGCCGCTCGGGATCGGCGTTTCGCTGAAGAACTCGCCCGTCTCCGGGTCGAAGCCCACGAAGACGTTCGGGGACGGGCCGGTCTCCACGAACCAGACCCGGTCGCGGCCGTCGGCGATCATCCCGTACGGCCGGCTCTCCTCGCCCGACGGGGCCCGCCACTCCTCGAACGCGTCGGCCGCCGGATCGTACCGGCCCAGGTAGCCCTGGACGTAGTCCACGTACCAGACCGTGCCGTCCGAGAGGACGTCGAGCCGCCGGGGATGGGCGTCCGGCCGGGGCAGCTCGATCTCCCTCAGCTCCATCGTGGACGGGTCCACCGTGGCCAGCTTGTTGGTGCCCAGCAGGGCGATCCAGGGACGGCCCGCCGAGTCCACCTTGATGCCGTAGGGCCGGGCGCTCCCGGTGGGCACCTCGATCAGCTCCACGTTGGCCGAGTCGGCGTCGGTGTCGAGCTTCCCGACGAAGTTGCCGCCCTGGACGGTGAACCAGATGTCGCCCTGGCCGTCGAAGACCAGGGTGTGCGGGTCGACGGCGTCGGGGTCGGGCATCGCGTGCCGGGTGATCTCGCCGGTGGCGGGGTCGAGCTCGCCGATGTAGGCGTCCCGGTTGCCGGCGATCCAGACCGTGCTGTCCGGCGCCACGATCAGGTTGTGGGGGCCGGTGCCCTCGGGGAGGTCGAAGCGGGCGATCTCGCCGCTCCCCGGGTCCAGCGTCGCCGCGTAGTTGCCCTGCTGGCCCACGAACCAGACCCGGTCCCCGTGGCGCACGTAGGGGTCGCGGGGGCGGGTGTCCTCCCACGGGATCCCCCACTCGCGGATGGCCAGATGCTGGTTCTCCGTCGAGAGGACCGTGTCGGCCATGGCCACGGTGTCGGCGCCGGCCGGGAGCGGGGACGAGGCGTCGGCACGGTCGCCGTCCTCGCCGGCCGGGCCGGCCCCCTCGCCGCACGCGGCCGCGAGGAAGACGGTCGCGAGGACCGCCGCCGCGAATCGGACGGACGGGACGCTGCGGGCGCGAGATCGCTCACTCATGCTCCACCTCCGTGAGATCGTCGTCGTCGGGGCGGCCCGGGACCCCGGCCCGCCGACTTCCGGGTGACTACCGCTGCAGGAGCCGCGCCAGCGGGACACGCCTCAGCCGCCGTCCCGGCCGGCGGCGGCGCCCAGCATCCGGAGGGCGGGGCGCTCGGGTGTCGCCAGCACCCGCAGGCGGTTGCCGTCCGCGTCCTCCCAGCGGACCTCCAATCGCACGCCGTCCTCCATGGCGGCCACGCAGAGGTCGCGGGTCAGCCCGCCCCGGACGTCACCGCGGGTCTTCGTGGGGACGTCGGGATGGGCCCGCTTCAGCGTCCGGACCAGCCGGCGCATCATGTCCGTGCAGTCGCCGGTCATCGGCTCCCAGCTCCCGCCCACCAGCCCTCGGCCCTCGGCCAGCCGGAGGAAGAGGTAGCCGTCCCGTCCCAGGAAGAGGGGGGTGAAGGCGAAGACCCGCTCGCCCCTGCCGGCCTCGGAGACCGAGAGGGGCGGGCCGAGCCGGGCGACGACGCGGGCCGAGTCGGCGCCCCAGGGCAGGCCCCAGAAGCCGTCGATCCGGCCGTCGGCCCGCTCGCCCGCCTGGCCCGGGAGGGGCGGGTCGTCGGGCGTGCCGGTCGACTGGCCCGCCGCCGGGGCCGCCGCCAGGAGCAGGGCGGCCGCCGCGGCCACCGTCCCGGCGGCGCGGGCGAGGGAGGAGCGGGGAACGGTCACTCCTCCAGGAGGCCGGCGTCGGCGAGCACCTGCCGGGCCCGTCCGGCCTCGTCGGCCCGGACCCGGACGGTGGCGTAGCTCTCGACCGAGAAGGTGAGGGGCATCCCGAAGGCGCCCCCTCCGTCGTCGGCGGTCACCACGGCCCGGATCTCGGCGTCCTCCAGGTACCCCTTCGCCATCTCGGCCTCGTGGCGGTGGTGGAAGGTCGCCACGATCTCGGTGTCGGGCCGGTCCATGGCGGCCGCGCTCACTGGCTCAGGAAGTCCACGACGTCGCCCAGCAGGCTGGAGTCGCCCCGGTAGAGCTCCGTGTAGCCGCAGCCCTCGCAGCTCACGGTCGTGAACTTCTGGCGCTGGACGTCGAAGAGCTTGCTGAGGAAGCCGCCGGAGGCGCGGAGCTCGCCGGCCTCGTAGGCGCCGTGGCCGCACTTCGGACACTCGTAGCTGCCCCCGTGGGGGGTCGGTGGCGTCATCGGTGCTCCCGGGTCGAGGGTGTGGTGGTCGACGGTGCGCTCGGGTCGACCGGCCGGCGCCCAATGTAGCGCCTCCGCGGGCCCGCTTCGACCCGCGGCCGGCGGCCGGGCTGTGGCGGGAGCTCACGCGCCGGTAGCTTTCGGGCCCCGCCCGCCCTCGTCCGTCGGAGAGCGCACCTGCGTCGACCGAGAGAGGAGCCTCCACCATGTCCGACACCCGAGTCCTCATCCTGGGCGCGGCCGGCCGCGACTTCCACGTCTTCAACACGGTCTACCGCGGCGATCCCGACGTCCGCGTCGTGGGGTTCACGGCGGAGCAGATCCCCCACATCGAGGAGCGCCGCTATCCCGCCTCGCTCGCCGGGGAGGGCCACCCCGACGGCGTCCCCGTCCACCCGGAGCGGGAGCTGGAGGCGCTGATCGCCGACCTGGAGGTGGACCGGGTGGTGATGGCCTACTCGGACGTCTCCCACGAGCACGTGATGCACCTGGCCAGCCGGGCCAACGCCGCCGGCGCCGACTTCACCCTCCACGGGGCCCGGGCCACGATGCTGACCTCCGGGAAGCCGGTGGTGGCGGTCTGCGCCACGCGGACGGGTTCCGGGAAGAGCCAGACGAGCCGGGCGGTGGTCCGGCTGCTGCGCGACGCCGGGAGGGAGGTCGCCGTGGTGCGGCACCCGATGCCCTACGGGGACCTGGAGGCCCAGCGCGTCCAGCGCTTCGAGACCTACGCGGACCTGGAGGAGCACGACGTCACCATCGAGGAGCGCGAGGAGTACGAGCCGCACCTCGACACCGGCTCGGTGGTCTGGGCCGGGGTCGACTACGGGGAGATCCTCCGGCGCGCCGAGGCCGAGGCCGACGTGGTGGTGTGGGACGGGGGCAACAACGACACGCCCTTCTACGAGCCGGATGTGCACATTACGGTCGCTGATCCCCTCCGTGCCGGCCACGAGCTGCGCTACCACCCGGGCGAGACGAACGCCCGCATGGCCGACGTCCTGCTGATCAACAAGATGGACACGGCCGGCCTCGAGCAGACCGAGGAGGTGCGGCGGAACCTCCGGCGGCTGAACCCGGAGGCCACCGTGCTGGAGGCCGCGTCGCCGATCTTCGTGGACGCGCCCGAGGTCCTGGAGGGCCGGCGGGTGCTGGCGGTGGAGGACGGGCCCACGCTGACCCACGGGGAGATGGCCTACGGGGCGGGCACCCTGGCCGCCCGGAAGGCGGGGGCCGCCGAGCTGGTGGACCCGCGGCCCTTCGCGCGGGGCGAGATCGCGGAGACCTTCGAGGCCTACCCGGGGATCGGCCCCCTCCTGCCGGCCATGGGCTACGGCGAGGGCCAGGTCCGGGACCTCCAGGCCACCCTCGAGGCGGCCCGGGACGCCGGCGTCGAGGCGATCTCGGTGGGGACGCCCATCGACCTGGGCCGGCTGATCGACCTGCCGCTGCCGGCCGCCCGGGTGCGCTACGAGCTGCAGGTGCTGGGGACCCCCACCCTGGAGGATGCGCTGGCGCCGGTTCTGTGACGGGCCGGGCCCGGCCGCTGCTGGCCGCGCCGCGGACGTCCGGTTAGGATGTGCCGCCACGTAGCGCAGGCGCGCCGGTACCGTCGGCCTTTCTCGCGACAGGGCCAGAGACCGGCCGCCGCCCGCCGACATTCCGCGCAGACCCGCCGTTCGATCCGCCATGGCGAGAGACGAGCGTCAGAAGCGAGATCTCGAGGAGACTCTCGACCGCCTCGACGTGGGCCGCGAGCAGACCCCCCCGCGGGCCCTCCTCCTCACCCTGGTGTGCCTGGGCGCCGCCGTCGCCGCCACCGTCGTCTGGCCCGAGGGCTCCCGCCGGCTGTCGGGCTTCGTGTGGGTGCTCGGCGTCATCCCCGGATTCCTGCTGGCCCACTACCGGGGCTGGAGGGGAGCGGCCGCGGTCTCGGGCGTCGCCATGGCCCTGATGGTCGGCGTGGTGCTGTACCGGACGGTGATCGGCGGACGGCCCGTGGACTGGTGGCTCTTCGGGCTCGCCACGGCCCTGGTCGTTCCGGCCACGCTGGGCGCGGGTCTCCTCAGCGAGTCGATGCACCGCGAGAAGCTGCTGGCCCTGGTGCTGGCGTACCGCGACCCCCTCACGGGCCTGGCGAACCGGCGCCTGCTGCGGGAGCACGCCGGCCGGATGATGGCCGAGGTCGATCGGCAGGGAGGGCGCCTGGGGATCGTCAGCCTGGACGTGGCGAGGCTGAGGATGGTCAACGAGAACCTCGGCTTCGACGCGGGCGACGAGGCGCTGAGGATCGTGGCCGATCGCCTGTCGTCCACGCTGCGCGGGTCCGACGTCGTGGCCCGGGTGGGCGGGGACGAGTTCGCCGCCCTCCTGATGGACGCGGACGGGCCGGAGGGGATCCTCGCCGCCGTCCGCCGGCTCGAGAAGCGGTTCTCCCTCCCCTTCCGGCTGGCGGACCGCACGGTCAACCTGGAGCCGCGCCTCGGGGTGGGCTGGTACCCGGACCACGGCGAGGGCTTCGACGAGCTCCTCAGCAGCGCCGAGGAGGCGCGCCCCGACGCCGCCGCCGCCGACCAGATCGGCGTCTGCGAGGTCGACGAGACCTGGGCCGAGTCGCCCGACGAGCTGGCCCTGGCCCAGGACCTCCGGGAGGCGCTGGACCGTGGGCAGCTCGACGACTGGTACCAGCTCGTCTATCGCTGCTCGGACGGGCGGCCCGTGGGGGCGGAGGCGCTGGTCCGATGGCAGCACCCCGATCTCGGCCTGCTGAGCGCGGGCGAATTCGTGCCCTTCGCCGAGCGCATCGGCCTGATCCGGAAGCTGGACCGCTGGGTCGCCCGCCGCGCGATGGAGCGCGTGGCCCCCTGGTGCGATGGGCCCGGTCTGGAATGGGTGGCGATCAACCTGGCGCCGGCCACGCTGGAGGAGGCCGAGTTCGTGGAGGACCTGTCGGAGGCGGCGTCGGACGCGGGAATCGATCCCGCCCGCCTGGTGATCGAGGTGACCGAGCGGGCCGCCATGAAGGACCTGGATCGGACGGCGGAGACGCTCCGCCGTCTGAAGGAGGCCGGGTTCCGCGTAGCCATCGACGACTTCGGCGTCGGCCAGTCCTCGCTGGCCTACCTCGAGCGCTTCCAGGCCGACCTGCTCAAGGTGGACATGCTCTTCCTGCACCGCCGCACGGATGCGCCGGAGAGGGACCGGCTCCTGAGGGGCATCATCGCCCTGGGCAAGGGCATCGACCTGGAGGTGGTGGCCGAGGGGGTCGAGGAGGCCGAGCAGATGGACTGGCTCCGCCGGGAGGGCGAGTGCGACTACGCCCAGGGCTATCACCTCTGCCGGCCCGGTCCGGTGGACGAGATCGGCCGGACGCTCCGGAAGGCCCGGCCGGCCTGAGCT
>CAYVFM010000097.1:0-5719 GCA_964450995.1 uncultured Gemmatimonadota bacterium | reverse complement strand
AGCTGGTGACGCGATGAGCATGAACGACCCCATCGCGGACATGCTCACCCGGGTGCGCAACGCCCAGCAGGCGGGGCACCGGCGGGTGGACATGCCGATCTCGAAGCTGAAGGTGGAGATCGCACGGCTGCTGACCGAGAACCACTTCGTCCACGACTTCAAGGTCCTGGACGACGGGCGCCACGGGGTGCTCCGGGTCTACCTGAAGTACACCGACGAGGACCGGCCGGTGATCCGGAAGCTGGAGCGCGTCTCCAAGCCCGGCCGCCGGCGCTACGTGGACGCCGAATCCCTGCCCACGGTCCGCTCGGGGATGGGGGTGGCGATCCTCTCCACCTCCCGCGGGGTGATGACCGATCACGAGGCTCGCCAGGAGCACGTCGGCGGCGAGTACCTGGCCCGGGTCTACTAGGAGGCGACATGTCCAGAATCGGCAAGCAACCGGTGGCGGTCCCCGAGGGCGTCGAGGCGCAGGTGGACGGCCAGCGGGTGACGGTGAAGGGCCCGAAGGGCGAGATCACGGACAAGTTCCACCCGGACATGGAGATCCGGGTCGAGGACGCCGAGATCGTCGTCCGGCGCCCCACCGACCGGCCGCGGCACCGGGCCCTGCACGGGCTGACCCGGAGCCTGATCGCCAACATGGTGGAGGGGGTCACCGAGGGCTACCAGAAGTCCCTGGAGATCCACGGGGTGGGCTACCGGGCGGTCAAGAAGGGGAGCGACGTGGAGCTGAACCTCGGCTTCAGCCACCCCGTGCTGTACGAGGTGCCGGAGAGCATCGAGATCGAGGTGGAGAGCCCTACCCTTCTGCACGTCCGGGGTGTGGACAAGCAGCTCGTGGGCGAGGTGGCCGCGGAGATCCGCGACATCCGCCCGCCGGAGCCCTACAAGGGCAAGGGCGTCCGCTACGTGGGCGAGGAGGTCCGCCGGAAGGCGGGCAAGGCCGCCGTGGGTGCCGGCACCGGCGCCGGCGGCATGGCGTAGCGCCGCACGGGTCCGAAGAGAACCGCGACACGGAAGCACGGAGGAGCGAAGACGATGGCGGTCGACAAGGCGGCGGAACGCCGCATGCGCCGGGCCCGGAGGCACGCCCGGATCACGAGCAAGATCCGGGGCACGCGGGAGCGCCCGCGGCTGGTCGTCTCCCGCAGCCTGAGGAACATCGAGGGCCAGATCGTGGACGACGACCGGGGCGTGACCCTCACGGGGTACTCGACCCAGGCGGGCGACCACGATTCGCTGGAGGCCCCGGAGGGGCTCGACGGGAAGGTGGCCGAGAGCTGGAAGGCCGGGAAGAAGCTGGCCGAACGGGCCCTGGAGAAGGACATCGAAAAGGTCGTCTTCGACCGGGCCGGCTATCCGTACCACGGCCGGATCGAGGCCTTCGCCGACGGGGCGCGGGCCGGCGGACTGGACCTCTGACGCCCCGGCGACGAGCGAAGCGACAGACTCCGAACGAAGCGAGGCATGGTGGCCAAGAGAGGACGCGACGGGGGCGAGAGCCTCCGCGAGAACGTGATCGACATCAACCGGGTTTCCAAGGTGGTGAAGGGCGGACGCCGCTTCGCCTTCACCGCCCTGGTGTCCGTGGGCGACGGGGAGGGCCGCGTCGGCATCTCGCTGGCCAAGGCCAACGAGGTGGCGGAGGCCATCCGCAAGTCCTTCGACCAGGCCCGGAAGGACATGGTCGAGGTGCCCATCGTCAACGGCACGATCCCCCACGAGATCACGGGACGGCTCGGGGCCGGCAAGGTCCTGCTCAAGCCGGCGGGGGCCGGTACCGGCGTCATCGCGGGCGGTCCGGTGCGGGCCGTCCTGGAGTGCGCGGGCTACCAGGACATCCTGACCAAGAGCCTGGGCTCGAACAACGCGATCAACATGGTGCGGGCCACGATGGAGGGCCTGCAGCGGCTCGTGACCCCGGAGCAGGTCGCCCGGGAGCGGGGCGTGGACGTAGAGGTGATCCGGGAGGCGATGCGTGGCTGACCGGATCCGCATCCGTCAGGTCAAGAGCGGCTCCAACGCCCGGGAGAATCAGCGGCGCACGCTCCGGGCGCTGGGCCTGAAGCACCACCAGGACGAGGTGGTCCACGTGGACCGGCCGACGATCCGCGGCATGGTCGAGACCGTCTCGCACCTGGTCGAGATCGAGGAGATCGGAGAGAACGATGGCTGACGAAAAGCACGTCGGGCTGGAGAACCTGAGCCCGCCCGAGGGGGCCCGGCAGAAGAAGCAGCGCAGCGGACGGGGTCCCGGCTCGGGTCGGGGCAAGACCTCCGGCCGCGGCCACAAGGGCCAGAAGGCCCGGAGCGGAGGGCAGGTGCCCAACTGGTTCGAGGGCGGACAGATGCCCCTCTACCGCCGGGTGCCCAAGCGGGGCTTCCACAACCCGAACCGGGTGGAGGCCCAGGTGGTGAACCTCCGCGACTTCGACCGGCTCGAGGGCGACGAGGTGGACCCCGGGGCCTTCGAGGCGGCGGGCCTGGTGCGGAACGCGGACGACCGGATCAAGGTGCTGGGCGACGGTGACGTGGACCGGGCGCTTACGGTGCGGGCCCACGCCTTCAGCGCCTCCGCCCGGGAGAAGATCGAGGCGGCCGGCGGCGAGGTCGAGGTGATCGAGTAGGATGGCGTCCTCGCAGCTGAACGCCGCCCAGGCGATCCCGAACCTCTGGAAGGTCCCCGAGCTCAAGGAGAAGATCCTCTTCACCCTCCTCTGCCTGGCCATCTACCGGCTGGGCGCCCACATCACCACGCCGGGCGTCGACCTCCAGGCGCTCCAGCAGATGTCCGGGCAGTTCGAGGGGACCCTGTTCGGGATCTACGACATGTTCGCCGGCGGGGGGCTCCAGCGCGCCACGATCTTCGCGCTGGGGATCATGCCCTATATCTCCGCCAGCATCATGTTCCAGCTCCTGGGGGCGGTCTTTCCCACCATCGAGAAGCTCCAGAAGGAGGGCGAGGAGGGCCGCCGGAAGATCACGCAGTGGACCCGGTACACCACGGTCGTCCTCTGCGTCATGCAGGCCTACGGCTACTCGATCTTCCTGGAGTCGCAGCCGGGCGCGGTGCTGAGCGCGGGCTGGGCGTTCCGGATCCAGACGGTGCTGATGCTCACCACCGGTGGCGTCTTCATCATGTGGCTGGGCGAGCAGATCACCGAGAAGGGCATCGGCAACGGGATGTCGCTGCTCATCTTCTTCTCGATCCTGCAGGGCTTCCCGGGCGCCGTGATCGGCACCCTCGAGCAGTATCAGGCCGGCGCCATCAGCCTCTTCAAGCTCGGCGCCCTGGTGGCCACGCTCGTCGCCATCGTGGCCGGCGTGGTGGCGCTGACGATGGCCCAGCGGCGGATCCCGGTTCAGATCCCCCGGAAGGTCGTCGGCCGCGGTCGGGTCCGGGAGGGGCAGAAGTCCTACGTCCCCCTCCGCGTCAACTCGGCCGGCGTGATGCCGATCATCTTCGCGCAGTCGATCATCATCGTGCCGGGCACGCTGTACACCTTCACCGGCGGCGGCGCCGGGGGCGCCACGGCCGGGGGGGTCCAGGGCCTGCTCTACGACATGAGCCAGATGTTCCAGCCGGGCGAGCCCTGGTACTACGTGACCTACTCGATCATGATCATCTTCTTCACCTACTTCTACACGTCGATCATCTTCAACCCGATCGACCTGGCGGAGAACCTGAAGAAGCAGGGCGGGTTCGTCCCCGGCGTGAAGCCGGGATCGGCCACGGCGGAGTACATCGACGACGTGCTGACGAAGATCACCCTGCCGGGCGCGGTCTACCTCGCGGTCATCGCGGTCCTGCCGTTCTGGATCTTCGCCGCCTTCGACATCCAGACCTTCTTCTTCGGCGGCACCTCGCTGCTCATCGTGGTCGGCGTCGGACTCGACACCGTCCAGAAGATGCAGCAGCACCTGCTCCTGCGGCAGTACGAGGGCTTCATGAAGAAGGGCCGGGTGCAGATGGGCCGCCAGCGCTACATGTGAGATGGCGTCCGATACGCGGCACATTCCGGCGTCATGCTTCGCTCCGGCTCGCTGCGGCGTACTTGAGGGTACGCCTCGCTCGCCGGAGCTCGCCTTCCTTGGCCTGCACCACGTCTCGAACGCCATCTCCATCGGGGGATCCAGCGCGGCGGCGGCCGGGGCGGAGGGGTGAGGATCGTCCTGATGGGCCCGCCCGGGGCCGGCAAGGGGACCCAGGGCGAGCGTCTGGAGGGGATCCTGGAGGTCCCGCGCTACGCCACCGGGGACATGCTGAGGGCCGCCCGCCGGGAAGGGACCGAGATGGGCCGGCGCGCGGCGGAGTACATGGACGCCGGCGAGCTGGTCCCCGACGAGGTCATCCTGGGGATCGTCCGGGAGGCCCTGTCCCGGCCGGAGGCGGCCGGCGGCTGGGTGCTGGACGGCTTTCCCCGGACGTTGCCCCAGGCGGAAGGGCTCACGGAGATCCTGGACGACCGGGGGGAGTCGCTGGACGTGGTCCTCTACCTGGACGTGCCCGAGGAGGAGCTCGTCCGGAGGCTCTCCGGCCGGCGGGTCTGTGACGGCTGCGGGCTCGTCACCCACGTGGACGAGCTTACGGGGGACGGGGACGACGGGCGGTGCCCCGAGTGCGGCGGCGAGCTGGTCCAGCGGGAGGACGACCGCCCGGAGACGGTGCGCCGGCGGCTGGAGGTCTATCGGGAGGAGACGGAGCCGGTGCTGGCGTGGTATCGTTCGTCGGCGGTGCCGGTCCGGGAGGTGGACGGGACCGGGTCCGTGGACCGGGTGACCGATCGCCTGCGGCAGAGACTGGACGGATGAGCATCAAGCTGAAGAGCCCGCAGGAGCTGGAGACCATGGGGCGCGCCGGCGAGATCGTCGGCCGCACGCTGGCCCGCGTGGCCGAGCGCGCCGCCCCCGGGGTGAGCACCGCCGAGCTGGACCGGATCGCCGAGGACTTCATACAGGACCACCCGGGAGCCACGCCGGCCTTCAAGGGCCTCTACGGCTTCCCGGCGACGCTCTGCACCAGCGTCAACGAGGAGGTCGTCCACGGGATCCCCTCCGAGGAGCGGGTCCTGGAGGAGGGCGACCTCCTGAGCGTCGACGTCGGCGTCAAGCTGGACGGCTTCTACGCCGACTCGGCGGTCACGGTGGCGGTGGGTCGGGTCGACGACCGGGCCCGTCGCCTCCTCGAGGTGACGCGTACGGCGCTGGAGCGGGGCATCGAGGCCGCCCGTGTGGGCGGACACGTGGGGGACATCGGGGCGGTGATCCAGGAGACCGTCGAGGCGGAAGGCTTCAGCGTCATCCGCGAGCTCGTCGGCCATGGCGTGGGTCGTGCAGCCCACGAGGACCCGCAGGTGCCGAACTTCGGGCGCCGCGGTCGAGGGCGGGAGCTGCGCGAGGGCCTGGTCATCGCCATCGAGCCCATGGTGAACGTGGGCGACCGACGGATCCGCACCGAGGACGACGACTGGACGGTCGTCACGGCCGACGGCTCGCTCTCGGCGCACTACGAGCACACGGTGGCGGTGACGGTGGACGGCCCCCGGGTGCTGACGGCGCGCCCGGCCGGGACCGTGACGACTGAAAGAGGAGAGGCCGAAGTTGGCTAAGGAAGAACCGATCGAGATGACGGGCGAGGTCCTGGAGGCCTTGCCCAACGCGATGTTCCGGGTCGAGCTGGAGAACGGGCACGAGATCACCTGCCACGTCTCCGGGA
>CAYVFM010000096.1:4632-5913 GCA_964450995.1 uncultured Gemmatimonadota bacterium | reverse complement strand
AGGTGGTGAGCGTCTCCACCGACCGTCTGCACACCATCGCCGGCGAGTACAAGGGGAAGGACGATCCCGTGGCGCTGGTCCGGTGCCAGAACATCTTCCCGGCGCCCGAGGAGCTGGTGAGCCCCTACACCACCGTCCCCTACGTGGCCGGCGACGCCCGGGGCAGCCACCACATGCCCTTCATGCCCGTCTCGATCAACGAGACCGTGGCCGGCCCCTACTGCCTGCCCCTGGTGGCCTGCGTGGGCTACTCGGTGAACCAGGAGGGGCACCTCAGCGAGCGGGTGGACATCTTCGGCAACACCGCCTGGGACGAGGCCCGTCGGAAGGCCCAGCAGAAGGCCGACGAGATCCGCCGGCAGGGCTTCTTCGGGGCCGCGATGCTGCCGACCCAGGAGCTCGAGTACAGCTCCTTCCGGGACACCCTCGAGCGGCTCGAGGGCCGCTTCGAGCGGGTCGACGGCGGCAAGCCGACGCGCGAGCCGGCCAGCGTCACCGGCGGGATGGAGGACGTGGACTGAGCGTCCCGTCCCGCTACTCCGCGCCCCCCTCGAGGTCGAGGGCGCTGTTCAGCGTCAGCCGCACCTTCGAGCCCCGCGCCAGGATGCCCTGCTCCCGGCGCGTGCCCAGCATGACCGCGGTGCCCGCCGCCGCGCCGACGGCCCCGCCGATGACGGCGCCCCGGAGCTCGTCGTCGTCGATGATCGCTCCGAGCACGGCGCCCGCCGCCGCACCGCCGCCGATCTTCTCCAGCGCGTCGACGTTCTCCGTCTCCGGGTCGACCTTCGTCGCCTCGGCGTCCAGGTCGTAGGACTGCCCCCGGATGTCGATCCGGTAGAACTCCAGCTTCATGACGTTCCGGTCGTCGCCGCCCTCGGAGGCGTGCACGGCCGTGACCCGGCCGTGAATCAGAGCCCCGGCGGGGACCGCGACCCGGCCGCCGCGCACCACCCGCTCGTCCACGGTCAGGTGGAACTCGTCGCCCACCTCGCTCTCCGTGACGCTGAGGCGGTCCTCCAGCTCGGTGTTCAGCTCCGTACCGGCCGGCACTTCGTCGGCCAACTCGCCGTCGCTCGGGCCGCTCTCGACGTCGAAGCCCCCGCCGCTGGCGCAGGCGGCCGCCAGCAGGGCCGCCGCCAGGGCCGCCGTCGCTCCGCGCGCTCGCCTCTCGATCCAGTTCTCCATGGTCGTCTCCTCGCTCTCGAAGCCCCGGTCCGGGAGGACCGCCGCTCGGGCCGGCCGCCGGGAGCGTCCCGACCGTCCGGCCTCGCGTGCTCGATC
>CAYVFM010000096.1:0-4532 GCA_964450995.1 uncultured Gemmatimonadota bacterium | reverse complement strand
CGACGGGCTGGCGCGTCCGGCGGGCGGTCCGTTACCGTGACGGCCGGCGGGGAACGCCCGCCGACGTGCGACGACTCGACCGAGGAGGAGAACGTGCAGCCCACCACCGACGCCCCCGAGCATCGCCCCGGCACGGCCCCGAGCGTCCGCGGGACGGCCGCCGCGGCCGCGGCCCTCGCTCTCGGAGCCGCCCTGGCCCTGGCCGGACCGGCGGCCGCCCAGGAGGCGCCCTCCTGCGAATTCCGGTCGCCGGCGTCCGAGCTGGACGAGCGGGCGAGCCCGCCCGACTCCTCCTCGGTCGAGCTCGGCGGCGGCGTGGTGAAGGTCTGCTACAGCAGCCCGATGGTCCGCGGGCGGGAGGTCTTCGGGGGGCTGGTCCCCTACGGCTCCCCCTGGCGCCTGGGCGCCAACGAGCCCACGACCCTCCACACCACCACGGCCCTGAGCATCGGCGGCGTGGAGGTCGAGCCCGGCTCGTACTCGCTGTACGCGGTGCCGGGCATGGAGGAGTGGGAAGTGGTGGTCAACGGCTCCACCGACCGATGGGGCATCCCCATCAACGAGCAGGTGACCGAGCACGACGTGGGGACGGTCACCGCCTCCCCCGAGATGCTCGACGAGACGGTGGAGTCGATGACCATCCGGCTCGAGCCGGCCGACGAGGGCTCGGCCACGATGGCGATCTCGTGGGCGACGACCCGGGTCGAGATCGCGCTCGACGCCACCGGCGCCACCGAAGAGGGGTACTAGGCCGGTCGCCGTCTCCCGGGGGCGAGCCCGGGGACGGCTTGCCCGGCCTCCCGCCGCCGTCCCAGTCTCTTTTCGCATGGTTCGACCCGGGGCGGGCCCGCCCGTCCCCTGCTCCGCTCCTCGTGCCCCCGGCCGCCATGTTCCGACGACGATCGAGCCGTCCCGCGCTCGCCCTCCTCCTGTCGCTGCTCCTGGTCCCCGCCGCCGCCGTCGCGCAGGACAGCGACGGCGGCGGCGACCGGCTCACGGGCGCCGACTTCTCCCGAAGCCCGGTCATCGCCCCGCACGGGATCGCCGCGACGAGCCAGCCCCTCGCGTCGCAGGTGGCCGTCGACGTGCTCCGGGACGGCGGCAGCGCCGTGGACGCGGCCATCGCCGCCAACGCGGCCCTCGGCCTCATGGAGCCCACCGGCAACGGCATCGGCGGCGACCTGTTCGCCATCGTCTACGACCCGGCCACCGACTCGGTCCACGGGCTGAACGCCAGCGGTCGCTCCCCGGAGGGGCTCTCCTACGAGGAGATGCGCGAGGAGCTGGGCGACCGCGAGCAGATCCCCCTCCTGGGCCACCTGCCGGTGAGCGTGCCGGGCACGGTGAGCGGCTGGTTCGCGCTCCACGAGCGCTTCGGCCGGAAGCCGATGGAGGAGAACCTGGCGCCGGCCATCCGCTACGCCCGGGAGGGCTTCCCCGTCTCCCAGGTGATCGCGTACTACTGGGCGTCCAACGTCGAGGCCTTCCGCGAGGCCGACCTGCCCGACGACAACTGGAGGGACACCTACCTGGTCGAGGGCGAGGACGGGGGGATGCGGGCGCCGGACGAGGGCGACGTCTTCCGGAACCCCGACCTGGCGAGCACGCTGGAGCTGATCGCCGAGGAGGGGCGCGACGCCTTCTACGAGGGGGAGATCGCCCGCACGATCGACGCGTACATGCGACGGATCGGCGGCCACCTCCGCCACGAGGACCTCGCCTCGCACGAGGCCGACTGGGTGGACCCGGTGAGCGTCGACTACCGCGGCGTCCGGGTCTACGAGCTCCCCCCCAACGGCCAGGGCATCGCGGCGCTGCAGATGCTCCAGATCCTGGAGGGCTTCGACGTGGCCGGTATGGGCCACAACTCCACCGACTACCTCCACCTCCACGCCGAGACGAAGAAGCTTGTCTTCGAGGACCGCGCCCGCTTCTACGCCGACCCGGACTTCGCCGACGTGCCGGTGGAGGAGCTGGTCTCGGAGGCCTACGCCGACCGGCGGCGGCAGCTCATCGAGATGGACGACGTCCTCTCCGAACCCTCCCACGGCGACCCGCGGGCCGTGGAGATGGACGCCACGATGCGGGAGCGGCTGGACCACGGGAACACGATCTACCTGACCGTCGCCGACTCCTCGGGGATGATGGTGTCGCTCATCCAGAGCAACTACGCGGGGATGGGGAGCGGCCTGGTCCCCGACGACCTGGGCTTCATGCTCCAGGACCGCGGGGCGCTCTTCACCATGGAGCGGGGCCATCCCAACGTCTACGAGCCCGGCAAGCGGCCCTTCCACACCATCATCCCCGCCTTCGCCACGAGGGACGGCGAGCCCTTCCTCTCCTTCGGCGTCATGGGCGGCGGCATGCAGCCCCAGGGCCACGTCCAGGTGCTGAGCAACATCGTGGACTTCGGGATGAACGTGCAGGAGGCCGGCGACGCCGCCCGCTATCGCCACTACGGGAGCAGCTCCCCCACCGGCGAGGCCATGGACGGCCGGGGGCTGCTCCGGGTGGAGAGCGGCGTCCCGCAGGCGGTGGTGACCGCGCTGGAGGGCCGCGGGCACGCCGTGGACGTCGGCGCGGGGGGCTACGGCGGCTACCAGGCCATCCTGTGGGACCCCGAGGCCGGGGTCTACTGGGGCGGCACCGAGATGCGGAAGGACGGCACGGTGGCGGGCTACTGACCCTCAGCGACCGGCGGGCCGGGCCCCGCTCCCCGGGGCGGAGATGTCCACCTTCCGGTCCACCTCGATACCGCAGAGCCGGCCCGAGGCCGAGAGGGTGCCCTCCTCCCCGCTCACGGTCGTGGTGAGGTCCACCCGGCAGAAGCCCTCGGCGCCGCGCGCCCCGGACCACCGGATCCGTCCCTCGAGACGGGTCTCCTGCGGGCCCGCGAGATCGGCGCCCCGCCGCTCGAAGAGGGCCTCCAGGCCCACCGCGGGGTCGCCGGCCAGCGTCAGGCTCCGGCCGCCCGCGCGGACGGAGCACGAGTCGTGGACCAGGCTGGCGTCGAAGTCCAGCGTCATCCGGTCGTCCCCGGCCGACGAGCTCCGCGCGACGCTGCCGGTCACCGCCGCGCTCCCGCCGCCCGGGCAGGCCGAGCCCCGGTCGAAGAGGACCTGGCTCGAGACCTCCAGATCGAAGGTGGGATCGGGGGCCTCGGCCACCTGGGCCAGGAAGACCCGGCTGGCCTGCTCGGCCATCACCGTGGCCAGCTCCTCCGCCTCCGCGGGACGGAGCCCGTCGTCGGCACCGGTGAACTCGCCCCCGCAGGCGACCACCGTCGCCAGGGCCGCCGCGGCGGCCAGGGTCCGCCCCGTTCCGAAGTGTCGCCGGATGCCTCTCATTCCGCTCCTCCTCGCCGCTCGGGAACCCCCGTCCGATCCCGGGGATCGATGCACGCGCCGACGGCGCGTGTGAAAAACGTAGCATCCCGGCCGCCAGTGGCACCAGCAGGGGAAGCCGGAAGCCGCCCGTGCGCCGGCTCGCGGCCGCCGCGGGCCCGCCGCGTCACCGGGCGGCCTCCACCAGCTCGGCCACGCGCTCCGGGTCCACCGGGGCCGCCGTCTCCCCGCCCTCCTTCAGGGCGGTGCCGACCACCGCCCCGTCGGCCGCCGCCAGCAGGCGCGCGGCGTTCTCCGCGCGGAGCCCGCTGGCCACCAGGACGGGGGCGCCCGCCGCCGCCCGCCGGACGGCCTCCAGCCGGTCGACGTCGGGGGCGCGGCCCGTGGCGGGACCGGTGACGAGGAGGCCGTCGGCCCCTCCCCGCTCCACCGCCTCGGCGGCCTCCTCCTGCAGCGGGCGATCGGCCAGGGGGGCGGAATGCTTCACCGCCACGTCGGCCAGCACCGAGACGTCGGCTTCGAGCCGGCGGCGGAGCCGGAGCACCCGGTGTGCGACCCCCTCGACGATCCCCTGGTCTGTGAGCCGGGCTCCCGTCCAGACATTCACCCGCACGAAGTCCGCCCCGGCGGCGACCGCGGCGGTGAGCGCCCCCTCCCCGTCGTTGCGCAGGAGGTTGACGCCCACCGGCACCTCCACCGAGGCCCGCACGGCGGCGGCCACGACCGCCAGGCACGCGGCCGCCGGCCTGCCCGCGTCGGCGGGCTCGAAGGGAGCGTCGCCGTAGTTCTCGACCAGCACCCCGTCCATCCCGCCTTCCGCCAGGGCTCGGGCGTCCCGGACGGCCCGCCGGCGGATCTCGTCCATCGTGGCCTCCGCCCCCGGCGCGCCGGGGAGAGCCGGCAGGTGCACCACCCCCACGAGGGGACGCTCGCGGTCGAAGCGCTCCGGGAAGGGAGTCAGGCGCACGCCGGCCTCCGGGTTGGTTCGGGGATCGGGGCGACGGCCCTACTCGCCCACCACCGTGACCACGACGGTCCGCTCCCGGGGTCGGGTGTCGAAGTCCAGCAGGACCGGCTGCTGCCAGGTGCCGAAGGGCACCTCCCCGTCCACCACCGGCAGGGCCAGGGAGGGCCCGACCAGGGTGGCCCGGACGTGGCTGTGCCCGTTGTCGTCGTTCCAGGTCTCCT
>CAYVFM010000095.1:0-5959 GCA_964450995.1 uncultured Gemmatimonadota bacterium | reverse complement strand
GGGGGGCGAGCGGATCGAGATGGGGCGGGTCGCCTTCCGCTTCCACGAGCGCTGAGGGGCGCCGGAGCAGGCGCCTCGGAAGGGTCATTCGGCCCGGGACGTACGACCTGTTTGCGGCGGACCGTATCACCGGTGCACTCTGATAGCTGCACGCCGTGCCGCCATCGATGCGTGAGGGCCGTCGAGCTCGCGCCCGCCGGCAGCTCCGTCACGGGACGGAGGCCGCGGACTCGGGCCCGGCGGCCGGTCACGGCCGAACCACCGTGGGCCGAGGTAAAGCCATGAACGCTTCTGTCGCCCGCGCTTCTGTCGCCCGCGCGGCGCGGGCCCTCCTGCCGACGCGCCCCGCCCTCCGTCTCCGCCGGACCGCCGCCGCCGTGCTCTGCGCGCTGCTGGCCGCCGGCTGCGCCGGCAAGCAGGGCGCGCCCGAGGCGCCCGGCCCCGAGCGTATCCCGGACCTGCGGGCCGAGGTGGAGGAGAACCCCGACGCCGTCCAGCCCCGCGTCCGACTGGGAGCCGCGCTGCGGGCGGCCGACAGCCTGCAGAGCGCCCGACGCGTCCTGGAGGAGGCCCGCCGCCTCGACCCCCGGGCCCCCGCCGCGGCCCTCTTCCTCGGGCTCACCTACGAGGACCTGGAGTCGTTCGAGGAGGCCCGCCAGGTCTACGAGGACTACCTGGAGGTCTCCGAGGCCGACGAGCTCCGCGGTCGGATCGAGCAGCGGCTCGCCTACCTGGACCGTCGCGCGGTCCAGGCATCGGTCCGGGAGGCCGTGAGCCGGGAGGGAGAGCTGGCGGACCGCCCGCCCGAGGAGGGCACCGTCGCCGTCCTACCCTTCCTGTACCAGGGGGCGTCCGAGGACCTGAGGCCGCTGAGTCGGGCGCTGTCGGCGTTCCTGGTGACCGACCTGGCCCAGACCGACCGCGTCCGGGTGCTGGAGCGGATGCGGGTCCAGCTCCTGATGGACGAGCTGGAGCTGGCCGAGACCCGCTACGTCGACCCGAGCACGGCCGCCCGGAGCGGGCGGCTGCTGGGGGCCGCCCACATGGTGGCCGGCCGCCTGGGGGGCGACCGGGACCGGCTCTCGGTCGAGGCGTCGCTGGTGAACGTGCCCGAGGGAGCGGAGGGTACGCGTCAGGTGATGTCGGACCAGCAGAGCGCCGAGCAGATCTTCGAGATGGAGGACCGGATCGCCCTCTCCGTCTACGACGCGCTGGGCATCGAGCTGACGCCCGCCCAGCGCCAGCGGGTCACCGACGACCCGACCGACAGCTTCGACGCGCTGCTGGCCTACGGTCGGGGGCTCTCCGCCGCGGACTCGGCGAATTTCGGACAGGCGGCCGAGCACTTCCAGCAGGCCCTCGAGCTCGACCCCGACTTCGAGGCGGCCCAGCAGGAGGCCGAGACGGCCTCGGACCTGTCGGCTGCGTCCGAGGTCGACACCGACGAGCTGGCGCAGGCCGCCGCCGGGGAGGGCGAGGAGCCGGAGATCGAGACGGCCGACGCCCAGACCATCCTCGAGACGAGCGTGACCACCCTCCCGGGCCCGGCCGATCGTGATCCGGTGGTCGAGACCCTCGGCGTGGAGGGGGCCAGCCCCACCGTCCTCATCCGAATCCTGATCCCGACGCCGGGAGGCGGCCAATGAGCGAGCACGAAGGCGCGTCGACCCTCCGCCGTGCGGCCCGCCGGTCCCTCGCCCTTCTCGCCGGGGCGGCCGTGGCCGGGGCGCTCCTGGCGACCGGCGCGCGGGCGCAGTCCCCCGACGCCGGCGTCGGGGCCGGGGTGCAGTTCCAGGTCTTCGACTTCAGCGATCCCTCCGAGGCCAGCCTCTCGAACGTCACGCTGCTCACCGTTCCCGTGGGCGGCCAGGTGGCGCTGACCGACCAGCTCACCGTCGAGGCGGGCGGCTACTACGCCTGGGGTGAGGTCGACCGGCCCGGCGGGCGCACGTCCGAGCTGTCCGGCCTCACCGACGTCAACGTCCGGGCGTCGCTGAAGCTGGCGAACGACCGGGTGACGCTCACGGCGCTGGGCCGCGTGCCCACCGGCAAGGAGGCCTACACGGTTCGGGAGCTGGACGTACTGGGCGTGGTGGCGTCCGACCTCTTTCCCTTCCGCGTCTCCAACTGGGGCAGCGGAGGGGGCCTCGGCCTCCGCGCCTCGGTCGGCCAGCAGCTGGGCGCCGTGAACACGGCGCTGAGCGTGGGATACTTCCGGTCGGGCGAGTTCGATCCGCTGGAGGACGAGCTCGTCTCCTACCGGGCCGGGGACAATCTCCAGGTGCAGGCGGCGGCCAGCGCCCCCGTCGGCCCCGCGGGCCAGCTCTCCTTCCAGGCCGGCCACCAGTGGTTCGCCGACGATCAGCTCCAGGACACCAACGTCTTCGAGCCCGGCAGCCGGTGGAACGTCCGGAGCCAGTACTCCTTCCCCGTCGGGCGCCGGTCGGCCGGCTACCTCTACGGCGGCTACCACCGGCGCGAGCAGGGCGTGCCCATCGAGCTCTTCCGCCCCTCGGCCTCCCAGGACCTGGTCCTGGCGGGGGGCGGCCTGCGTCTGCGGGTCGGTGATGTGCGGGTCCGTCCCGCCGTGGACGCCCGCCTGCTCCGGCGGGGGGACGGCACCAGCGAAGGCGAGGCGATCCGGGTGGGGGGCGAGGCCGAGTGGCGGCTGGAGGGGCTGACGCTCATCCCCTCGCTGCGGGGCCACCTCGGGAGCCTCACGGTCCGCGATGACACCTCGAGCGGCTTCGTCGGCCTCGATATCGGGCTGACCATCCGCTCCGGCGGCGGGTTCCCGTGATCGCTCATACCTCCAGGCTCACCTGATCGGGCAGGCTCCCATGTTCTTCCGGCTCCTCGCGTCGACCGTGACCGATCTCGACTTGCGTCGACCTCGTCGGTCCCGTGCCCGCCACCGACGTCTGGTGGCGCCCCTGGCGCTGCTGGTGGCGGCGTCGCTGGCGGCCGGCTGCGGGGAGGACGTGCAGGGTCCGGAGCGTGGGGGTGGTGCGGCTTCGCTGTCGGTGTTGGCGTCGGTGGAGGCGGCCGGGGACACGGCGGCTCAGCAGGACGGGGGTGGGCTGGCGTCGGCCTTCCGTCAGGCCGACGGTGTGACGATCCGGGTGGTGCGCCGCTCGGACGGGTCGGTGCTGACGGAGGTCGAGCGGGCGTTCGAGCCGGGCGAGGGGACGACGGAGCTGCGGCTGGAGATCTCGCTGGACGCCGAGCGTGTGCCGGCGACCCTGGAGCTGGCGCTGCAGGGGGGGGAGGATCGTCTGTTCCGGGGAGCGGCGGAGCTGACGCTGGAGGCGGGGGAGACGGAGACGGTTGAGCTGGGGCTGGAGCCGGTGCCGGCGGAGCTGGAGGTCTCGTCGGGGCCGGTGACGTTCGAGGCGCTGGGGGCCCGTCGGCAGCTGTCGGCGACGGCGCGGTTCGCCACCGGGGATCCGATCCCGGGGGTGGACGTGCAGTGGTCGGGCTCGGACGCGTCGGTGGTGGAGGTGCGGCCCGACGGCGAGGCGATCGCCCGTGGGCCGGGCGAGGCGCAGGCGACGGCGACGCTGGAGGAGCTGAGCGGTACGGTGGCGCTGGTGGTGGACCCGGCGGCGGCGTCGGTGACGGTCACGCCGTCCTCGGCCGAGCTGGGATCGCTGGGGACGACCCGGGACTTCTCGGCCTCGGTGGTCGACGCCAACGGCAACCCGGTGGCCGACGCCGAGGTGAGCTGGTCGTCGACCGACGTCTCGGTGGTGCGGGTGGACGCCACGGGCCGGGCCACGGCCAACGGGGCCGGGACGGCCGAGGTGGTGGCGTCGGCGATGGGGGTCGAGGGCCGGGCGCAGGTGGCGGTGTCGGTGGGTCCGGCCGGCCGGCTGTCGGGCCGGGTGAGCGAGGTCCAGGTCGGCGGCCTGGCCGCGGCGTCGGCGGGCGCGTCGGCGCTGCCGACCGGTCCGCTGGGCGGGGTGACCGTGGAGTTCCTCCAGGACGGCCAGGTGGTCTCGCGGACCTCCACGGCGTCGGACGGCTCCTGGACCTCGCCGGAGCTGCCAGTGGGCACCTACGACATCCGTTACGTGCGAGACGGCTTCGTGAGCGCGACGCTGTTCGGCGTCGGGGTGACCGAGGGGACGACCGGCTCGGTGCTGGACGTGCCGCTGGTGCCCGGCAGCGACGAGCCGGGGACGGCGACGGGCCGGGTGACGGACCCCTCCGGGGGCGGGATCGCGGGAGCGACCGTGGCCCTGCGGCAGGGGCTGAACCGCCCGGAGGGCGAGGTGGTGGCCAGCGCCGAGACCGGCTCGGACGGAGGCTGGCGGATCGAGGGCGCGCCCGCGGGCACCTACACGCTGACCGCCTCGGCCGAGGGCTTCCGGCCCGCCTCGACGGTGGGGGCGGTGGTGGGGGGCCAGGAGCTGGGCGGCCAGGACCTGGAGCTCGAGGGCAACCAGCCGCCGACGGTCACGATCGAGGCGCCGGCCGACGGCGACCGCTTCGCCGCCGAGTCGGACGGGACGGCCGCGGTGACGCTGGAGGCGTCCGGCCAGGATCCGGACGGTACGCTCGGCGACGACGCCTTCGCCTGGGAATCCAGCGTGGACGGTGATCTGGGCACCGGACGCACGCTGACCGTCGACCTCTCGGTGGGCGAGCACACCCTCACCGTGACCGTCACCGACGCCGCCGGGTCGACGGCCACGGCCTCGGTCACGGTCACCGTCTCCGAGAACCAGGATCCCGAGGTCTCGATCCTCCGGCCCGAGGCGGGGGCGTCCTTCCAGGCCGACCCCGAGACCAGGACGGCGACGGTGACGCTGGAGGGCGAGGGCACCGACCCCGAGGACGGAGAGCTGACCGGCCAGTCGCTGTTCTGGCGGAACGGCTCGGAGGATCTGGGCTTCGGACGGCAGCTCACCGTCCAGCTTCCCCCCGGCGAGCACACCCTCGTGCTCGTCGGCACCGACAGCCAGGGCGCCACCGGACAGGCCACCGTGGAGATCACGGTCGCCCAGGAGATCGTCGTCGACTTCGAGGGGCTGGAGCCGGGCACCTACGGCACCTCGCTCTCCTTTCCCGGCGTGACCTTCCGGACGCCGCCCGAGGTGTCGGTCGCCATCCTGGAGGCGGTCCCCGAATTCGGCTTCAGCCAGAGCCTCTGTCCGGTGGCCAACGGCAACTGCATGCACCCGCTGGCCTTCGACTTCGACGGCCCGGTCCGGGATCTGCGCTTCCAGGCGATCGGGGACGACGAGGCGGGGGTCGCCGCGACGGTCACCGTGTTCCGGAACGGCCAGCAGATCGGGACGCACACGATCGAGGGCGACGGGGATTTCTCCACTCAGCACCAGGTGGACCTGTCGGAGTTCGGGGCGATCACGAGCATCGAGATCGAGCACTCCGATCCCGCGGGGCTGAGCTATGACGACGTGACCTTCCGGATCGCCTCGACTTCGGAGGAAGAGGAGCCCTCCGCTTCGGTCGTCGCCCCGCCGACCCCGGAGCATCCGCTCCCGGACGTCGACGACCCGAGGAAGGGAGGGGCCGAGGGGTCCGGCGGGGAGACGGACGAGCCGCGCTGAGGGCATCTCCGGCTTTCGGCAGACTCCCCCCGAATCCGGGCATCGCGTTCGCGACCCGACCGGTCGACGGAGACGCCGGGACCGTGTATCGTAACCCGTCCGCCGTGATCGTTCGGGTCCCTCCCGCCTGCGAGGAGACAGTCGGCACCGTGCGACCGACCACGCCTGGTGATGATCGGGCCGACGACCCTGCACGTGAGGGCGGCAGATCGCGGACGGACGTTCTCGCCGGGACCTCGTCTCGAGCTCCGGGATCCGCATGACGCCCGGGCGAGGCGAAGACGACGCCGCCGAAGGGCCGCCCCCGACCCGCGAGATCCGGAAGGACGAGGAGGGGGACCGGAACGCCCCGCTGGTGGGCGAGACCCTGGGCGGCCGCTACA
>CAYVFM010000094.1:4098-5965 GCA_964450995.1 uncultured Gemmatimonadota bacterium | reverse complement strand
TCCCCGTCCAGCACCCGGTAGCTCACGGCCTCGGCCACGTGGGCGGCCCGCACGCGGTCGGACCCGGCCAGATCGGCCACGGTGCGGGCCACCCGGAGCGAGCGGTGGTAGCCCCGGGCGCTGAGCCCCCAGCGCTCCACCGCCCGCCGGAGCAGCGACTCCCCGGCCTCGTCCAGCCGGCAGACCCGCTCCAGCTCCCGGGGGCCCAGCGCCGCGTTGACCCCTGGCGGCGGCGAGGCCGCGCCCGCCTCCGCCCGTTCCGGCCTACCGCGACGCGCAGGCGGGGGACCCCCGTTGCCGCTCGCGGGGGCGCCCCGGAGCTGGCGGAACCGCCGCGCGGCCCGCTCCCGGGCCTCCCGCACCCGCTCCCGGACCCGGGCCGACGGCTCGCCCCGGTGGCGGGACCGCAGCTCCCGCCAGCGGACCGACGGCACGTCCACGTGCAGGTCGATCCGATCGAGCAGCGGCCCGCTGACCCGGCCCGCGTACCGGCGCACGGTGGCCGGCGAGCAGGTGCACCGGTCGCGCCCGCCGGTGTGGTGGCCGCACGGGCAGGGGTTCATGGCCGCCACGAGGTGGAAGCGGGCCGGATAGCTCAGCGAGGCCCGGGCCCGGACCAGGGTGACCGACCCCTCCTCCACGGGCTGGCGCAGGGCCTCGAGGCTGGCGCGCCCGAACTCCGGCAGCTCGTCCAGGAAGAGGACGCCCCGGTGGGCGAGCGAGGCCTCCCCGGGCCGGGGGATCGAGCCCCCGCCCACCAGGCCCGCCGGGCTCACGGTGTGGTGGGGGGCGCGGAAGGGCCGACGCTCGATCAGCCCGGACCCGGGCGGCAGCCGGCCGGCGACGCTGTACAGCGACGTGACCTCCACCGACTCCTCCAGCGAGAGCCCCGGGAGCAGGCCCGGGAGGCGCCGGGCCAGCATGGTCTTCCCGGCGCCGGGCTCGCCTCGCAGCAGGAGGTTGTGGCCGCCCGAGGCGGCCACCTCCAGCGCCCGCTTCACACGCTCCTGGCCCACCACGTCGGCGAGGTCCGGCGGGGGCTCGTCCTCCGGCACCCGGATCGGCGCGGGCGGCAGGTCCGCGGGCCCCGGCAGCTCGGCCTCGCCCTTCAGGAAGGCCAGCACGCCCGGCAGGCCCTCCGCTCCCCGCACCGGGAAGTCGCGGATCGGGCGGGCCTCGGGGAGGTTGGCCCGGGGGAGGACGAGGCCGTCGACGTCCCCGGCCGCCCGGGCGTGGAGGGCGATGGGGAGGGCGCCCCGCACCGGCCGCAGGGCGCCGTCCAGGCCCAGCTCGCCGACCATGGCCCAGCGACGGGCCCGTTCGGCGGGCAGGTCCTTCCAGGCGGCCAGGATGCCCACCAGGATCGGCAGGTCGAAGGCGGCGCCGCTCTTCCGCACGCCGGCCGGGGCGAGGTTCACCGTGATCCGGAGGCCGGGCACCCGGAGCCCCAGGCACCGGGCCGCCGCGCGGATCCGGTCGCGTCCCTCCCGGACGGCGCTCTCGGGCAGGCCCACCACCTGGATGACGGGCGTCCCGCGGGTGATGGCGACCTCCACGCGGACCCGGTAGGCCTCCATGCCGCGCAGCGCCGCCGAGGGGATCGTCTCCATCGTGTCCTGCATGCCGCCAGGGTGGCGGTCCGCCTCAACGCGGAGTCATCAGAAAGGCCGGAACCGAAGGCGGGCGGCGGTCCGACACCTCAGTGGTCGAACCTCGCGGCCTCCCGATTCTACCGCTTGACCACCACGCCTCCGGCCCGGCGTCTCCCTGCACGGCCGGCGACCGTCGGTGCTAACATGGCAACAGGCCGCTAAAAAAGCAACACCCTGGTTGCCGGCCGCCATCCCCGGAGTTAGCATCCGCCCCT
>CAYVFM010000094.1:1647-3998 GCA_964450995.1 uncultured Gemmatimonadota bacterium | reverse complement strand
AAAAAAGCAACACCCTGGTTGCCGGCCGCCATCCCCGGAGTTAGCATCCGCCCCTGCCGGTGAGGCGAGGCACGAGAGGGAAGGCGAGCCGATGGACATCCGCAGCCGCCGGCCGATCCGCGTCTCCCGCGGCGGCCGGGCCGCACCGGACCGGGAGGACCCGGTTGGACGGGCGTGAGGGCCCCGTGCGCCTCGCCGAGCTCACCTGGCGGCGGGCCGCCGATCGGATCCGCGAGGATCCCCGCCTGCTGGTCCCGGTGGGCTGCCTCCTCCAGCACGGCCCGCACCTGCCGCTGGGGACGGACACGGTGGTCGTGACACGGCTGGCCGAGGCCCTGGCCCGGCGCCACGACGTCCTGCTGGCCCCCACCCTGCCCTTCGGGGCCACCTCGGAGCGTGACGCCGGGTACGCCGGCTCCGCCCCGATCCGGGGCAAGACCCTGCACCGCACGCTCAACGAGCTGGTCTCGACCTGGGAGAGCCACGGGGTCGAGGAGTTCGTGCTGTTCACCTCCCACGGCTACGGGCCCCACCTGCAGGCCCTGGCCACGGTCGCCACCGACGAGGCGCGGGTCCGGTCGGTGGACCTCCACGCCATCGACCTCTCCTCACACCTGGAGAGCTCCCACGCGGGCGAGCACGCGGGCGAGCTGGCCACCTCGCTGATGCTGCACCTGGCGCCCGAGCTGGTCCGCATGGAGGAGGCGGAGGACCTGGAGCTGTCGCCCGAGGCGGTGCGCGGGCTCCGCGTCGGTGAGGAGCCGATCCCGGAGCCGGGGTCCTCCGGCGTGGTGGGATGGCCCAGCCGCGCCTCGGCGGAGAAGGGGCGCCGCATCTTCGAGTACCTGGTCGACTTCCTGGGCGAGCGGGTCTTCGCCCGGCAGGCGACGCCGGCGGGCGAGGCCTGAGACCGTGCTCCCGCGCGCCGTTTCGTCGACGGCTCCCGTCCTGGCCGCCGCGCTGGCGGCCGTCCTGGCCCCGCCCCAGACCTCCCCCCTGGAGGCCCAGGAAGCCTCGACCCTGGACGAGGGTGCGTACCGCGTCAGCGTGGCGGGGCGACCGGTGGGGAGCGAGGTCTTCGCCGTCCGGCGGGAGGGCCGGGACGTGCGGGCGGTCGGCCGCGTCCGGCTCGACACGGCCACGTCCGCCCTCCCCTCGATCGAAGCCTGGCTCCAGACGGACGCCGACTTCCGGCCGACGCTCTTCCGGCTCCGGCCGCAGGCGGCGGGGCCGGACTCGTACACGGCCGCCCTCGAGGACGACAGGGTCCGCCTCCGCACCACCACGGCCGAGGGCGAGCGCTACCGGGAGTTCCTGGCCCCCGAGGGGCTGGCGATGTTCGATCCCCGGCTGGCTCACCACTGGTACCTCGTGCTCCGCCCCCGGACCGAGACCCTCTCGGACGGCCCGGTCCGGGTGCCGGCGATCCTGCCGGTCCGGGGCGAGCGGACGCAGCTGGAGATCCGTCGGGCCGGAGGGGAGGAGATCTCGCTGGGCGGGCGGACGACGGAGGCGACGCGGTACGAGGTCACGGGGGATCTGACGGCCACGGTCTGGACGGACGGGGACGGCCGGGTGCTCCGGCTGTCGCTGCCCGCCCTGGCCCTGTCGTCGAGTCGTGTCCGGGAAGGGGAGGGAGGATCGTGAGCCGGGAGATCGAAGGCGCGGCGGACGGCGGGGAGCCGGAGGAGCCCCTGCCGAACCTCTTCCTCCGGGTCGGGGAGCTGCTGCTCGCCCCCGGACGGCTCTTCGACCGGCTCCGCGAGCGGCCCGCGTGGATCGGGGCCCTGGTGCTGATGATGGCGGCCGGCGCGGTCACGACCTGGCTCATGCCGGACGAGCTGCTCCGGGAGGCGGCCACGATGAACATGCCCGCCGACGCTCCGCCCGAGCAGGTGGAGACGGCGGCCCGCTTCGCCCGGATCGGGGGCTACGCCGGCGCGGCGCTGGGCCCGCCCGTCCTTACGGCAGTGGTGGCCGGCCTGCTGCTGTTCGTCTTCAACGTGGTGATGGGCGGGGCGGCGCGCTTCCGCCAGCTCTTCGCCGCCACCGCGCACGTGCTGCTGGTCCCCGCTCTGGGCGGACTGCTGGTCCTGCCGCTGATGATCGCCAACAACGACCCGCAGACCGCGCTGGCCCTGCACCTCCTGGTGCCCGGCCTCGAGGAAGGCTTCCTGTACCGCCTGCTCCACGGGCTCAACGTGTTCGGCCTCTGGGCCACGGTCCTGCTGGGGCTGGGGGTGAGCCGGATCTACGAGGGCCGGGGCTTCGGCGGCGCGACGACGGTCCTGCTGGCCCTCTACGTGGGGATGAAGGTGGGCTGGGCCCTGCTGGGCGGCCTGGGCGCGGCC
>CAYVFM010000094.1:0-1547 GCA_964450995.1 uncultured Gemmatimonadota bacterium | reverse complement strand
ACCACAGGGAGACGATGACGCAGGGACGCAAGGTTCTCATCGGTGCGGGCGTGCTCGCCCTCCTCGGCCTCCTCGCCTTCCTCTCCCTCCGCCGGGGCGGCGACGCCACCGACGTGCGGGGCGAGGTGGTGGAGCGTCGGAGCCTGGTCTCCCGTGTCACCGCCAGCGGCCACGTCGAGCCGAAGCGCTCGGTGGAGATCAGCGCGGATATCTCCGGCCGGGTGGTGCAGCTGGCCGTGGAGGAGGGCCAGGACGTCGAGCGGGGCGACCTGCTGCTGGTCATCGATCCCACGCAGTACGAGGCGGCCGTCCGGCAGGCGGAGGCCCGTCTCGCCGAGGCCCGTGCCCGGGAGACCCGGACCGAGGCGGACTACCGGCAGGCCCGGCGCGAGTGGGAGCGCCTCCGGGAGCTCAAGGAGCGCACCCCCGACCTGGTGACCGACCAGGAGGCCGAGCAGACAGAGACGCGGGCCGAGGTGGCCGAGGCGGAGTGGCAGGCCGCCAGCCACGCGGTGGAGCAGGCCGAGGCCGCGCTGGCCGAATCCCGCGACCGGCTGGACAAGACCGTCATCCGGGCGCCGATGACCGGCCGGGTGACCCGGGTGAACGTGGAGGAGGGGGAGACGGCCATCGTCGGGACGATGAACAACCCCGGGACGGTGCTGCTCACCGTGGCCGACCTGGGGGTCATGGAGACGGTGGCGGAAGTGGACGAGACGGACGTCACCAGGATCTCGACGGGCGACTCGGCCTCGGTGGAGATCGACGCCTTCCCCGACACGGCCTTCGCCGGGCGGGTCACCAAGATCGGCAACAGCTCCATGCGCCCCCGGAGCCCGGCGACGTCGAGCCAGGACGAGGCGGTGGACTTCGAGGTCCGCATCACCCTGGACGATCCCCCGACCGGCATCCGGCCCGACCTGTCCGCCACCGCCGACATCGTCACCGACACCCGGAGCCGGGCGCTGGCCATCCCGATCATCGCGCTCACCCTCCAGGAGGCGTCCGCCCTGCCGGAGGGCTGGCGGGACCGCCTGCCGGAGGGGATGCAGCCGGCCGGGGAGGTGGAGGGCGTCTTCCTGGCCAGCGGCGGGACGGCGCGGTTCCAGCCCGTTCGCGTGGGCGTCGCCGGGGACAGCTACTTCGAGGTCCTGGGCGGCCTCTCGGCCGGCGACACCGTGGTCTCGGGATCCTACCAGGCCATCCGGGACCTCTCCGACGGCGACCCCGTCGAGCTCACCTCGGTGGCCGGCGCGCCCCCCGCGGACGCGGCGGCCTCCGCGGACACGACGGCCTCCGCGGACGACGAAGGGCGGGACCGGTGACGGACGGAGGGACGACGGACACGGCCCCCGGCGCGGACCGTGAGGTGGACCCGCGGATGCCGGTGGCGTCGGATCCGGTGATCGAGGCCCGGGGTCTGTCGAAGGACTACGAGATGGGGGCGGAGACCGTCCACGCGCTGGCGGACGTGGACCTGGACGTGGGCCGCAACGAGTACATCGCGGTGATGGGCCCGTCGGGCTCGGGCAAGTCGACGCTGATGA
>CAYVFM010000093.1:0-5979 GCA_964450995.1 uncultured Gemmatimonadota bacterium | reverse complement strand
TCTTCTACCTGAACTTCAAGTACGGGTACTCGCTCTACCCGGACGTGCCGATGGGCCAGCACGAGGTCCGCGAGCGGGACTACTTCTACATCCTCAGCTTCCAGCTCTGGGGGATCTACGCCGGACTGGGGCTCGCCTCGCTGTGGGGACGCCTGGCCGGGCGGTTCGAGGAGGCGGCGAAGGGGGCCGCCGGCGCGGCGCGGCGGCTCTCGGGCGCCTCCATGGCGAAGGCGGCCCCCCTGCTGGGGCTCGCGCTGCTCCCCCTGGCCCTGAACTGGGGCCGGGCCGACCGCTCGGGCGACTACTCGGCCCGGGACTGGGCCTACAACATGCTCCAGTCGGTGGAGCCCTACGGGGTGCTCTTCACCAACGGGGACAACGACACCTTCCCGCTCTGGTACCTCCAGGAAGTCGAGGGCGTCCGGCAGGACGTGACCGTCATCGTCCACTCCTACCTCGGGACCCAGTGGTACGCGAAGCAGCTCAAGGCGATGACCGTCCCCTGCGACGAGGGCCAGGACCCCTCCGAGCGGCCGACCGTGGTCACCTGCCAGCGGCCCTTCGACCGCGACGAGGCGGTGGGCCCCTACCGGGACATGGAGATCGAGGAGCCCGAGCAGCCCATCCTCACGATGTCGGACTCGGCCATCGACGCGGTGCCCGCCTACCAGGTGGTGGACCAGGCGATGGGCGTCGAGGTGGGCGACCACGTCACGGCGCGGCTGCTGCCGGAGGAGCTCCGCCGGCGCTACGGCCAGTCGGTGGTGAGCGCGGGGGACCTGTTCGTCTACCTGATCCTGCGGAGCTCGCTGGGCGACCGGCCGGTGTACTTCGCCTCCACGGCGCCGCCGGTCTACGGTCTCTGGCAGCTCCAGCCCCACCTGATGCGCCAGGGGCTGGCCTACCGGACCATGGACGTGATGATGGAGTCCACCGCCGACACCGTGGAGATGCCGCGGGAGTTCAGCGTCAAGTGGCTGGACCGGGACCGGACCCGGACGCTGCTCTGGGACGTCTTCCAGATCGACTACCTGATGGACTGGGACTACTGGCCCGAGCCCTCCACCCGCTCCAGCATCCCCACCCAGTACTACCTGGCCTACATGGCGCTGGGCGAGGCCGAGCGGCTCCGGGAGAGCCCGGACCTGGCCGAGCGGAACTACCGGCGGGCGCAGGAGCTCCTGCAGCTCACCGAGATCGGCGACGTGGACACGGGCGGCTTCCTGGGGCCGCCGCCGTCGCAGCCCTCCGGAGGCGACGACGGGCAGGGCGAGGCCGGCGGGGCCGGGCCGGGCGGCGACGGGCTGCCGGCCGGCAGCGCGGAGATGCCGGCGCCGGGGGGCGGAGGCTGACCGAAGGGTCCTGCTACATCGGCCGGAGCGTCCCCAGCACCACGAGGATCAGCAGAACCAGCCCCACCACCGAGCCCACCACCGCGTTCCGCTTCCGGAGCTTCGCGAAGTCCTCGGTGGCCGCCCCCTCCTCGGCGGAGCGCTCCGCCTCCCGGGCCAGCTTGCGGCCCAGGGGGAGCTGGTAGGCCAGGGCCGCGGCCGCCGCGGCGAAGCCGAGGATCTGCATCTGGAAGAGCCAGTGGTCCGGGAAGGGCTGGAACCACCCGAAGGACGGGTTGATCACCACCAGGCCGATCCCCCCCACCAGGGTCAGCAGCACGCCGGCCAGGCCGAGCGTGCGCATCAGCCGGTCGGAGACCCGGTAGGCGAAGGCCACCGTGTCGGGGGCCTCGTTCCGGGCCGCGCGGCCGGTGACGAAGGGGAGGGCCACGGCGAGGCCCAGCCAGAGGACTACGCCGAGCAGGTGCAGGAACAGGAAGAGGCCTCGGAGATTCATGGCGCCCCCAAGGTGGCGCGGGCCGGCCGGCCGGGGCAAGTGGGGACGGGCCGGTCGGCGGACACCTTCCCCGAAAGGGCCGGGGTCGCCAGGATGTTTATGGAATCGCGGCTAATCCCGAATCCGGTACCAGTCGATCCGGCGCGGATAGAGCCCGGCCGAGTCCTTCTCGGTCCCTTCCACCAGGACGGCGAGCGTGGAGCCGAGGATGTTGAAGCCCACGACACGGTCCTCCACCGGCACGCTGCCCAGGAACTCGCCGTCCTGGAAGAGGTCGAACCAGGAGCGCTCCTCGTGGTCCCGGGTGGTGGCGACCCACAGCCGGCCGGTGGAGTCGAAACGGAGCGGCTCGCCCCGCACGTAAGGCAACTTCGGCCGGTTCCGGTAGGCCCGGACTTTCTCCTCTGCCGGCTCGCGACCGAAAAGCTCTTTCAGCCCTTCCCGGTACTCGGCCACGTCGCGGGGAGAGGGAAGTTCCGGTTTGTATTCCGGTGAGGAGAACTCGTCGAGGTAGCGACCCGACGCGGAGAAGCGAGCCAGGCGGTAACCGCCACCGGGCAGGAAGACGAGGCCGCCGTCGGGGGCCCGGGCCGCACCTGAGACGCCGCCGGCCGGAGCTTCCCGGGTGGCTTCACTAACGTAACGATACTTCCGGGTGGCCAGAACGCTGTCGGCGGATCCCGAGATCCAGGCCACCGGGGCGGCCCAGGCGGAATCGCCAAAGCTGGCATAGGTGCCGATCCAGACTCCCTCGCCCGCGTGATCGATGGGTCGAAATGCGGTCGGCACCCGGAAGGTCCGGAGGTGCCCCTCTCCGGGCCGGAAGAGAGTCGTGCGAGATGTCTCGTAATCGACGACCGCCACGGAGCCGCCCGGTCCCCGGGCCAGGTCGGCGGGTTCCAAGTACTCGCCCGGACCCTCGCCCTCGCTGCCCACGGGCTGGGGGTCTTCCCAGGAACGGCCGCCGCACAGTACACGTACCCGGTAGGAGTCGATCAGACACGCTCGGTCCCGATCCAGAAGGGTGAGATCGTCGTCCTGGCTTGGGGGAACGCGAGCTGACGAGGCGACCCGGTCGAGCTCCGGCAGGGCGCCAGCACGAGAGCCCGTGTCTCCCGCCTGACACGCCGACGACCACACAAGCAACACGAGAGCAGCCGCGATCCGGCCCCGTAGACCTCGAAACCATCGGTGAGTAAGCTCCGCTGTCGATTCGGCCGCGGTCCTCCGGTGGGGGGAGGCCCCTCCCCCCACCGCTCCGCGACCGACGCCGACCTCACTGATCGCATCCATAGATGCAGCCCTGCCACCAGGCCTGGACTTCCTCGATGTCTCTGCCTGCTTCGTACATTTCCTGGGCCTGATCGTCGCAGGCGGCATAGCAATCGTCCTCTGCAACCTGAGTGGAAGCGATTGCCGGGATGCCGAGCAGGAGCGCGAGCGGGAGCAGGATGGTACCCGTGACGCGACGGGCGCTGAAGCGTTGCACGGTATCCTCCAGAAGCTCGATGGAAGGGCGCACTCAGACGTAGTCACCAGTATCTCTGGAGACAGGGGCAATGTGGGAGGGGGGGATGTCATGTCAAGTATCTCTAAGTCGGACTGTGAATTCGCTCCCGTCCGGTGGAAGGAACACGGCGGGCCACAGGCAGCGGAGTGAACGACTGACGTGCTGGAGGCGCCAGAGTGCGGCACTTCCCGCTGAAGTGACTCTTCGAGGCCCGGACTCGGACCCTCAGCCGGCGGCCGCGGCCTCCCCGGCCGGCGCCGGCGTCGCCGCCCCCGCGGTCCGCTCCTGGAGGCTCCGGACCCGCTGCTTGCGGTGGCGGAGGGCGATGATGGCGTCGGCCATGGCCGAGGCGGCCGAGAGGGTGGTGGCGTAGGGCACCCCCCGGGCCACGGCGGCCCGGCGGATCATGTAGTCGTCGTGCTGGGCGTGCTTGCCCAGGGGCGTGTTGATCAGGAGGTCGATCTCGCCGCTGGCCAGCAGGTCCAGGATGTGGGGCCGGCCCTCGTGGACCTTGAGCACCTCCTCGCAGGAGATGCCCCGCCCCTCCAGGTGCCGGGCGGTGCCCCGGGTGGCCCGGACGTCGAAGCCCAGCTCGTGGAGCCGGCGGACGATGGGGGTGACGTTCGCCTTGTCCCGGTCGTGGACGGTCACCACCAGGGTGCCCGACAGCGGCAGGCCGCCGCCCGCCCCGAGCTGGGCCTTGCCGAAGGCCATCCCGAAGCTCTCGGCCAGCCCCATGGCCTCGCCGGTGGAGCGCATCTCCGGCCCCAGCAGGGGGTCGGCGTCGGCGATCTTGTCGAAGGGGAAGACCGCCTCCTTCACCGCCACGTCCCGCACCGGCGCCTCGTCGGGCAGGCCCATCTCGTCCAGCGTCCGGCCGGCCAGCACCCGGGCGGCCACCCGGGCCAGGGGGATCCCGGTGGCCTTGCTCACGAAGGGGACGGTGCGGCTGGCCCGGGGGTTCACCTCCAGCACGTAGACCTCGCCCTCGTGGACGGCGTACTGGACGTTGATCAGCCCGCGGACGTCCAGCGCCTCGGCGAACCGCCGCGTGTAGTCCCGCATCCGGTCCACCTGCTCCTCGTCCAGCAGGTAGGGCGGGAGCACGCAGGCCGAGTCGCCCGAGTGGACGCCGGCCTCCTCGATGTGCTGCATCACCCCGCCCACCAGGGTCCGCTCGCCGTCGGCCACGGCGTCGACGTCGGCCTCGAAGGCGTCCTCCAGGAAGCGGTCCAGCAGGACCGGGTGCTCGGGCGAGGCCTTCACGGCCCGGCCGAAGTAGTCGCGCAGGGAGCGCTCGTCCCAGACGATCTCCATGGCGCGGCCGCCCAGCACGTAGCTGGGCCGGACCAGCACCGGCCACCCGATCTCCCCGGCCACCGCCACGGCCTCCTCGACGCCGGTGGCGGTGCCGCCGGGCGGGGCCTTCACCCCCAGCTCCCGGCAGAGCGCCTCGAAGCGCCGGCGGTCCTCGGCCTCGTCGATGGCGTCCACGCTGGTGCCCAGGATCGGCACGCCCAGCTCCTCCAGCTCCCGGGCGATGGAGAGCGGCGTCTGGCCGCCGAGCTGGACGATCACCCCCTCCGGCTCCTCGAGCCGGACGATCTCCAGCACGTCCTCCACCGTGAGCGGCTCGAAGTAGAGCTTGTCGGAGACGTCGAAGTCGGTGGAGACCGTCTCCGGGTTCGAGTTCACCATGATCGTCTCGTAGCCCTCCTCCCGGAGGGCGAGGGCGGCCGAGACGCAGCAGTAGTCGAACTCGATCCCCTGGCCGATCCGGTTCGGGCCGCTGCCCAGCACGACGATCGACGGCCGCCCGGAGCGCTCCGACTCGTTCTCCGACTCGTAGGTGGAGTAGAGGTAGGGCGTGGCCGCCGGGAACTCGCCGGCGCAGGTGTCCACGGTCTTGTAGACCGGCGTGAGCCCCGCCTCCTCGCGCATCGCCCGGACGTCGGCCTCCTCGATCCCCCGCAGCTCGGCCAGCCCGGCGTCGCCGAAACCCGCCCGCTTGAGGGTCCGGAGGTGGCCGGCGTCCGGCTCCTCCAGCTCCGCCCACGCCCGGCCGCCCTCCACCAGCTCGGCCAGCTCGCCCAGGAACCACTCGTCGATGCCGGTGAGCCCGGAGATCTCGTCCGGCGTCAGCCCCGCGGCAAGGGCGCGGTGGAGCTGATAGGGCCGCTTCGGCGTCGGCACCCGCAGCGCCGAGCGGAGGGTCTCCAGCTCGTCGTCCTCGAGCCCGTCGTCCTCCAGGTCGCCCGGCAGCCAGCCGGCCCGGCCCTCCTCCAGCGACCGGAAGGCCTTGAGCCAGGCCTGCTGGAAGGTCCGCCCCAGGGCCATCACCTCGCCCACCGCCTTCATCTGGACGCCCAGCGTGTCGTCCACGCCCGGGAACTTCTCGAAGGCGAACCGGGGGACCTTCACCACCACGTAGTCCAGCACCGGCTCGAAGCAGGACATCGTCTGCCGGGTGATGGCGTTCTCGATCTCGTCGAGGCGGTAGCCCACGGCCAGCTTCGCGCCGATCCGGGCGATGGGGAAGCCGGTGGCCTTGGACGCCAGGGCCGACGAGCGGCTCACCCGGGGGTTCATCTCCACCACGACCATCTCGCCGGTGTCGGGGT
>CAYVFM010000092.1:0-6036 GCA_964450995.1 uncultured Gemmatimonadota bacterium | reverse complement strand
CGCCGTCCCCCCCGCCCCCGTGGCCGCCGGTGGCCCGCGGCGTGAAGCCGGTCCGCTCGTACAGGTAGACGATCACCGACCAGATCTCCCGCTCGGTGAGCACGTCCTCCCAGGCGGGCATCGCCGAGTTCCACGGCGTGCCCTCGGGCGGCAGGCCCGGCCCGCCCTTGGCGATCCGCCAGAAGACGAAGCTCTCGCTGAGCTGGGGCAGGTTCCCCCCGCTCGTGAGGTCGATCGGGGCCGGGTTGAAGGCGTCGGCGAAGTGGCCGTTCCCGTCGAGCCGGTCGCCGTGGCAGGGCACGCAGTTCTCGGCGTAGACCCGGGCACCGCGCTCGACGTGCTGCTGGAGGTCGCCGCTCTCCCGGAGGGGATTCTGGAGCGTGGCCATCCGCATCGTCTCGCCCCGGAACTGGATCTGGTCCGGGGGCGCCGGGTGGATCGACCGGAGGGAGGAGGGCGCGCCGTAGCTGGGCCGCACCATGCCGTAGGCCGTCCATCCCACCACCGCCATGGCCGCCGCCAGGACGACGACCCGCTGCCAGCGCCGATCGGGATCGGCCAGGAGGTCCCGGAGGGGCGCCCGGAACGCCCGCCAGCGCTCCTCGTCCGCGCTGACGTAGAGGAAGACGGCCAGCACGACGGTGAGCATGTACTGGAGCACCACCGAGTCGGGCACGGGGGCGCTCTCGACCCCCACCAGGGGCGGCAGGTGGGGGACGCCCCACCGAATCAGCGCGTAGGCGACCGCCAGCGCCGCGACGCTTGCCCAGAGGGGATGCCCCAGCCGACCGAGGACGACGCGGAGCCGGTCGATCACGATCCTCCCTCCCCCTCGCCGCTCAGGTACGACACCAGGGTCTCCAGCTCCTCCTCGGAGAGCCGCTCGCCGAAGTCCTTCGGCATCGTTCCGGCGAAGGAGCTCCAGTCACGGTCGTAGCCCGAGGCCGTGTCCGCGTCGGGCTCGAGGATGGAGCGTCGGATGTACTCCGGCGGGTGCCCCCGGGCCCGGATCGCGGCGGCCGACGGGGCCACGGGGGCCCCCTGCCCGCCCAGCTGGTGGCAGGTGACGCACTGGTACTGCCGGAAGAGCGTCACGACCTCCTCGGGCGCGTCCGCATCCCCCTCGCCGCCGCCGGCCGCGTCCGAGCCGCCCCCGGAGGCCGACCCCCCGCCGCCCGAGTCCGCGCCCCGAAGGTCCTCGGGCCCGACGGTGACCTCCCCGCCCTGGCTCTGGAGGAACGCCACCAGCGCCCAGACCTGGCTGCCCGAGAGCTGGGTGCTGACGTCGGGCATGATGGGCTGGTAGCCCTCCACCACGTACGCCCGGGGATCCACCAGCGACTCGTGCAGGTACTCCTTGCAGCTCATCCCCTCCACCTGTTCGCCGCAGCGCTGCCCGATCTCGCCCCGGAGCGTGGGAGCCCGGGTCCCCCGGCCGTGGCAGGCGACGCAGCCGCCGGCCCCGGAGAACAGCTCCTCGCCGACGCTCACCAGCTCCGAGGGGCTCATGTCGGCGCTGAGCTCGGTCCGCTGGGGCACCTCGGACTCCACCTGCGGGATGACGTTGGAGATCCCGGTGTACACCCCGATGGTCACCAGCACCGTCGCCACGATCTTCAGGTTCGTCCGCCACATGCGCGGCTATCCCCCCTCCCCCGACGTCCCGTCGGGCCCGTCCGAGGCGAAGGCCGGCCGCTCGGCCAGCCCCCCCAGCCAGAAGATGAAGCCCACCAGCCCGAGGAAGATCAGCACGCACACGCTGATCATGATCGCCGCGTGGCCCAGCGCCGGCGTCGCCGCCTGGGCGCTCTGGTCCCGCATCACCTGGTAGACGTGCCAGTGCTGGCGGATGCCGCTCCGGGCGAAGCCCATCAGCCCCATGAGCCAGGTGAAGGTCACCGCCAGGATGAAGAGGGCGTACTGGGACCGCTCGGGCATCTTCCCCCAGCGGATCGAGCCGCGGGTCTCGGCGTCCCGCATCATCGCCACGTCCAGCCCGACCACGAAGGCCATCGCCCCCAGCACCGAGAGGACCTGGTATACGCTGAAGCCGATGCGGACCTCGGCGGTGACGAAGTAGCCGTAGACGCCGTAGAAGAGCACCACCGCCGCCGACACGGCCACGATCCCCGCCTGCACCCAGGTCCCGGCCCGGGCCCACTCCACCGTCGGCTCCTTGTTGGCCCGCCGGTACAGCATGAACGAGACGAAGGTGGCCAGGATCATGAAGTTCACCGCCGTGTTCTTGGCGCTCATGACCCCCAGGACGTTCAGGAAGGGATGGTGGCTCCCCCCCATGGCGGCCAGCTCCTGCCGGCCGGCGATCATCGTGTGGGGGGTGGCCCAGACGATGAACCCCAGGACCAGCACCGCCAGGATCCACTTCACGTACGGCTTGAACCGCTCGGCGCCCGGGATCCGCCCCATGCCGGTCCAGAGGTAGTAGTTGCCGGCCAGGAAGAGGACCCCGATGAGGAAGGCCTGGACGATCCAGAGCCAGCTCATGAAGCCGCCCATCATCGTGATGCCCATGGACTGGTCGTAGGCGTAGATCTCGCGCCCGAGCCAGTAGCCGGCGAAGGGGAGCACCAGGAGGGCGGAGATGGCGATGAAGTTCCCGACGTAGCCCATCCAGTCGTAATGGGCCCGCTTCTCCTCGCTCTCCGACGCCAGGAAGCGGTAGGCGGCGTAGGCCCCCACGATGGCGCCCCCGAAGACCACGTTGGCGATGAGCCGGTGGATGTTGATGGGCATCCAGGTGAAGTTCATCACCGCGTCCCACAGGGCCACGTTCGCCGGCGAGGTCTCCGGCGTGACCCCTTCGGGCGGGCTCATCATGTAGCTGAGCCACGAGTCGGCGATGAAGAGCACGAGGGTGCCCCAGACGTTCAGCAGCACCCCCAGCCCCAGGTGGAGCTTCTTCCGGACGCCCTCCTTCATGGCGTCCCAGCCGTAGTAGTAGAGGTAGAGCGTGAAGGACTCGAAGAAGAAGAGCCCCGCGTAGACCCACATCGTGGGGGCGAAGACCTCGGTCAGGTGCCGCCAGAAGGTGGGGTAGAGGGTGGAGAGGAAGAAGACGAGCACCGCGCCCCAGATCGCCGTGGCGCTGTAGGCGGTGAGGAGGAGGCGGGTGAACTCCTTGGAGAGCTCGTCGTAGCGCTTCTCCCCCGTCCACATCCCGATGCCCTCCACCACCACGGCGAACATCGGGACGCCCAGGACGAAGGCCGCGAACATCAGGTGGACCTGGGCCGCGATCCAGACCGCGCCCCTCGGGCCCACGACCGGGAAGTCCCCGTAGCGACGGGCGGCCTCCTGCGCCGCCGCCGGCTCGGCCGCCGCCAGCAGCGCCGCCGCGGCCAGCCCGGCGGCGGCCGCCGCCGTCCGTCCGGGGGACCGTCGAGTCATCACTCGTCCTCCCCGTCCCGCAGGAAGAAAGGCATCCGCTCGGAGAAGTCGATGGGCATCTCCTCGCGGACCCGCTTCATCAGCTCGACCGTCACCCGCTCCTCCCCCTTCCGGCGGGCGTAGTCCTCGAGCCGTCCGGCCACGACGCCACGGACGAAGGAGGGGATGCGCTCGAGCCGCTCCTCGGCGTCCTCGCTCCAGGGCAGCTCCCGCTCGGTCCCGGCGCCGTAAGTGAGCTCTCGGGGCGGCTCCAGCGCCTCCTCCCGGCCGTCGGGCTCGTAGGCGCACGAATCGTCCGGGCCCAGGGGATCGCCGGTTTCGGCGTAGGCCCGGGCCCGGCAGCCCCCGCACAGCTCCCGGTAGGCGCACCGCCCGCACTTGCCCCCGAGCTCCCCGCCCCGGAGCCGACGGAAGAGCTCCGAGCCCCGCCACACGTCGCCGAAGCTCGACTCCCGGAGGTCGCCCGCGGTCTCGGGCAGGTAGGGACAGGGGGTGACCTTCCCCTCCGGGGTGATCCGGCAGTACTGGACCCCGCAGGGACAGCGGGTCCGGTAGTTCAGCAGCGGCGAGTCGGGGTCGCGCCGGTGGACGTGGCGCATGAGCTGGGGCTGGCACTTCGAGCGGATCATCAGCCGGCCCCGGTAGGCCCGCTGGAGGTCCACCAGCTCCGAGAGCACCTCCTCGTTCTCCTCCGGGGAGAGCCCCGTGAGCCGGCCCTCCGACGCCATCCCCTCCCCCCGGCCGGTCCCCACCAGGAAGTAGAGGTTGAAGCAGACGGCGCCCTTCTCCGCCGACCACTCCGCCAGCTCCGGGACCTCGTCCCGGTTCGCCCGGGTGAGGGTGGTCTGGATCACGAAGTCCAGCCGGTGCTCCCGCAGGCGGTCCACGGCGTCCACGGTCTGGCGGAGGGCGTCCGCCCCGCGGCGGAAGCGGTCGTGGTACTCGGGACGGAGGGAGTCGACACTGACGGCCACCCCCCGCACCCCCGCCTCCTTGAGCGACGCGATGCGGTCGTCGGTGAGGAGGGTCCCGTTGGTGCCGACCACCACCGTGGCGCCGCGATCCGAGGCGTGGCGGGCGAGATCCTCCAGGTCGTTACGGACCAGGGGCTCGCCGCCGCTCAGGACGAACATCGGCGAGGGGTTCACGTCCAGCACCTGGTCCATGATGCGGCGGCACTCGTCGGTGGAGAGCTCGCCGCCGGAGGAGCGCCAGGAGCCGGCCGAGATGTAGCAGTGGGGGCACTCGAGGTTGCACCGGGCGGTGAGGTTCCAGGCGACGACGTGCGGGAGGGGCTGGTCCCCGCCCGGCTCCCCCTCGTCGCCGCTCCCCCAGGCCTCGCGGTAGGCCTCCGGGAAGCCGGCGGCGGCGTCCGCTCGGCCGGCGCCCGTGCCGGCGCTCGCGCCCCTCGGGCTCACGCTCCCGCGTCCTCCTTACCGCCCTCCCGAGGCTCGCCGTCGCCGTCCGACGCCTCCATGTAGGCCTTGATGGCGTCCTCGGCCTGCTCGGGGGTGGCCATGTCGAAGTCCACCGGGCAGTCGTCGCCCTCCATCGCCTCCTCGGCCAGGTCCCGGATCGGACAGCGGTCGACCCCGCTCTCCTTGGCCTCCTCGATGAACTTCTTCATCTCGGGGCTCAGCCCCTCGGCGCCCGCGGCCTCCGCCCGGACCTGCCTGGTCTTCATCTCCTCGAACATCACCAGCATGGTGTCGAGGTCGAAGGCGTCGGCCTCGATCATGGCCTGCTTGTTCTCGTCCATGATCTCGGTGGTCACCCGCCAGAGGCCGCTCTGGCGGGCGAACTTCTCCACCGTGTTCCGGGCCAGCGGACGCGGGATGAGGGGCACCTGCTTCAGCCGCTCGTAGGCCTCGTGGGTCCAGACGATGGGGTCGCTCTCGTCCCGCTCCCGGGTGGTCTCGTGGCCCGTGTACGGGCACTCCTCGGTCACCGGCGGCGGCTCGGGGTTCTCCTCGTCGTCGTGGCCCATCACCACGGTCCGCTCCATGGCCTCCTCGGCCTTCACCTCGGCCCGGGCGATCTCCTCGGCGTCGCCGATGCCCATGACCATCTGCATGTGGGTCGGCAGGAGCTTCTCGATGGCCTCGTCCAGCCGCTCGTTGGTGACCACCGGGAGCTCCTCCCGGGTGAGCCGGATCGGCTCGCCGTCCTCGTCCGTGGGCGGTCCCCCGTTGCCGGAGCCCTCGCCCGGGCCGGGCGCCTTGGCCGGCCCGGAGCCGTTCCCGCCGTTCTCCTCGGGCTTCCAGTCGTCCCGGAGGGCGGCGGCGAACTCGGAGCCCGGGCCGTGGTGCTCCATCACGTATTCCTCGACCGCGTTGCGGGCGATCCCGATGGCGAAGGGCGGGACCCGCTGGATGCGGACCTCCGCGTCGGGCGCCCACTCGAGGCCCTTGCGGCCGTCCTCCTCGATCCAGGGCACCTCCTCGGGGTCCACGCCCTGCGTCCCGGTGAGCAGCACGTTGCAGGGGGCCATCCGGAGGAGGTTGTCGGCGTTGGAGCCGAGCTCCGGCCCCTCGATCCGGTGGGAGCCGTGGCGGGCCAGGAAGAGCATGGAGGGCTCGATCTCGTCGGCCCACTGGAGGATGGACTGGAACGGCTTGCCGATGAGGA
>CAYVFM010000091.1:0-6107 GCA_964450995.1 uncultured Gemmatimonadota bacterium | reverse complement strand
TCTCACGCCGCCCCCGCCCACCGGTTCGTCGCGTGCAGGCAGGCGAGCACGGCGGCTTCTTCTGGTGAGTCCGACACGAGGCTGATCCCGGGCAGGGTCACGCTCCTCCGGCGCTCCTGGCCCTGGACCACGGCGATCACGAGGTCGCGATCGAAGTTGTCGAGACGCTTCACGCCCTTCAGGCGAAACGCCACGTCCTCGAGCGTGGCTTCGTTGAGCGCCTCAAGGACGGCCCGGCCGGCCACGTCCAGGCGGGACTGCGAGAAGTCGGGTCCTTCGGCTGTGCCCTCGAAGGTCTCCCCGTCGCTCCGCAGCATCACGCGGCACTGAACGTTCTGGCCGGCCTTCCGATCGATCTGGAGGCTGTCGAGCAGGAGCCAGCGTCCGCCTTTCGGTTCGTCGACGGGCTCGGCCTCTCCTGACGCCGGGCGTCCCTCGTCGGCCGCGATGTCGGGCTGTCGGACCTGGGCGACCGAGATCTTGCGGTGGTCGATCTGGAGCCCGAACTCGGCCAGCAGGGCGGACTCGATGTTCCGAACGATCTGCTTCGGCCCGACGCTGTGATCGCTCACGACATGCACTTCGTCGATGCCGCCGTGCCCGTCGGGCACCACCTTGAGCGAGCCGACGCCCTCGAGCCCGGACAGGAGCTCCTCGACTTCGTTGAGCCCCCAGGGGTCGAGCCCGCGGACTTCCGCCCCTTCGTCTTCAGGACTCATGGGTATTCAGTTCCTCGGCCATGGAGGGGTGGACACGATTCCCGCCCTGCGCTCTCGCTATGTAAAGTGATGCGTTCGCTTCCGCAAAGAGATCCTCGGCGGTCAGGGCACCCCGCGTCTTGCCGGAGTGGTAGGCGATCCCCACGCTGACGGTGGCGCTGTCGAGGCTCTCTTCCCTGTGCTCGGTCTCGGAGGCCTCCAGCCGTCGACAGAGCTTCTCGGCCACCTTGGTCACGCCCTCGGGCGTGGGATCCACCAGCACGATCCCCATGCGATCGGTGCCGACGCGGCCCACCACGTCGGTCTCCCGCACGGAAGTCTGGGTCACCTGTCCCAGGGTCTGCACGAGCGCCTTGCCCGCGCCGGGACCGTGCTCCTCGACGACGTCCTCGTGGCCGTCCAGGTCCACCAGCAGGAGCGCCATCCTGGTGCCGTAACGGATGGACCGGGCGATCTCCTCGTCGAACCGCTGCCGGAACGCCTCGTGGCTGAGCACGCCGGTGGTCGGGTCGTGGAGGGTGTCTTCCAGGGCGTCCTGGTAGCGGCCCTCCATCTGGAACGGGCAGGTCGACAGGGTCCGGCGGCCGTCGACGAGGTCCTCGAGCCGGATGCCCATCTGGGCGAGGGTGGTCGCGACGTCCTCGACTTCCAGGATGCCGGGCCCGTCCCGGCCGCTCGCCTCGAAGTCCGCGGTGAGATCCAGGTCCTCGGCGGCCTCGACGACGGGCTCTTCGGAGCGGTCCTCCTCCATCTCCCCCACGAGTCGGCGCCGGCGCACCAGATCCTCGGGCTCGACGCCGTCGAGGGACGGGTGGCCGAGCGGGCTCTCGAAGGGGAGGGCGTCGACGAAGCCGAGCCCCTCCTCGCCGCTCGCCAGCGCCCGGGCGATCTCGGTCAGGCCGTGCAGGTCGCGGATCTTGTGGAACCGGGCGGAGCTCTCGGGGGCCTCGTCGAGCATCGCCCGGGGGAGGCCGCCCGACATCGAGTGGTGACGGCGGCGGAGCATCTCCCCGGGCATCTCGTCCGGCATCTCGGCGGGGTCGATGTCCCGCGCCTCGAACATCTCCGCCAGGCCGTCGAGCGTGAAGGGCACGTAGGAGAGCGAGGAGCTCGCCGCCGGGGGGCCCAGGCCGGCGTGGACGACCTCGGCCTCCTCCCCCTCGGCCGCGGCGAGGGCGCGGAGGTGACGCGCCGCGGCCTCGGGGGGCGAGACCACGGGCACCAGCCGTTCGATCAGCTCGGGGTGCCGGATCCGGAGGTACTGGACCACCAGGTCGCTGGTGGAGCGGATCCAGGTCTCCTCCTCTTCGCTCTCCCGCCAGTGCTCCAGGTAGCGGGCGGCCACCAGCTCGTCGCCCAGCAGCTCGAGATGCACCTCGCGAAAGCCGGCCTCGCGGCACGCGTGCACGATCTGGGCGGGACGGGCGGGATGGAACCGGACCGCCGCCTCGGACGGGAGGAGGAGGGCGGCCGTGCCGGTCTCGGCCAGCTCTTCCACGCGGTCCCGGTTCCCGAAGACCAGCTCCGGATGGTTGGTGGAGGTGGGGACCGAGAAGCCGCACTCGAGGCACTCGCTCCAGAGGATCTCGACGGCACGCTCGTCCCCCGCCTCCCCCGGGCCGTCCACGAGCGGGTAGCGGCACAGGGTCCCGGTGCAGAAGAGGCACCGCTGGTCGGACGAGGTCAGCAGGCTCAAGGCTGGTCCCGGTTCGAGGTCACCTACGCACCTTTGGACATAATAACCGGTCCGGGTCCGACGTGCAGTCGACTGTATCCCTGACGGAGGTCTGACGCCGGGGGGTGGAGAGACGGTACACGCCCCCGCCCGACCCGGGGTCGTATCCGCCCTGGAGCGTCCGCGGACCGTCCTCGGCCGGGCCCCGCGCCGGTTGGCGAGCCGGGCGAGGCCGGTCTACCTTGTCGGTCCCGTGCCGGGCCTCTCCGGCCCGCGCCGGGCCGACCGTCATCCCGATCCTCATCCCCTGGACGAACCGGCAGATGCGTAGCGTCGACCAGATCAAGAAGCTGCTCTTCCGTCTGGACGGGGCGGCCGACAGCGAGACGGTGGAGTTCACCAGCCACGGGGGCCGCGAGTGGCAGGCGGAGCTCTGCCTGCACGCCGGCACCGATCCCCAGGCCGGCCACCTCCGCGTCCTGTTCCGGTGCCAGTCGGACACCGACCAGCCGCAGCGCTACAACGTGCTCCCCTCCGGCTCCTCGAAGGTGCCGGAGGAGGCGGCCGAGCAGCTCGGGGAGGACGACCTCCGCGAGCTGCTGGCCACGTCGGTGAAGGTCTGAGGCCCGCCGTGCGCCGCACGTTCCACGACGAGAGCCTCAGGGAGTGGGAGGCCTACGTCTCTGGCGGCCAGCCCGAGACGGAGGCGGCCGCCCGCATCTACTTTCTCTGTCTCACCGAATCCCGGGAGCGCGCCTGTTTCGTCCCCCACGAGAGCCGCGACGTGGCGGCGGCCGAGCGGGACCTCCAGCAGATGGACGACCGCGATCTCCTCGATCTCCTCGAGGAGGCTCGCCCCCTGGACTGACCGGGGCCGATCCATGCTGCCGGAGGGACGGGAGGGCTGGATCGAGGTCGTCACGGGGGTGATGTTCAGCGGCAAGTCCGAGGAGCTGATGCGCCGGGTCCGGCGCGCCACGATCGCCCGCAAGTCGGTGCAGGTCTTCAAATCGCACCTGGACGACCGCTACGGCAGGGTGGAGGCGGTGGCCTCGCACGACGGCAGCCGCGTCGAGGCGATCCCGATCTCCGAGGCCCGGGAGATCGCCGAGCACGTCCTCCCCGGCACCGACGTCGTGGCGATCGACGAGGCCCAGTTCCTCGACGACGCGGTGGTGGGCGTGGTCAACGCCCTGGCCGACCAGGGCCGGCGGGTCATCGTGGCGGGCACCGACATGGACTTCCGGGGCGAGCCCTTCGGCCCCATCCCCGACCTGCTCGCCGTGGCCGAGAAGATCGACAAGCTCCACGCCATCTGCGTCCAGTGCGGGGAGCTGGCCACTCGAAACCAGCGGCTGGTCGACGGCGAGCCCGCCTCCGCCGAGGGGCCCGTCATCCAGGTGGGCGGCGCCGAGACCTACGAGGCCCGGTGCCGGGAGTGCCACGAGGTCCCGTCGGTCCGGGACGAGCAGATGCGGCTGCTGGAGGAGCTCCCCGAGCGGACCTGACGGGCGGCCCGCTTCAGCCGTACCGGATCCAGCGCACCAGCTCGGGGAGGTTCGGCCGCTTCCCGGTCATCAGGATGCCCACCCGGTAGATCCGACCGGTGAGCCACGCCGTCCCGGCGATGGCGAGCACCATCAGCGCCACCGACACCACCACCTCCCAGGCGGCCGCCACGCCCAGGGTGACCCGCACCAGCATCAGGATCGGCGTGAAGAAGGGGAAGTAGGAGCCCCACACCATGGCCGACGAGGTCGGGTTCTCGAAGCTGGTGAAGGCGATCACGAAGGGGATCGCGACCAGCATGATGGGCACGAAGCTCACCTGCTGGACCTCCTGCTCGTCCCCGACCATCGCCCCCACGGCGCCGAACAGCGAAGCGTAGAGAAAGTAGCCCAGGAGGAAGAACAGCAGGAAGACCGCGCCCACCTCCAGGAGGGGGAGGGAGAGGCTGCCGAGGTCGACGCCCATCTCGGCGAGGGACGCCGCGGCCGCCGTCAGCCCGTAGGCCGTCAGCAGGCCCAGGGCCACCGTCCAGATGGCGATCTGGGTCAGCCCCATGGCGCCGATGCCGAGCACCTTGCCGGCCATCAGCTCCCAGGGCCGGACCGAGGAGACCAGCACCTCGGCGATGTCGGAGGTCTTCTCCTCCAGCACCCCCCGGGTGATCATCTGGCCGTAGATGATGAACATCATGTAGAGCATGAAGGTGAGCACCATGGCCATGATCGCCAGGACCTCCTGGGACTGGGTGCCCTCCCGGTCCACGCGGGTCACCGAGAGGCGGAGGCGCGAGTGCTCGTAGATCGCGTCCGCCTCGTCCGTGTCCAGCCCGGAGCGGGCCAGGCCGGTGCGTACGACCGCCTGGCGGACGGCGTCCCGGATGTCCCGCTCCAGCCCCTGGCCGACGCTCCGGCGGGCCAGCAGCGTCGCCCGCTCGCCCTCCAGCACCTCGGGCTCGAGGACCAGGAAGGCCGTCATCTCGGAGGCGCGGAGGGCCTCCAGCAGGTCCTCCCGCGTGGCCCCGCTGTCCAGGGCCACCGGCTCGGCCACCAGGGCCGAGTCCTGACCGGCGAGGAGGGCTGGCAGGTCCGCCCCCTCGGCCCCCATCCGGTCCACGACGCCGAGCCGGACGGTCCCGTCGCCGCCGCTGGTGGCGAGGAGGGCCGGCAGGAAGCCCATGGCGAGGAAGAGGAGGGGCAGGCCGAAGGTGGTGAGGAGGAACCACTTGTTCTTGACCCGGAGCAGGTACTCGCGCCGGACGATGGCCCGGACGCGCCGCCACGACCGGCTCATCGGTCGCCTCCCTCCGCACCGGCCCGGGCAGGCCGACCGCCGGGTCCCGGTCGGGCTTCTCCGCCCTCCTCGACCTCCTCCTCCATCCCCTTCCGACGGGCCATCTCGAGGAAGATCTCGCGCAGCGGCGGATCCATGAGCTCGAAGTGCTGGACCCGGACCCCGGCTTCCATCGCCCGGCGGAGCAGCGCCTGGGGGTCGGCGTCCTCGTCGAGGCGGACCTCCAGGTAGCGGCCGTGGTCGACCACCCGCCGGACCGACGGCGTGTCCTCCAGGAAGTCCCGGGGGCCCTGGAAGCTCAGGGCCACCTCCTTGCCGCCGAACGAGGCCTTCACCTCGCTCACCTCCCCGTCCAGCACCTTCCGGGCCCCGGCGATCATGCAGACCCGGTCGCAGAGCCGCTCGGCGTCCTCGATCTGGTGCGTGGAGAAGAGGACGGTGGTCCCCTGGCGGTGCTTCTCGAGCACGATCTCCTTCAGCAGGTCCACGTTGATCGGGTCGAGGCCGCTGAAGGGCTCGTCCAGGATGAGCAGGTCGGGGTCGTGGAGGATCGTGGCGATGAACTGGACCTTCTGCTGCATCCCCTTGGAGAGGGTCTCCACGTCCTCGTCGGCCCAGCCCGAGAGGTCGAAGCGGTCCAGCCAGCGGCCGGCCTCCCGTCGCGCTTCGGCGCGCTCCATCCCCTTGAGCACGCCCAGGAAGGCGATCTGGTCCATCACCGTCATCTTCTGGTAGAGGCCGCGCTCCTCGGGGAGGTAGCCGATCCGGGTCCGGGCCTCGTCGTCCACGCGCCGGCCGAAGACCTCCACCCGCCCATGGTCGGGGCCCAGGATGTCCATGATGATCCGGATGGTGGTGGTCTTGCCCGCCCCGTTGGGGCCCAGCAGGCCGTAGATGCTGCCGGGCGGCACGAC